>CAZFHG010000057.1:0-18811 GCA_964518665.1 uncultured Opitutaceae bacterium | reverse complement strand
CCATCCGGCTCCACCTGCAAGTGCATCCGTCCGCCGACTTCGCCCGGCGCCGGCTTGGAGCGCCTTCCGGCAAGACGGAAGCCTATCACATCCTTTCGATCCGCGACGAGGTCCGCGACCCGGCGATCTATCTGGGATTCCGCGATCCCCCGTCGCGCGACCGGCTGCGCACCTTGATTGAACACCAGGACATCGCCTCCCTGCTCGCCGCCATGAACCGGGTGCCGGTCCGGCCGGGCGACACCTATGTCGTCCCCGGCGGCCTGCCGCACGCCTTGGGCGAAGGCATCTTTCTCGTGGAGATCCAGGAGCCGAGTGATCTGGTGGTGCGTTTCGAATTCGAGCGCGGCGGCCACCTCCTGCCCGAGAGTGCGCGGTTCATGAACCGCGGGTTGGATTTCTGCCTCGACGTGTTCGATCTCTCCCCGTGGCCACCGGGCCGAGTGCGGGTGGAAGCCGGCTGTCCGCCCAAGCGGCGGCGCGCCCTCGGCCCCGATTCGTGGCAGGACGACCTTATCGGTCCCGAACGCACGCCGTGCTTCCGCGTGCGGCAGTCCGTGGTGCGCAGCCGGATCAGCAAGAGCGAAGATTCGTTTTACGTCGGGATCATCACGGTGGGCCGCGTCACCTTGCAGGCCGGCGGAGAATCACACCGGCTCGAAGTCGGCGACAAATTCTTCGTCCCCGCCGGTCTGGGTGCGATCGACCTGCAGCCCGAACCCGAATGTACCGTGCTCGAGTGCTATCCGCCCGGGGCGGCCTGAATCACCGTCTTACTCTGATGATTTCCGAAAGACATAACCACATGCTCATGCCTTGGGTAGGGCCCGGCCTCCGGACGGGCGGGGATTGGCTCGCGCACGCCACACCGCCCGTCCGGAGGCCGGGCGCTACCCAAGTTAGCATCATTGCTTACGGTAAAATTTCATAATTTCATGCCCAAGCCCGTTTTTATACTTGCCCTGCTGACTGCCGAGGAAGCCCGCGACTTCCTGCCGGAACCGATGTGGTCCGAACTGCGCAGCCTCGGCGCCGGATTCCGGCATCAGGATCCGCTCGCCCTCGATGCGGCGCAAACCGAGCAACTGCTCCATGAGCTGAATCCCGAGGTCATCGTGGCGGCCTGGAAAACCCGGGCCCTGCCCACGCGCCTACCGGCGCGCCTGCGTTATGTCTGCTATCTCTGTGGCTCCGTGAAGAAACTGGTGACCCGATCCCAATTGGAGCAGGGGTTGATTCTGACCAACTGGGGCGGATCCATCAGCCGCATCGTCGCCGAGTGGGCGCTCTTTCACGTGCTCTGTTGCCTACGCCGGGCCACGAGCTGGGCGCTCGCGATGCATCTTGAGCAGGGCTGGAAACACAGCGGCACCGAGACCGCCTCGCTCTTCGGCCGGAATGTCGGCATCCATGGTTTCGGCATGGTGGCCCGTGAATTCATCCGCCTGCTGGAGCCGTTTGGCGTGCGGGTGCAGGTCTTCGCCCCGGATGTCGACGCCGCCACGGAGCAGACCTGGGGCATCCGCCGCGCACCTTCGCTCGAGGCCCTGTTTTCCGACAACGACATCATCGTCGAACTCGCCCCCCTCATCCCGGAAACCACCGGCATCATCACCGAAAAACTGCTGCGGCTGATCCGACCGGGCGGCGTATTCGTCAATGTGGGCCGCGGCGCCGTCGTGGATGAAGTGGCGTTGCTGCGGGTGGCCCGCGAGGGCCGCATCCAAGTGGGCCTCGATGTGTTTGCCGACGAACCCCTGCCCAACGACAGCGGTTTCCGCGGCCTGCGCAATGTCACGCTCACGCCGCATCTGGCCGGGCCGACCACGGACCGCCGGTGCGATGCCGGTGCCTTCAGTCTCCGCAATCTGCAGGCCTATGCCGCAGACCGGCCGCTTGAGGCCATCGTCACTCCGCTCGTTTACGACCGTTCCTCCTGATCGCCATGGATACGTCCGTCCCCGCCGCCTACCGCCACTGGCAGTTGCAGACCCGCCGGCTGCTCGAACCACTCGTGGCGCTCATGCATCCCGGCCGGGCCGATCTCGCGATCGCCGGTCCGCCCAGCGATCATGACGCCCAGGCCGATCGCCTGGAAACTTTCGCACGGCCGATGACGCTGGCCGCCCACTTTCTGCAGTCGGTGCCGCATCCCGACGACGCTTTCATCCGGCAATTTGCCGCCCAATGGTTCCGCGAGGGATTGCTCGCGGGCAGCGATCCCGCGGGTCCCCATTACTGGGGTCCGGATGCATCCTACCACCAGCATCATGTCGAGATGGGGCTGATGGCCATCGCCCTGCAGATCGCACCGGCCGAGCTCTGGGATCCGCTGCCGCAGGCGGGCAAAGACCAGGTCGCCCGCTGGTTCGGCACCTGCCGCGGCGGCGGCATCGTGAACAACAACCACCTGTTCATGTCGGTGCACATCCTCGAATTCCTCGGGCGGCACGGCTACGCGCGGCCGACGGACCGCACCGTCATCGAGACGCACCTGCGCCAGCTCGAGACCATGCATCGCGGCGGCGGCTGGTTCGAGGACGGCATCAACCAGGCGTTCGACCACTACAACGCCTACGCCTTCCACTTCTACGGCCTCTGGTGGGCGCGGCTTCACGGCGCGCGCAACCCCGAGCGGGCCCGCCGCTGGCGCGAATGGGCCGGACTCTTCGTCCGTGACTACCAGCATTTCTTCGCCGCGAGCGGCGAGCATCCCGCCTTTGGTCGCTCGATCATGTATCGCTTCAACGCGATCAATGTCTTCGGCCTGGCCGTCGCCACCGGCAGCACCGACCTGCCGCTAGGCCGCCTGCGCCGCCTGTGCACGCGCAACCTCGATTTCTTCCTCGCCCAACCCATCACGCAGGAACAGGGCTGCCTCGCCTTCGGGTGGACCGACCGCTTCGAGCCCATCGCCGAGGCCTATTCGTGCAGCGGCTCACCCTACTGGTGCGCCAAGGGTCTCGCCGTCCTCACCCTGCCGCCTGATCACGCCTTCTGGCAGGTGCCCGAGGAACCGTTGCCTGCCGAACTCGGAGACTTCGCCCATCCCATCCCCTCCGCCGGGCTGCTCGTCCGCGGAGTCGGCGGTGAGGTCGAGATCCTCAACGCCGGCTCCATGGTCGGAAACACGCAACTCCGCTACGGTGCATGGAAATGGAGCAAGCTGGCTTATCGCACCGGCGTCAGTTTCACGCTGGCGAAGAAGAAGGATTTCGCGACCGACTGGTCCATCGACAGCGCGCTGACGCAGGAACTTGATGACGGCCGCGTCTATGGCCGACATTCGACCGTGTGCGTGGAGATGGACGGGCAGCACGTCGGCTACTCCCACGGCATGGGTTTCAAGGTTGGGCAGGTCAGCACCAGCCTGGAGACCTATCTCTGGTGGAAGGCCGGCTGGATCCTGCACATTCATCACCTCGAAGCCCGTCAGCCCTCCGTCTTCCGGCTCGGTGGCTATGCGCTGCCGTTGCGTGAGCCCGGCGCCACGGTGCCGGCGCGCCGCCCGGGTGATGTTGCCCCGGTGGAGTTTTTCGCGCCTGACGGACGTGGCACCGTGTTGCAAAGCCTGCACGGCTTTACCGATTCAGCCTGGGACAACCGCACGGATGATTCCACGCCGCGCACGCACATTCACGCGCCTTACCACGTGTGCCCGGTCCTGAAGACCGGACGATCGAGCACCATCACCTTCCTCGCCGCACTGTCCTGGACCGGTCGGGATCGCGGCGAAGGCAGGCCTTGGCAGGTGATCAGCACTGCGAAAGGCTGCTGGAAACTGCAGCATCCGATGCTTGGACCTTGGACGATCACCCACTGGGCGCTGCCGGATCTATCCAACGCGACAATTGATTATCACCCAAAGAAGTGACACCAGAAGCTGCCTATGGGTAGAGCCCGGCCTCCGGACGGGCCGTGAAGGGCCTGCGCACGCCAAACCGCCCGTCCGGAGGCCGGGCGATACCCAAGGCTGCCTCATTTAGGTCAACTATCCAAATTCCCGACATGAAGACCGGTTCCTCACTGATATTCCGTCTCGCAGTTTCTCTCGGGTGGCTGCTGACCGGAGTTGCTCCGGGCTTCGCCGCGCCAATTCCGCAACAGGCACCACGCACGATGGTGATGGCCGGACAGGAGGAAGCATTTCGCACCTATGTGAGCACCGGCGAAGGCGCGGCGGCATTCGCCAAGCTCAAGGCTGATTTTGATCGCGACTGGATCGACTACCCATTCCCGGCCGAACCGTTGACCTACGGCGATCCCCGCCCCTCCAAACGCGGACCGGAGGCCGCCGACCAGTGGCGCTCCGCGCAGGACGTCTGTGGCCGCGTCGCCGGTATCGCCGAGGCCGCGGCGCTCCTCTGGCGCGTCACCGGCGAGGAAAAATACCTCGCGAAGGCCAAGGCCTATCTGCTCGGCGAGGCTGAGTGGAGCCTCGATGCCTCCGGCTGGAAAAAGGGTCCAAGCCGCGGCGCGACCAGCATCCTCTACAACGACGAGGCCCACTTCCGCATCTGGCGTAAACTTCCGCTCGTCTACGACCAGCTCCGCGCGCATTTCACTCCCGCCGAACGCGCCAGGCTGCTCACTCACTACCGCGCCCGCGGCAGCCAATCCTTCACCTTCATCAAAAAAGCCCGTACCGGCGAACTGCGCTACAACTCGCTCGCCGTCGAACCCTCGAGTCATCCGGTGCGCTTTATGCCGATGACAGGGCTCACCGCCCTGGCGCTCTGGGACGACCTGCCGGAAGCGCGCGAGTGGTGGGAATTCGTCTACACGTACTATCAGAACCAGTTCCCGCCCTGGGGCGGCGATGACGGCGGTTGGGCCGAGGGCGTGGCTTACTGGCGCGGCGTGATGGAGCATGCCGCCTTTCAGGATGCCCTGCTGGCGCTGGGCGATCCCTCGGCGTATGCGACGAAGTTCTGGAAGAACACGCCCTACTTCCAAATCTACAACGTCCAACCCTACCGGCACACCCAGTTCGGTGATCTCTCCAATGCCGGCATGTTCAACCTCGAGCCCATGGTCGCCGAATTCATGCTGCACCTGGCCCGGGTGCAAGCGGACGGCCGACTCGTGAGCTACGCCGGGCTCTGCACGGATGCCCGGGCCAAGCCCGCCGAAAAAGGGCTGCAGGGGCTCGACCGGATTTACCCGACGAGCGCGGAATTCCTCATCCGCAATTTCATCGCCAGCAAGCGTCCCCTGCCCGCCGCCGTGCCCCTGTCGGATCTGCCGGCCAACCGCTGGTTCAAGGATGTGGGCTGGGTTTCGCTGCACAGTGATCTCGGCCGCCCGGCGGACGATATCCACGTGACCTTTGTCTCCTCGCCTTACGGCAGCTACAGTCATTCCCACGCGCACCAAAATGCCTTCGTGCTCAATGCCTATGGCGAAAACCTCGCCATCACCGGCGCCTATCGCGAGTGGCACAACTCCCCGCATCACGAGGGATGGACCCGCCTCACCAAATCAAAGAACGCCGTCCTGATTGATGGCCTGGGGCAGAAACCCAAGTCCGCGGAATCCTCCGGTGCGATCACGCGCTTCACCGAAGCAGCCCGCTTTGCCTGGACCACCGGCGACGCCACGACGGCTTACGCCCTGCTCCAGCCCAAGAGTCAGGTCAAACGGGTGACGCGCGACTTCGTTTTCATTGACCGCCGCTACGTGGTCATTCGCGACGTCGTGCAACTCGCCAAACCGGGCCGGCTTACATTTGCCCTGCATGCCCTGAAGCCCATCACGTGGCACGAGGACGAGGCCACCGCGCTGATCCAAGCCGTTCACGCCACCCTGACCGTGCAATTGCGGACCCCGGAGGCGGGCTTCACCGGCCGCGTGCAGGACCATGCCGACGTACCCGTGGATCCAGCATATGCCCGGGGCTCCGCGGCCAACTACATCACCACCGGACGCTGGGATGAGCAGAGCCACCTGTTTGCCGACGTCGACACCCAGCGCACGCAGCACGTGCTTTATGCGGTGCTCTGGCCGGAGCGTGCCGGTTTCCCCGTCACCAAACTTTCCACCACGCTCAAGCCGGATGGCAGTCTGGTCGTGCATCGTCCCGATGGCCGCACTGACACGATCCGGTTGACCGACGAGCATCTGGCCATCGAATGATTCCCTCATGAAACCGCTGCATCCTACCGCCCTGCCCCTCCCGATCTCACCGCTCGCCCTCGGCACCTGGGCGCTGGCCGGTGACAAATTCTGGGGACCCCAGGCGGAGGCGGATTCCATCGCCACCATCCACGCCGCCCTCGATGCCGGCGTGACCTTGATCGACACCGCCCCGGCTTATGGCGACGGCTTGTCCGAACAGGTCGTCGGCAAGGCCCTGCGCGATCACCGCGACCGGGCGCTGATCGCCACCAAGATCAGCGAGGCCGACATGACGCCGGAGAAAGCGGTGGCGTCCTGCGAGGCCAGCCTGCGCCGCCTCCAGACCGATTGCATTGATCTCCTGCAGATCCACTGGCTCGGCACCGGTGAACACCTCGAGGATGTCATCGCCACGATGGAAAAACTCCGTGACGCCGGCAAAGTCCGCACGCTCGGGGTGTGCAACTTCGGCCCGCAAAGCCTGGGCCGTCTCCGGGCCTCGGGCCACGGGTGGATCACCAATCAACTGGCCTACAATCTCATCTGGCGCGCGATCGAATTTGAAATTGTCGGCGCCTGCCAGCGCGACGGACTCGGCATCCTCTGCTACAGCCCGCTGCATCAAGGCCTGCTCACCGGCCGTTTCCGCACGGCCAATGACGTGCCGGCCGGCCGCACGCGCACGCGGCACTTCCGCGCCGACCGCCCCATGTCACGGCACGGTGGCGCCGGTTGCGAGGAACTGACCTTTGCCACGATCGACCGCATCCGCACCGTGGCCTCCCGGCTCGGCCAGCCGATGGCGGATGTCGCCCTGGCGTGGCTGCTGCACCGGCCGGGTGTATCGTCGGTCATCTTCGGGGCGCGGACGCCACAACAGATCCACGCCAACGTCGCCGCCGGTCGCCTGCAGCTGGACGCGGCCACCATGGCCGAGTTGGGGCGGTGCACTGATGAATTGAAAACCGTCCTCGGACCCAGTGCCGATATGTGGGCGGGTGAGTCACGCATTCGGTAAGCCAGCGAAGGCGGCCCGCTGATCGTTGCCCCTGTAAAGATACAGACGCGGCGCATTGCTTTCTGGGTAGGGCCCGGCCTCCGGACGGGCCGTGAAAGGCTGGCGCATCCCGAACCGCCCGTCCGGAGGCCGGGCGCTACCCAAGGTTACGTCACTGCTTTGGCTAACAATAAATCAGCCACTCGTGACTGCTATCCAATCAAACCAAACTCCTAGGCCAAGCTGGCCTCACCACCAACCGCCGGCCGCTTTCTTCAACGCCGCCTCGAGCGGCGGCAGGTAGGGATGCCATAAAAGCTCCCATTCCAGACTGACCGGGCCCGTGAATTCGCCTTCCAAGACCGCCTTCAATGGCGGCATGGGAAATTCTCCTTCGCCCGGCAAAACATAGGTGAACGGGTGGCGCGCGCTCGGACGGCTGACGCTATCCTTCACGTGGATGTGCACGACCTGTGACTTGATGGCGGCCCAAGTGGCGACCGGATCCTCGCCGCCTTTTTTCCAGGTGTGGTGCGAGTCCCAGAGAATGCGGCAACCGGGCGCCTCGCGGATCAAAGCGAGCAGCGCGGAAGTGTTCACGAGTGAGTCATGAGTCTCGATCATCACGTCGGTGCGCCAACCGTTTTTCAGCCGGAGTTCGCTCCACCAACGCCAGCCTTCCGCCACCTGCTGGACTGCTGCCGGGTCGCCCGCTACTCCCCCATCAAATACCCGAAGATGCGGGACGTTCAGCGCCTCCGCCCAAGGCACAAACTTGAGAAACGCCTCCTGTTCCGCCGCCGTCCTCTGCGCCAGTTTCAGCGAGGTGTCCAATGCCAGGACGCGAACGTTGCTCTCGCGCAATCGCGCCGCCAATGCGGCCGGCGTGCCATAGGTCTTCGCCAGCCAGCCAGGCAGGTCGGTGGTTCCGCCGAGGCAGCGCAGTTCAACTCCGCGGAGCCCGAAATCTCGGGTGAGAGCTAGCACTTCGTCCAGAGTGCGCTCCGGGCAACCCAGCGTGGAGAAGGTCCGCAGGTAATTCATGTTAGCCATTTCATCATGTCCTGCCTGCTGCGTCGCGCAAGCTGGTGCCAAGTAGGGCGGGTTTTAACCCGCCCTTTAGGCGCTGAACCGCGGATAAACGTCAAACGGGCAGGTCAACAGACCTGCCCAACTATTTCAGAACTTCGTGCTCACGCTCAGGATCATGCGGCCGGGCTGGCCGCGCGATTGGTTGGCGTTGTAATACACGGTGTCCGCAACGTTCTTCCATGCCAGCGTGGCCGACCAATTGACGCCCGCGGCCTTCCAGTCGCGGCCGACCGTCAGGTCGTAGATCGTGCTGGCATCAAGGAAGAGCGTCGGGTTGGCCGTGCGCTGGGCCTTGTCGCCGGTGCTGACAAATCCGCCGCCGACCCACCAGCCATCGAGCGCACCCGTCTTGAAGGTGTAGCGAGTCCACAGCGTGGCGAGTTTCTCGGAGGATCCTTCCGGCACGGCGTTGAGGATCAGGCCCTTCGCTTCATTGTAGGCCGCCACATAGGCCGCCTGCACCACCGGATCCGTCGAGTAGATCATGATGGCGGGGAAGGTGCCCTTGATGGTCTTGATGTCCATCAGGCTGAGGGTCGCGTAGACCTGCCAGTTGTCCAATGGCGACCAGGTGATCTCGATCTCCACGCCCTCGCTCTGGTCAACCGTGCCTTGGCGGGTGATGGTCGGGAACGTGCCATCCGGCGCAGTTTCGCGGAAGCGCAGGACGCGGTTCTCACGCTCAAGGTGGAACCAGGAAAGAGTCGACGACACGCGGCCGTCCAGCAGGTCGGTCTTGACGCCGAACTCATAGCCGTTGCCGGTGGTCGGCAGGGCGGGTTCGCTGATGGTGACCCGGTTGCCCACGCCCGAGGGCAGGGCCGGATTGTAAGCCGGATTGAAAGACGTCAGGCTGCGGTCTTCGATAAAGAAGGACTCGGAATAGCTGGCAAACAGGAGGACGTCGCGGCGGACCTTGAAACCCGCGCCAAACTGCGGCGTGGTCTTGGTGGCTTCAAACTTGTCGCCGACCACGGCCGCGCCCGGGGGCGTGGTGGTTGTGGGCAGCAGGTTGGTGTTGATCGTCCACGTCTCGTTGCGGCGGGCGCCGCCGATCAGGGTGAAACGGTCGTCGAACATCGAAAGCGTCAGCACGCCGTAGTACGCGCTCTCCTCGCCCTCGGCGTCATTGTAGGAATTGATGCCGGGGATGGTGTTCACGTCGTAATCGTCCGTGTTGATCCAGGTGGAGCGGTCATTGTAGTTCCACGGCTGGAAGTGCTGGCTGGGCGTGGTCGCCGAGTTGGCGAGACCGGCCGGAGGCGTGGCGGTACTCTCGCGACGGAAGCTGCCGGTGCCGACTTCGCTCAGAAAGGCGCCGAAGAGTGGCTTCAGGGTGATCGCACCCAGCTCGATACGGCCGGTCACTTCCACCTGATAGGAACGGGAGTCGCCCATGGATTCCTCGAGGCGCTTGCGGCGGGTCAAAATGGCCGTGGCGGTCTTGTTCGGATCGGCCAGCACGGAACCCGGATTGGCGCGCAATTCATCGCGATAGGTGAAACGGCTGTTCCCGGCCGTCGCCAGATAAGCGGCCGCCGGCGTGACGGTGAACTCGGCGAGACCCGTGAGCTTGTTGCTGATCTTGAAATCGTTCCAGCCGAAGTTGGCGCGGGCCCGCCAGTTGTCGCCGATCTTCACGTTCAATTCGGCATTGAGCGAATCGAAGTTTGAATCCCGATAATCATTGCGGCCGACATAATTGAAATCGTCCGGCAGCGGCGGGTAGTTGAGGAAGCCGAGGTTCAGGTTGCCCACATCCACATAGGCCTGCGCCCGGGCGCGATCTGTCAGCACGGGATAGTTCGTCGATGAGCCGGAGTTGAAGCCGGAGATCGAGAGATTGGGGCTCATGCCGACGAGTGGAGTCTGCTCCCGGTCATAGGTCTCGAATTCGAGGATCAGGGACGCATTTTTCAGCGGCTTGATCTCGAAGCTGCCCGCAAGGAGCTGGGAATCGCCGCCGCTCGGATTCGCCCACGCGAAGCTGTTTTCGTACGCGCCGATGACGCGGGCGTTGAACCGGCCGTCGGCCAAGGAACGGTTGGCATCGACCTCGGCCCGCCAGAATTCGTCCGTGCCGACCTGGGCCTTCACCTTGACGAAATCCTTGTTGGTGGCGCGCTTGGTGATGTAGTTGACCGTGCCGCCAGGCGTGATCTGGCCGTACAGCAGGGAGGCCGGCCCCTTGACCACCTCGACGCGCTGGATGTTGGCCGAGTCCACATAGCGGTTGCCGACAAAGCCGTTGCGCTGCGGGGTGACGTCGCCGTCAAAGCCGCGGATCGAGAAGCGGTTGTTGCCCTGAGTAAATTCCTTCGCGCCGCTGGTCACGCCTGGGGCGAAGCTCACCACATCCAGCAATTCCAGCGCCCCGATGTCGCTGATGAATTGCTCCGTGAACGCGCTGATCGAGAAAGGCAGGTCCTTGATGGGCGTGTCGATGCGGGTCGCGGACACCGAATTTCCGGCCCGGTAGCCGCTGTCCTGGGTGGTGGAGACCACGAAGTCAGCCAGCTTGACCGGTTCCTCGTCTGCGCGCGGCGGCGTGGTTTGGGCGGCGGCGACGGACAGGATGGTCATGCCGAGCAGCAATTGGAGAAATCGACGACCGTTGCTCCGGTCGTACTGAGGTAGACAAGGGGTAGTCATAAACAAAGGCAGGGGTTAGGGAATGGGCCAACTCTTGGTTTATAATTATTAAATTCCGGCGCTTGCCAAGCGCAAAATTGCACTCCGCTCAGTCCGCGGTCACGGACTTGGTGCCATCGGCAAACTCGGCCGACAGCTTCTGGCCGGGGCGCACGCCCGCCGCCCGGACCACGGGCCGGCCGGACCCGTCCTTCATAATAATAAACCCGCGATTGAGCACCGACGCCGGGCTCGCCGCCTGCAGGCGCTTCCACAGCGACAGCAGCCGGTGCGACTCCAACTGCACCCGCGCCTCCGGCGACAGCCGCTGCCATTCCGTCCGCATCTCGGTCAGTTGCTGCCGCTTCAGCTGCACGGCGGTGCGCAACGCGCTGCCCAGGCGGTTGGTAAGATCGTCCACCCGCAGGTGCCCCTGCTCGACCTGCGCCGACGGACTCAGCAGCCGCAGCCGGCTGCGCGCGTGGTCGAGTCGCTCCCCTGCCCGCGCCAGGACATGCTCAACGACCTGGCCCAAAGTCTCCCGTGCCTGCGCCGCCCGTTCGACCGCCGCGACAAAGTGGCTGGAGATCAACTCGGCCGCCGCGCTCGGTGTCTCGGCGCGCACATCCGCCGCAAAGTCGCACAGGGTGAAATCTATCTCATGCCCGACCGCCGAGATGATCGGCACAGGGCACGCCGCCACGGCGCGCACGAGTGGCTCCTCATTGAAGGCCCACAGATCCTCCAAGCTGCCACCCCCGCGTCCGATCACGAGCAGGTCGAAGATACCCAACTCCTGCGCCAGCGTGAGCATGGCCACCATCTCAGCCGCCGCGCCCTCGCCCTGCACTTTGCAGGGCAGTACGATGACTCTTCCGCGCCAGCCGCGGCGCGTCAGGATACGGAGAAAATCCTGCACCGCGGCCCCGGTCGGCGACGTGATAAAGCCCACCGTCGCCGGCATCTCGGGAATCGCGACCTTGCGGTCCGCCTCGAACAGGCCCTCCTCCGCCAGCCGCTTTTTCAGGGCCTCGAATTCGCGCTGCAGTTTGCCCACGCCGTCCTCGATCACCGCGCGCACGATGAGCTGATACTGCCCGCGCGCCTCATAAACGCTCACCTCGCCGTATACGACCACCTGCAATCCGTCGCGCAGCTTCACGGTCTGCCGCGATGCATCCCCGCGAAACAGCACGGCACTCAACTGCGCCCCGGCATCCTTAAGCGAAAAATACACATGGCCGCTCGACTGCGCGCGGAGGTTGGACACCTCGCCGCGGACCCAACCCGGGCGAAGTCCGCTTTCAAGCAGGGTCTTCACGCGGCGGGTGAACTCGCTCACCGACTCTACCCGGTCGTCCGCCCCGCTTGAGAGCATCTCTTCCCGCCGGTTCATGGCTGGGCCGGTGGTTTGCGGTAGTGGCGGCGCAGGAATTGCACCGCCACGGTCAGGGCAATGAACAGCATCACCGCCAGCAAGGCCGTCCGGCCCCGCCCCTGCATCAGGGCATCACCGAACAGGACGAAGGCACAGGCGTACGACGACGAGATTACCCACGAGATGAAGAAATAGGTCGCAAACGGAATCCCCGCCAACCCGAGCAGGTAGCTTTGCAGCACATAAGGGGGCCCGGGGGTCACACGCACTAGAATCACCAATCCGTGGTGATCCGCCTCGGCCACCTCCGGCAATTTGTAGCCCAGCCAGCCCAGCAACCGCGCCAGCCACGGCCGCAGTGCATAACGCGCCAGCCAGTAGGACAGTGCCAGATTGAAGGCGATGCTCACCCATACCAGCACCAGCACAAGCGGCATGCCCAGCGTCGGGCCGAACACCGGACCCGCGGTGAGCGTGAAGACGGTCAGCGGACAACCCGCCGCCGGCAGCAGCGCCATCAGCACGAAGAACGTCACGGCCCCCATGGCGCGCAGCCGTCCGAGCACCTGATCCACCAGCGGCCTGAGTTCACCGCCCTGGGTACGCCAAACCCACCACGCGACCACCAGGGCCACGAGGCCTGCCCCGGCCAGCAGGGTCAGTTTCAGCCGGCGGTTGTTCGTGCCATCTCCATTCATGCCACCAGCCTGCGCGGCGTCGCGCCCCACCGTCAAGGATACCGTATCCGGACTGCCCTGTGAGGGCGGGAACGCTCAAGTGCGGTCCTTGGCATTAAGTAGGGCAGCGTCTCCGACCTGCCCTGTTAACGCCTACATGCGAATGAAGCGTGCACTGGCGGGTCAGAGACCCGCCCTACTTGGGCAGCCAGCGCCAACGGCACTTGGGAATAGCGCAGGCGGAGACGCCTGGATTACTTCAGCGTTCGACGTTCGAAGTTCGACGTTCAGCGTTTCCGCGCTCGGGGCCGGTGGTCCCGTCCAAAACAAGCCCGCTCATCCCCGTGCTCCGCGCTTGCGCAAGCCCCCTGCCAAAAGCGACACTGTGCCCGTGCCGCCCGCGGCACCTCCCGTGTGACCACGTCATCGCCCACGTCCGCCCATCCCTGGCCCACCCGCTTCCTCGCCCTTGCCGCCGCCGGCGCACTGGCCGTCACCCTTGTCCACCCCTCCGCCACGCGGCAGTTCACCTGGCCTTGGCTGCCATGTCTGACTCTGGCCTGGCTCGTGCCCATCTTTGCGCTCCTCAGTCTTCGCACGCCGTGGCGGACTCCCAGCCGCCTGCTCACGGCCGGTCTGCTGTTGCTCGCATTGGGCGTTGTCGTTTCCGCCGCCCTCAGTCCGTTTGCACCGCTCAGCCTGCCGCGGGTGTGGCCGACGCTGGGTGGCATCGCGCTCTTTTTCTGGCTGCACCAATGGCTCGCCGAGCCCGCCCGTGCCGACCGCGTCCAGCGTCTGACCCTTGGCGTGGCCTTGGGCGGGGCGTTGCTGGCCGTGGTCAGTCTGGTCGGCTGGCGCTGGCAGACCGCCGGCGGGGACTGGTCGGTCCGCAATGATCATCCCTTCGGCCATTCCAACTACACCGCCGGCGCCATGTTGCTCGTGCTGCCTTGGTTGGCGCACGCCGCCTGGCAAGCCCGGGGCGTGCGCAGGTTGGCTTGGAGAGTCGCTGTGCTGGTCGCGCTGCTGGCCCTCCTCACTACGAGCAGTCGCGCCGGGGTGGCCGCACTTGGGGCGACGGTTGTCCTGTTGGTCGGCTTCGCCCTGTTCCGCGCCCCATGGACCCGTCGCATCAAACTGCTCGTCGCCCTCGCCGCCGCTGCGGTCCTCTGCCTCGCGGTGCTCGCCAATCCCCGCCTCCGCGAACTCGCCCTCGGCGGAGGTTGGAGCGAAGTTGCACGTGCAAGCAACAGCCAGCGCAGCGCGATGTTCGACGCAGGAATCCGACTCGGCACTGTGCGCCCGCTCACGGGCTGGGGCCCCGGCGCTGTGCCGCTGGCTTACCCCGGTGTCCGCGCTCAACTCTCCAGTGGCGTGGACAATGTGCTCCAGTTGCACAACACGCCCGTGCAGCTCTGGGCCACGCTGGGCTTACCGGGATTGCTCGCCTTGATCCTGCTGGTCGCAGCCGCGATCCGCCGATTCGCTGCCGTGGTCCGGGCTCCCTCCCCGGCCTCGCTGGCGGCGGCTGCGTCGCTGTTGGCCTATGGACTATTCGCGCTCACCGATCATCAGCTCGATCTGCCGGTCTTCAATGCCCTGCTCGTGATCAACCTCGCGTTGCTTTTCCAAGGCTTCAGTGCGACGGAGCCGACACTCACATTCCCCCGCCACACCATCACGTGGCTCATCATCGCCGTCCTGCTGGTCCCGCTCTGGCTGACCGCTCGCGACCTCCGGGCACGCCACGACTATGAGCAGGCGCTCGTCGCCTTCGCCGCGGGCCGGACGGATGATGCCCAGGCGCACCTGGCCCTCGCCGCCGCCCGCGCGCCGGCCGATCCCTATTACCGTCACCAACTTGCCGGCTCCCTGCTCCGGCAGCGTGCGGCAGCATCCGACGCCGTCACGCGCGACCGCCTCGGCGCCGCGGCCGCGGAGCAACTCCGGCTTTCCCTCGCCGCCGGCTGCTTCCAGGAATACGCCCATTTCAACCTCGCATGGCTCGCCTTGGAATCCGGCGCCCCGCGCCTCGCCATCGTGCATTTCCGCGCCACCCTCGCGCACGCCCCGCACCGCGGCGGCGCCTACTTCGGTCTCGGGCTCGCGCTGCGGGCGACTCAGGAAAACGCCGCCGCCGTCCGCGCCTTCGCGCTCGAATGGATCAACGATCCCTCCGCTGCAATCTCGCCGCTGTGGGATCATGCCGATTTCGCCCTCTTCCGCCCCAGTGTCGCCCGCGAGGCCCTTGCCATCCTGGAAGAACTCGGACCGAAACAGCCATCGGCCGCCTGCATCGCCGAGCTCTGGCGCTGGTGGCAGACCGGAGGCACAATCCCCGCCCACGGATGCACTGCTGAAGGCACCGACTTCATCGCCGCGCTCCCCGCCATTGAACGGCATGCGCCGCTCCCGCCCGCGGCTGCCTCCTACCCGTGGGGCCGGCTGCTGCAAATCTGGCAGCAATCCCCGGTGGATTTCTCCAACGTCGCGCCCCGCGATCCAGCTTTTGCCACCGCCCTCGCACGGCGGGCCGCCCGCCATCCCGCGCCCGATGTGCACGGATTCCTCACGGCCGGCCCCGAGGGCGAAACCAACCTGCTCATCGAAACCCGGCCCGGGCGCACCGGCTACGGCGTGCTTGCGCTCCATCCTGACGGTCCCGTCCTCACTGATCTTTACGTGAAGTCATCGCACCGGCTCGTTTCCGCGTTTGCCTCCACCGTCTTTCCGCCCAAAGGCTGGCTGCCGGCCCGCGAACTCCTCGCGCGCCTGCCCGCCACTCCCGCCACTCCATGAAAGCGCCGCCCACCGCCCGCCTGCGCAAGGTCCTGCTCCCCGCTGCGCTCGTGCTGGGCGACACGCTCTTCTCCTTCGCTGCGCTCTCCCTGGGCTACTGGCTCCGCTACGCCTCGCCGCTGGGCAATCTCGGCATCGACGTGCCGGACGCCACCTTTGCCGCCTATCTCCCACTGCTGCTCGTGGGCGTGGCCTTTCTCATCGGCGCCTATGCGCAGCTCAACCTCTACACCGAGCGCCTGCTGCTGAGAAAATACCAGAGCGTCAGCCTCATCATCAAGGGCACCACGCTCTGGTTCGCCGCCTACCTCGGCCTCTCGCTGGTCCTCAAGTTCGAGCCCCCCATCTCGCGCCTCTTCGTGGCCATCGCCTTCGCGTGCGTGATCGTCGTGATGTTTTGCTGGCGCTCCTTCTTCTACTACCTGCTCACCCGCCCGGTGTGGCGCGACCGCCTCCGGCAGCGCGTCGCCATTTTGGGCTGGAACGACGAGGCCCGGGCCCTCGCCAGCGAACTGGCCAACCAACCCGTCCATCCCTATCATTTCTGCGGTGCCATCCCCTTGCCGGGCGAGGCCGCGGCACCTGAACCGCTGGGCACCTTCGAACAGCTCGAAACCGCACTCCGCATGCACCAGATCGACGTCCTCATCGCCGCCCGGTCGGATCTCCCGCGCGAGCTCATGATCCAGGCCGTCGAGACCTGCGAGCGCACCTACACCGAGTGGAAGGTCATCCCCTCCTCGTTTCAAATCCTGCTCAGCGGCCTCCGCCTGCAGACCATCGGGCGCCTGCCCGTGCTCGGCGTCGAGGAACTCGCCATCAACCAGCTCTTCAATCGCGCCCTCAAGCGCACGGTTGATCTCATCGGCGCCTTGGTCGGACTGTTGCTCGGCGCGCCCTTCGTCCTTGTCCTCGCCGCGCTCATCAAGCGCGAGTCGCCCGGCGGCCCCGTCTTCTTTCGGCAGAACCGCATCGGCGCCGGTCACCGGACTTTCACACTGTGGAAGCTTCGCAGCATGCAGCCGGATGCCGCCGCTCAGGATCACGCCCGGCAGAGCACGGATCGAAGCGATCCCCGCCTGCTGCGACTAGGCGCATTCATGCGCCGCTGGAACCTCGACGAGATTCCCCAGTTCTGGAACGTCCTGCGTGGCGACATGAGTCTCGTCGGCCCGCGCCCGGAGCGTCCGCTGCACGTGGACCGCCTCGCCACTGAAATCCCGCACTACCTCCCGCGCCATCTCGTCAAACCCGGCATGACCGGCTGGGCGCAGGTCAACGGCCTGCGCGGCGACACCGACCTCACGCAGCGCATCCAGCACGATATTTATTACATTGAGAACTGGTCCCTCTGGCTCGACTTGCAGATTCTCGCCTTGACCTTCGTTCGCTGGAAAAACGCGTACTGAAGATCAGGTTTTTTAACACAGAGACACGGAGGGACGGAGAATACCGGGGCGTAGTATTGTTGGAGCGGCTTTATGCCTCGATCGGTTGAGCAATCTCGTGGCATAAAAACACTCCTACATAAGAATCAGGCCGGTCTTCTCTGTCCCTCCGTGTCTCTGTGTTTAAACAAACACGCCTCTCAACCCGGTTGCACCCGCCGACTGCCTCGCAACTTCGCCCGCATTCGCGCCACAAATTTCCACGCACCGAAAGCCAACCGCCATTTCCAGCGCGAAAACCACGTGGCGCCAAAGTGCTTCAGGTAGACATCGCGGTTCGCGTCAAAGATCGCGGCCGACATCGCCTCATACTCCTTCGTCACGCTCACCCCCTTCAAGTGCGTGATGCGAACGCGTCCGTCGTACACGATCCGCCGACCCGACCTGCCCATGCGGATGCAGAGATCAATGTCGTCGCCATACATGAAGAATCGCTCGTCAAACACCGCCCCACCCGGCTCCGCGATCTCCCGCAGCACCGAACGCCGGCCCAGCATGAAGGCCCCGTTGATCATACCGACGTCGTAGGTGCCATCCGCCGGCAGATGAGTGAGATTGTATCCGGCAAAAAGCGCCGTGCCCGGAAACGCCGCCGCCAAACCCGCCGCCCGGCTGAATCCATCCCAAAGCGACGGCACCGACCGCCGGCACGCCAGGTCCATGCTGCCATCCGCAAGTTCAAGCCGCGGTGAGATCAACCCGAGGTCCGGCTCCGCCACCGCCCGTTGGACGCAATGCGCCAGCGCTGCCGCATTCACAACCGTGTCTGGATTGAGAAAGAGCACGCATTCGCCGGTCGTCTGTTTGAACCCAAGATTGTTCGCCCGCCCGAAGCCCAGGTTCGACTCCGGCGACACATAATCCACCCAGCTAAAGTCCCGGCGCACGAGATCACCCACGCCATCGGTATTGCGCGAGTTGTCGACCACGACCACCTCGACGCGGCGCCCGTCCAGTTCGCGCGGGATCGAGCCCAGGCAAGCCGGGAGTTCGTCGCGCGACCGGTAGGCGACGATGATGACCGACAAAAGCGGTGTGCCGGCGGCGTTCATGTCGGCATCGGCCCGGTGATTCCGCGCAGGCCGTGCCACGTGCCACGCAGGATCGACTTCAGTTTGGCCCAGCGTTCCCGCTCGAACAGCAATACGCGGGTGTAGTTGTACAACGCAAAGCTCAGGTCGAACGCCGCCCAGTGCGGCACCGCCCACGCATGCCGCCGCCACATGGCCACGCGGTTCCGCGCCATGTAATAGTGACGGAAAGCGGCGTGGTGCGTCGGGCGAAACTCGCGGCCCATGAAGACCTGGCTCGCCCGGGCACCGAGCCGGTGCCGCAGCACGGCCTGACCGGCCACTGCCACCTTGCCTCCGGCGCGGATCACCCGCAGGCAATAGTCAGTGTCGATGTAGTCGATGAACAAACCCGCATCGAACGCGCCCAACCGCCGCCATTCCGCCAGATCAAGCATGGAACCGGAAGTCACCATCATCGTGACCTCGGGCAAATCCGTTCCGGTGCACGGCAAGCGCCGGAAAAGAAACGGCCAGGTTTTGTGCCGGGCCACCCACCGGTAATTTGCCGCGACCGAACCCTCCTCGTGGATGCGCGGTCCGACCACCTTCGCCTCCGGCAGCATGCGGTGGGTCGCCCACATCGCCTGCACCATGCCGGG
>CAZFHG010000056.1:0-19060 GCA_964518665.1 uncultured Opitutaceae bacterium | reverse complement strand
CTTAACCACGCCGCCAGCGTTCATTCTGAGCCAGGATCAAACTCTCCGAAAAGAGTTCTGAACCTAGTGATTCATGAACTACTAACATGACGTAAGTTTTAAGGCTTACGTCTTTTTTGAATTTTGATTGGGGGTCCCAATCAATCGCACAAAGTAAATTTCAAAGAGCTTCCCTCTGAGGGAAAGAGTTTCATCAAGATTTTTTTAGAACCTCTCGTCAATACATTTTCGAAAGATTTCCGATAAATATTTTCGAAGGGCTTTAAAAGATCTCTCCTCGTGTCTCGAAGAACCGTTTTTTCGGTCGCTCGCGTCACGAGGGAGGGCGGAACATGATAACCCCATACAGCGGTTCAAGATATTTCTAAATATTTCGCTCCGATGTTTCCTATTATGCTTCTGATCAATGCTATGCGTGATTTTAGTTTCACTGCTTTTCCAGGACCAATAGCCTGCATTATCCGATTTTTTCTCACCTCCCTCCGAGAACCCGGCTCCGTATCATATTTATAAATACAATCTACCACTGAGGACCCTCGCAGCGGTAGTCATAATTGCCGCCTGTTGAGCCCTATTAAGCGCCATTTTTCGGCAAATTGTCTCCATTGCTCCTTCGCAGCTTCCACGAGGGAGTCACTTCACGTACAACAGTCATCTACCCCAGCATCGCTTGACCAAGCCTCCCAGTAAGGGTGATCGCTGGAAAAATTACTCGTATCACCAACCCAGTGCCTCCGTGGATAGCAGTTATGAGCTTAAGATGCACCCGCTCCCGCATTGCGGATCCTTCCGGTCGGTCCAACGACGCCCCAAAAACTGGATCCTCGGAGCAAGAACAAGCCCCTGCCTATCAGTAAGAATTAAATCCCGCCTGCCTAACAGCCTCTCAGCTAGCTAGGAAACTGCTTCAGACCGTCGTCTATAAGTTAAACTGCCATAGACTTCCGATCCAGATCACCCCGCCAAAAGGTGGCGCGGCAGCAACTGGGCAGCAACTCGCTTAGAAGCATCTCACCTAGCTGATTACTTGAAAATTCGGGTAATAATCCTGCCAGGCAAAGATCCGCAGGTGATTCGTAAGCCCTGGCTGATCACTTTTGCGTTCTAAGATTTAAGGACAAAACCGAGAGTCGGGTAAAGAGCCCCATCAAGACGGTCACTAAGTGTCGTTGCGCGACACCAATGACTGTTGCCATTTCTCTCCGATCACCGACTGCCAGCCGCCCTACCAAACGGGATTACATCAATCCCTGCCTTATGCTTTGCTGGTCTGGGTGAGACATGAGATACTAGCACAGGCCAGTTGCTTCAAATTGTGGAAAGAATTCCAAGCTGGTCCTACATCAAGTTTGCTCGTGCCGATCCCAGTAAGCTCACAGGTTGCCGACAACGACACCCATCCATGTCCAGCCATTCCTTGCCGGTGCGGTCCCGATCCGGAATCCTATTTTCACATACTTCACACCAAAGACTAAATTCCGGGTAAACCTCTCATTTGAGTCACATTTGACCCTAAATGCCCTCAATTTCGTCAAAAACTGGCTCTTTCTGCATTTAAATCCGAGTCTTTACCGCGCGCCAGACAACTCAAACACAGTTCATTTTTTTACAGGCAGCCAAAGGGACCTGGCCTAAAAACCAACAAATCAGGCCTATTTTCAGCAAATTTAGCCTACAATCTGCAATAAAGGCTCGTTTTCACCCATTTTGCCGAAAATTGCGTGATTGCTTTTCCCTGCCTTTAATTGAACGCTAACCCCTCTTTAGCCACTAACAGTCTCAGCTACAACTCAACCAAGGCACACTTTGGACCTCAAACAAATCAAGCAGATCATCGATTTGATGAAACGCTCCGAGCTTTCGGAGTTCGCAGTCGAAGAGGAAGGTTTCAAGTTGAAGATCCGCCGCGGTGGCAACGGTCTTCCAGTTGTCTCCTCTAGCAGAGCTTCCAATCACCCTTTCAACCTAGCCTCTGAGCAGACTCCTGCCCCCAGCCTTTCCCCCGCCCCGGCTGCTCCGGCTTCAGGGACCGCCACACCAGTTAAGGAAGAAGCCGATATCATTTACATCAAGTCCCCAATGGTTGGCACTTTCTATCGCGCAGCTTCCCCTGAGAGCAAGGCCTTCGCTGACGCCGGAAGCAAAGTCACGGAGAACTCCGTCGTCTGCATCATCGAGGCCATGAAGATCATGAATGAGATCCAAGCCGAGTTGAAGGGGACCGTCGTAGAAGTCTTGGTCGAGAACGGCCAGCCGGTCGAATACGGCCAGCGACTTTTTAAAGTTAAGCAGGGCTGAAACAGCCTCGTAACCAACCGCTACTGAGAGCTGCTAACCATTACCCGATAATGGTTAGTGCATAAAAGCCCACCTATGATTCAAAAAATCCTCATCGCAAATCGCGGTGAAATTGCTCTTCGCATCATTCGCGCCTGCCGCGAGCTGGGTATTAAAACACTCGCCGTATATTCCGAGGCCGATGTCCAGTCCCTCCACGTTCAGTTAGCCGATGAGGCGATCTGCATCGGTGGACCCAAGAGCGCCGATAGCTATCTTCGAGCCGATCGCATCATCAGCGCCGCCGAAATCGCCGACGTTGATGCAATCCATCCTGGTTACGGCTTCCTTTCCGAGAATGCCAAATTCGCCGAGCAGTGCGAATCCTGCAACATCAAGTTCATAGGGCCCAAATCACAATCCATCAAGATGATGGGTGATAAGTCGGTTGCCAAGGACACAGTCCGTAAGGCTGGCGTCCCCACAGTTCCCGGTTCTGACGGTCCTGTCGAAAGCGAGGCCGAGGCGGTCAAAGTCGCCCGCAAGATCGGCTACCCGGTTATCATCAAGGCCGTCGCCGGCGGCGGGGGTCGCGGTATGCGCATCGCGCACAACGATGTCTCTTTCGCCAAGGAGTATCACGTCGCCCGCAACGAGGCTGAGAAGGCCTTCGGCAACGGTGCCGTCTATATCGAGCGGTACATCGAAAAACCCCGCCACATCGAATTCCAGATCCTTGCCGACTCCCATGGCAAAGTTCTACACCTCGGCGAGCGCGATTGCTCAGTCCAGCGCCGCCATCAGAAGCTAATCGAAGAATCTCCCTCCCCCTTTCTTACCCCTGATCTCCGCAAGAAAATGGGCAAGGCCGCAGTCCGCGCCGCAGAGGCCGCCGCTTATGAGAACGCTGGTACGATCGAGTTTCTCGTCGATGCCAAGGGGAACTATTATTTCATCGAGATGAACACCCGTATCCAGGTGGAACACCCTGTGACGGAGGAGGTTACTGGAATCGATCTCATCAAGCAGCAAATCCTTGTCGCCAACGGCCAGAAGCTCGAGTTCGACCAGGGCGATATCAAGTTTGAGCGCCACGCCATCGAGTGCCGCATCAATGCCGAGGACCCTGCCCGCAATTTCATCCCCTCGCCTGGCACCATCACGCTCTACTACGCCCCAGGCGGTCACGGCGTGCGCGTCGATTCCCACGCATATTCCGGGTACACCATCCCGCCACATTACGATTCAATGATCGGCAAGCTCATCTGCTATGGCCGGGATCGTAAGACCGCCCTTGAGCGCACTTATCGCGCCCTTAGCGAGTACCTCGTCCGCGGCATCAAGACCACCATTCCTTTGCACAAGGCCATAATGTCCGACCCCGTCTTCATCGAAGGCAAGGCCACGACCGCCTACATGGAAGACTTCATGGGCCGCACCCCCACCGACCTTTTCTCCTGAAAAGGCAGTTTGGGTTGTTGACCACGGATCACGCGGATTGCACGGATTGGCCTAATAATAGGCCCCAACCCTGTGTCTCCGCGTAATGAACGGACTTAGGGCCGCTTCATTGCCAAGTCGCACCATTCACCCATCGTGCGACCCTCGACGGCCCAGTCCGGCGCCGCAGCCTTAAAGGCTTCGCGAACCTTTTCCACCTCGATCGCCAGGATCCCGCTCAGCACCAGCACGCCGCCTGGAGCCACCGCGGCGACCAACTGTCCGGCAAAGCGCATCAACACATCCGCCTGGATATTCGCCATCAGCAAATCCGCGTTCTGCCCCGCCAGACCCGAGACGAGATCCCCGGTGAAAAACCTCACCAGGCCCGCCATTCCATTCAGCGTCGCATTTTCCTGACTTACCCGCACAGCCTCGGCGTCGTTGTCAAAACCCGCGATGTCGCGGAAGCCAAGTAGCGACGCTGACAGCGCCAGTATGCCCGAACCACACCCGGCATCCATCACCCGGCCCTTTGTGCCCCGTGACGCGGCAAAGGCTACCAGCCGTTCGCAGCACAACCGCGTCGTCTCATGGTTGCCCGTGCCAAACGCCAGCCCCGGGTCCAACCACAACGCCACATCACCTGCCGGCAGCGTGTATGTGGCCCGCTCCCACACCGGCACCCAATGCAGCCGGCCCGATTGCCATGCCTTGAAATGCGCCTTGTAGCTGTCCCGCCAGTCTTGATCCGCCAGCGCCCTTATCACCGGTTCGCCCACTGAGACCAGTTGCGGCTTCAACGCCTCCCACCGCGTCCGTGCTTCGGCTTCGCTCGTGAATACACCAACCAACCACGCGCGCTTCATGATCGCGTCCTCCAGCAGACTCCAACCTTCGACGCCCAATTCCTGCAGCAACACATCGGTTTCCTCCACCACCGCGGCAGGTATCTCAGCTTTGATTTCGGTCAGACTCATCACGCCAACCTCCCTTTCATGAGCAGGTCCTGCAATGCCAATTGCGTCAGATCCCGTTTCCACCGAGTGGCGTCAGGCGCCAAGCCGCTTAGGCACGAAGCCGCAGGCATACTATGCAGGGCGAGGAAAGACTCACTCAAGACAAGTACCCAGCCAGAGACTCATCCTGTATTCGACGTTGGGTGTTGGACGTTGAAAGGTCACTCGACGCAGCGCGCCTCATTCTTCCTTAGGCCGCAGAATCAGCCGGTAGCCCATGGTGTCGTTGGGCCGTATGTCCGGTGTGAGTTCCACGCGGGAGGCGGAACGGCAGTGCACGGGACCGACCCGCCAGTTGCCACCACGCAATACCGGATCTCGATTGGATCGCCCGCCGCGGGTCCACTCCGCCACGTTGCCGTGCATATCGTACAGACCCCAGGCATTGGCTTTGAACCTGGCCACCGGCGACGGGGCACTCAGGGCTCCGCCACGGGAGTAAAAAGCGAGCGTACTGAGCACCGGGTCCTCTCGCTCATTGGTCAGTTGGCTGCCGTCATTGAAGGAAGTCTCCGTCCCGGCCCGGCAGACATATTCCCACTCGGTTTCTGTCGGCAAATCGGCGGTGAACGGCAGACCCTTCCGCTGCAGGAGCTGGTTGAATTTGTCGATGGCCCCTCCCGGACCCGTGGTATCGCGCCAGGAGACTTGCTCCACCGGCCGGGTGTCGTCGCCGAGCGCCCGGCTCGCACTCGGGTTTTTCCCAGTGAGGGCGCGATGCTGCCGTTGGGTCATTTCCGTCGCGGCCACATAAAACCCACTGGCAATTTCCGCGCGGGTCAGGGGCAGATCGTTGCGCTGCCGGCCGCGTTCCTCGGATGGTGACCCAGCGTTGAATGTCCCGGCCGGCACCCAGCGGAGCTTGAGCTCGACGCCGTCCGCGAGCAGCACGCTGATTTCCGGCGGCGGAGGCAGACGCTTGAGTTCAAGCGGCACTCGCGTGGTCTCTGGAGAAATCTCCAGCGCCAAGTCTAGCGATTCGTACTTGTCCGCACTGACGGCAAGCGCCACCCGCCCTGGCCGCAGTTCGAGCACGGCCTCGCCTGTGGCATTGGCTGTCGCAGTCAATTCACCGGCTCGCAATTGTGCGTTCGGCGGCAGGCCGGTGAATTTCACCGCCACGGGAGGCACTGGCTGCATCGCCGGCGCCGCTTCCAGCACTCCGGGCTCTGCTCCAATCTGCCCTTTCCATTCAAGGTAACCCGGCGCATTCACACTGACCATCTGCGCGCCCGGAGCGATTGCCAGTGCCACGCGCCCGTCCGCCCCGGCGGTGAACTCGTTGCCGTGGTAGCCGACCAAAGCTCCGGCAGGCAGTCCGGTCAGGGTAAAATTTCTCAACTCCTCAGCAGGTGCCGCCTCCGGCACGCGCACCGCCACCGCGGGTTCGGTCGGGCCTACGGTTTTGGGCGCCGTTGAAACCGGATTAGGGCTCGCAACCGGTTCAGCAGTGGGACTTCGCGGCCAGAAAAACACCGCACCTGCGATCAAAGCCGCCACGACCACCCCCAGGGCAATCAGGGCGGGTTTCAACCGGCTGGTCTGCCGGAGGATTTGCAGGCCTTCCAAGGCCGCGGCCGCGCTTTGATAGCGCTGGCCAGGATCCTCCGCGAGGCAGGTGGAGATGAAACGGTCCCAGCGCGGATCCAGCCCCGCCACCAGTTTCGACGCGGGCTGGGCCAGGCCGTGCGGCTTGCGGCCGGTCAGAAGGTAGTAGGTGATCACACCCACGGCATAGATGTCGGACCGCGCATCGGAGACCTGCATGTTCCGCGCCTCTGGCGACATGAAATCAATGGTGCCGACGATGGTGCCGGTCGTGGTCACACTGTCGCCTTGGAACGGCGACATGGTGCCGCCGGTGCGCCGGTACTCCTCCTCGGCCACAACCCTTGCCAGCCCGAAATCGGAAATCTTGGCCTCGCCGGTTTTCTCCAGCAAGACGTTGGCCGGTTTAAGGTCGCGGTGCACAATGCCGGCGTGGTGGGCGTGCACCAGCCCCTGCAGGATCTGCCCGGTCAGCCGCCACACCTCTTCCGGCGGCGCGCCTGTGCCCTTGCCCTTGCTGTGGGTGGCAAACCAGTCCTCCAAGGAACCACCGTCCACAAACTCCAGCACCAGGTAGAGCCGGCCCTGGCTCTCGCCGAAGTCCGTGACGTTGACGATGTGCGCGTGCTTGAGGCGCGCGAGCATCTCGGCCTCGCGCTTGAACCGGGCCACAAACGAAGCCTCCTGCGCCAGCGTGGCCGGCAAGGCCTTGAGCGCGAAATGCTTTCTCAGGGCCGTATGCTGCACCAGATAGACCACGCCCATACCGCCGGCACCGAGCACCCGTTCCACACGGTACTGACCCACCACATCGCCAGCCTGAAACAGGTCGTGCTTGGTTCCTGAACGGGCGGAAACGACCGTCTTGTCCGAGGCTGGATCCATGGTTCTGGGTGCATTCAACCGCACCTCCGCCCTGTTGCCAGTATAATCAAAAAATGGAGGTTTGACCGGCCTTGCCTTTCACAGCTTATCTAGCGCCAACATGCTTCGCCACCCCCGCCACTTTGTGGCCCTTGTGCTACTGGCTGTGGCTGTCAGCTCGATCAGCCGCGCCGTACCTCTCCGGATCAACGTCTCCCCGGCCGGTGCCACGGTGGTAACCGAGACCGGCCAGCGCCTCCCCGCCCCTGCCACGATCGACCTCAAAAGGCGCGAAGCGCCCTACAGATTTGTTGTCGAAAAGCCCGGCTACGACAGCGAGAACGTCGCCTACGAAACCCGGAGCAAGCTCAAGGAAATCTCCGTCACCCTCGAGCCCCTCACCACCGAGAGGGAAGTGACCATCGCCTCATCACCCGAGGGCGCCTCGGTCACCATCGACGGCCAGGCCGCCGGTGTTACCCCGCTCACCAAGGCCGTGACTTTCCGGCGAACCGGCAAATCCGCCCCCTGGCAGCCGCTCAGTGTCAGCTTGGCCAAGATCGATCATCAGAGCGAAACCTTCTCCTTGACTTACAACACTCCGGCCCCACCGCGCATCAACCTGGCTCAGTTGCGCCTGGAGCGCACCTTCAGCGTGAATACCACGTCAGGCGACGGCTCGTCGATCCAGGCCGCCCTTTCCCTCGACGGCCGCGAACTGGGCGCCGCCCCCCAGAAGGTCACCGTGGTTTTCACCCGCGGCGACAAGACCAAGCCTTGGAGCAGCAACGTGCTCGTGGCGGAAATCCCCACCATCTACCATCCGGTCGAGGTCACGCTCACCCAGAGCCTCTCGCCGGTGGTGAACCTCACGCTCAATCCCGTGACGGAACTGCCGGTCGCATTGCACGCCCCGGCCATCGAGATGACGCCGACGGGCGTGCGCCTGGCCATCAGCCAGACCACGCGCATCGGCACCCTCGACACGAGCGAGCGCAGCGCCTCGATCGCCAGCCTCTCCCGCGTCACCCGCTTCACCCGCCGCGACCAGAACCCGAAGGCGCCGCTGCAGACCCTCAATTCCTACGCCATCACGCCGGACGGCGAGTCCGCCGTGCTCGCCATCACCTCACAGGATGACAACGGCAAATACTACTCCGGCCTTTTCTTGAAACGCGTCGAGGATGACGGTGGCGGCATCGCCCGTCTGGTGGATAACAACAAGCGCTACATTGACACGCAGCCGGTCATCGCCCCCGACTCGAACAACATCCTGGTCTTCCAGTCCAACCGCGGCGATCTCGCCAAGCCCGACATCTTTCGGGTCAACTTCACCGACAACCGCACCTCCGGTGGCGTCTCGCGCATCACCAATGACCAGCGCTACAATTACGGCCCCACCTACACCGACAGCAACCGCGAGGTGGTCTACCTGTCGGTCGAGCCCAACTACCCGCTCGCCCAGCCCCAGTTGAGCACGGTGAAGTTTGACGGCGCGCTGCCCACGCAGTTCCAGATCGTCGCCGAGGAGGTCAGCCACCGCGAGCTCTCGAAGATTTACTTCACCCGCGCCGATGAGGCCGGCCGCAAGCGGCAGATCTTCGCCGTGGAACCCGACGGCCGCCTGGAGACCAACCTCATCTCCGACGACTCCTTCCTCAGTGCCAACTGCCAGAACCCCGTGGCGAGTTTCACCAATCCCGTGCGCGTCGTCTTTGTGTCCGACCGCGACGTGGACGAAAAGGGCCGGGCGAACAACAATATCTATGTGATGAATGCGGACGGCTCCCAGATCCAGCAGCTCACCGCCAACGGTTCCGACGACATCATGCCCGCCTGGTCGCCCACCGACCCGAACGTCATCTACTTCCTCTCGAATCGCGGCGGCGCTTACAACCTCTGGCGGCTCCGTCTGAAATAACGGCGATATGGAAGCCCCGCTTTCCCAGGCCTGGCTCGAATTGCCGGACGGCCGGATGCACTGGTTTGACCAGAGCCCCTGCACGATCGGCCGCGGCGACACCTGCACGCTGGTGCTTACGGTCCCGGGCATCTCCCGCAATCACGTCGTCATCCAGCCCAAGCCGGGCGGAGGTCATTACCTGTCCGACCTGCGCAGCACCAACGGCACCTACGTCAACGGGCTGCGGCAGGATCAGACTGTCGCGCTCCGCGACGGCGACCGGATCGAGATCGGCGAGTTCCCCCTCGTGTACCGCTGCCAGCAATCCCCCGGCCAGGCCGCGGACAGCGGGCAGACCTCGGTGCAGATCCACTCCGGCCCCTGCTGGCTGCTGATGCTCGACCTCATCGGCCACACTGCGCACACCCATGCTGTCGGGGCTGAAGCCGCCTCCGCCGACTTCAAGCACTGGCTGGAACTCGTCCGGCCGATCTTGCTGCAGTCCGGCGGCACGATCAACGCCTACCTGGGCGATGCCGTATTTGCCTACTGGCGACAGGATCGCCACCCCGCGGCCAAGGTGGGCGAAGCGCTGCAGGCCCTGGTCCGGCTTCAGGCCGTGGCGCCGCGGCCCTTCCGGATCATCATGCACCATGGCAAAATCCGCATCAGCGGCGGCCAGCAGGGCGAGTCGCTCATCGGCACGGATGTCATCTACCTTTTCCGCATCGAGAAATCCACCAAGCACCTCGGCGCCCGCTGTGTCCTGAGCGAAACCGCCGCCGTCTCCCTCCAATTGGACCAGACCGCCCGCCCCCTCGGCCGTCATCCCGTGCCGGACTACCCGGGCGAACACGCGTTCTTCGGCTTGTAACCGCGCCGCGCCTAGAAGGCGCGGCGAACTTCCAACATCCAACACTCAACTTCCAACATCCAATGTTGGTGGATTTGGAGCATTGAATAATGGGGCGCACCTCGCGTGCATCTGATCGCAAGTCTTTCACCGGATGATTCCAATCCGGGCGCATTCAAGCGACGCCCCTACACAACAACTCCGCCGCTAACCACTTCGACGTTGGAAGTTGAATGTTGGATGTTGGACGTTCTCTAGCGCCGGCTGCGCCGGGGCTAGAGCAGGTCCGCCGCGAGCTCGGCCAGACGCGAACGCTCACCCTTCACCAGTTTCACATGCGCGGCGATGGCCTGACCCTTCATGCGATTGTGGCAGTAGACGAGTCCGTTGCTGCGCGAATCAACGTAAGGATTGTCGATCTGCGCGGGATCGCCGATGAGCACGATCTTCGAGCCCTCGGAAATGCGCGTGATGACGGTCTTCACTTCGTGCGGGGTGAGCTGCTGGGCCTCGTCGAGGATGAAAAAGCGCCGGGCAATCGAACGGCCGCGAATGAAAGCCAGGGCCTCGATCTCAACCTGACCGGTCTTGAGCAGGCGCTCGTAGGGTTTCGCCAAGGGTGAGGAGTTGTGGCCGTTGTGATGGCTGGCATGGCTCGCCTGCGGCGCCGTCATCTGCGCGAAGAACTGCTCGTCCCGCTTCTTGTGCTTTTTCTTGGAGACCTTTTTCGCCGCGAATTGTGGTTCCTTCGGCGGCTTCGACGGGATCAGCACTTCCAGCGCGTCGTAGTAGGGCTGCAGCCAGGGCTTCATCTTCTCTTCCAGTGTGCCGGGGAGAAAACCGATGTCCTTGCCGAGCGCCATCACGGGCCGGGAAATCGAGACGCCATCATAACGGGACTGGTCGTCATGCGTCTGGTGCAGGGCGCATCCGATGGAGAGCAGGGTCTTGCCGGTGCCCGCCTTGCCGAAACAGGTGAGCATGTTGATGCTGTCGTCCAGCAGCGCATCCATGAAAAACTGCTGTTCAAGGTTGCGGGCGCGCACCGGAATGCCGCCGGGAGCCTTCACGAAATCGGGCAACTTGAGCCGGCGCACGATACCGTCGCCGTAATAGCGGGCCGGCATGGTCTTGCCCTCGTCGGAGCGGAGGAGGACGTATTCGTTGGTGTAGAGGGATTTGGCGATGGAGTCATCAATCTCAAAAGCCCCTTCGGAGCAGAAGCGCTGCAGATCGTAGATGCTGAGTCCGATCTCTCCGTAACTGGCCTCCTCGTCGGCCTCCGGCACCTTGTCGTTGAGGTAGTCCTCGGACTCGAGCCCGACGGCCCGGGCCTTGAGCTGCACGTTCACATCCTTGGTGACGAGGATGGTCGGCGGCGGGAACTGTTCCTGCACAAATAGCGCCGCGGCGATGATGCGGTTGTCCTTTTTCGACAGGTCGGGCAATATCGACCGCAACCGGATCATCGCCGGTGAAGTGCGCGCCGGATCAATCAGATAGGGGTTGATGATGACAGAAAGCGTGCCGCCGTTCGGCAGTTCCACGCCCTCATGCATCGAGCGCGAGTCAGGCAACAGTTCCTGCAGGATGCGATGAACCCGGCGGGCATTGCGGCCCCGTTCGGTGGATTGCTCGCCCTTGATGGAATCCAGCTCTTCCAAGACCTCCACCGGGATGGCGAGGTTGTTCTCCTCGAATTTGAAAATAGATTGCGGATCGTGCAGTAGAACATTCGTGTCGAGCACGAAGGTCTTCACCTTGGCTGAGATCCGTATCCGCGAATTTGGGGCAGTCGCCCCGCGCAGGTTTTCCATCGGTGGATATCTTGTGAATAACCATGCACGAACGGACGCGTTTGTAAATAATGGACTGAAGAAAACCGGCTAATGTAACCCGAAATTAGCATTTGTTTTCTTACGCCGACGCCGGAGGTGGGGAGCAAGCCGGAACGTGATCATTGGGATCAATCCATCGCAAGCCAGCGCGCACCCGCCTGCTAAATCATGTCGGACGCTGCCAATCACTAAAAATTAAGCGGGCCGCCTACCCCTAGACGGCCCGCTTTTGCTTACTTACCCCAAATCTCCACCGCTAAGCGGAGGAGAATATCTTACAGGTGCTTTGACGCATTCCGGCGCCAAAGGTTTCAAAAAAAGTTCAGCCAATCTGAGGTCCCGACGATTCCGGCGGTATCGGACGCTTGGGGCGGGGCTCGGTCCAGAGGCGGATCAGGTATTCGGCCAGGTTGCGCATGCTGGTGCGCCGCAGGCCGTCGCGCTGCGCGGTGCTGCGAAAGGGCTCCACCACGGCGCTGCGTTCAACGAGATAGGCCCATAAATCCCCCTGCAGCCGGTCCGCCGCGCCATGATAATCGACACTATCTTTCGCCGCCGCCCGAACTTTTCCCTGCCAATACTGTCTCTCCTCAGGATGTCCCTGCAGGTAGTCGTATATCATTTGTTCGGTGCGATTGAGGCTCACACTTCCAACCTGCCCGGCCGCGCGGCCGGCACAAACGGAAAAGCGGGTCCCAGCGCAGCGTTGCATTTCAACGACCTATCCTGTTAGCTCAATAGCCAGTTAACCGCTTCAACCCCATCACAGTCATGTGGCAAAAAATTAAAGACCAGCTTCCCACCGTCATATTAACGGTGATCATCGTCGTCGCCTCCGCGTTCTGGATCCACCAGCGGACCGTTTCGGAAATGGCGGCCAAACAGCAAATGGAGCTGGCCCCCCTGCGTGAGCAGAACGACGCCCTCAAGGTCGCCGCGGAGGACAACCGCCGCCAGATCGAGGCCGTGGACAAGCTGCTCAAGGACGCCATCTCAAAGCGCGCCGCCGACGTCTTCATGACCGATGAGGAAGTAGCCAAGCTCAACGCCGAGAAGATCAACCAGCTCGCCGAGGCCGTCGCCCAGAAGATGCAGCCGTACAATCCGCTGCCGAAGACGCCCGAGGAGGCCGAGCAGATGCAGAACGAGCAGGTGGACAAGGTCTCCAGCCGTATGGCGGAGAAGATCCAGCCCATCCTTGCCGAAATGTCGAAGGACCAGAATCTCACCCGCGAATCCATCGCCGCCTACAGCCAGAAGATCTCCGACCAGGTCGGCACCGTGCTGACCTCGGAGCTCGCGAAGAACCAGCAGCTGAACAACAACCTGCAGGCCACGCAGGCCGTCGCGCAGGATTCACTCGCCCTCTCGCATGAGATCACCGCCCTCTACATCAGCTCGCTGAAGGACCAGGGCCTGCTCACCCGCCTCCTCACCCTGCCCGCCAACGTCGTGAAGGACGTGGCCCACTTCAACATCGTGGAGAAGCGCGACAAGGAGAAGATCACGCAGGATCTCGTGAACAAGATGAGCGAGATCGAGAAACGCCTCACCGATATTCAGGCGCAGCAACCGACCCACTGAGTACGGAAGCTTCCGTCACTTTCAGCCGCACCTTCACCGGTGCGGCTTTTTTTGTGGGCCACACCAATTTGTGCGGGCAAAATAACACTGAGGGTAATTCACCCTCTTTCACAAAGTCCAAACCGCGCCTGCAAGCGGGCTGACCTGCGTGGCGTATCCGTGAAATCCGTGTGATCCGTGGTCAAATGGCCCGGTACTCCGCGGCCATCACTTCACCAGCTGCCCGCGTTTCCAGCGTTCAATCGATCAGGTAAAACGGATTCGGCAGCTTGAAGGTCTTCTCCGCATAGCCGCCTTCCAGATCACTGAGCTGATCGCCGACATTGGCCAGGATCAGGTAACCATCGGCCACCAGCTTGCGCCGGATGTTCGTTTTGAACCCGCGCGTCGTGCCCTCATATTTCTCGGGCAGGTAGTAGATGCCGGTCCACTTCTCGTAACCCACTTCGCGCAGGTTCCGTTCCGTTGCCACGCGTTCGCTCTCCTTGCGTCCGGTGATGAAAAACACGTCGATATTCATGCGCACCGCCGTGTCGTAGATGGTCTGCACCGGGACGATCGCATGGGCGCGCCCTTCCTCCACCCAGCCGTCCCAGATCTTCGGCACATAGCCAAAATCATTGGACAGCACGTGCGGGTAGTTGGAGAGCGTGGTCTCATCGATGTCGAACACCACGGCCAGCTTCCGTTTGGCCGCCGCCAGTTTCGGCGCCCGCTTGGTCAGGTGCTTGTTCGCCTCGAGCGCCAACCGCGCGATTTCCTGGGCGTACTGCCCGGAGTTCACATAGGCCACAACCTGCCGCTTGCGCATCGTGAGGTTGGTGGGCTCGGGTGTGACCGGAGTCGCAGGCGTCGGGATCAGCGTGGTGGAGCAACCCGCGATAACGAAGGCAAGGCCGAGGGTCAGGACCGACCAGGGGTAACGTTTCAACATCCCGCCATAGTGGGAACACCCGGCGGGAATTCAAACTGCTTTGTGCCGTTTCTGTCCCGCAGTGGCCAAGCCGATGTGTGCAGAAAAGATCATTAGGCCATCAACTAAACTCCCGCGACTCCCTGCCTCCGTTTCTTTTTTGGAACCAATTGTCAGGGTTTCGGTGTCGGCAGGATTGTCGCTTACAGAAACGCCCGCACTCCAACCCCCAATGACAAATACCATGAAAAAGGATTTCATCATCGGTTCGGCAGTCTCCGCGCTCATCCTCGGGAGCATTTTCGCGAGCTCCTTCTTGTATCAGACCAGGGCTGATCCGGTTGCGTTGCCGAAGCCTCCGCCCACCGGAATACCCCCCATGGTGGTGAACCTTGATCCGCCGGAACCGGCGCCGGGCGACACCAGCGATATTCCGCAGACCAGACCGGTGGTCATGCCGCCGAAAGCACCCGACGTGCCGCAAGCGCCCGTCATCGATGCGCCCACGCAACCGCTGCAGCCCGACGTACCCGTGAACGAGTACCCCGATCCCGGCATCAAAGTGATCCCGAACAATCCCGGGCCCGCGATCAACAGCAGTTTCAAGGTCATCGACAACAGCCAGCTCGATCAAAAGCCGTCGCCGCGCACCCAGATGCCGCCGCAGTATCCGTTTGAGATGCGGAACGCCGGCATCGAGGGCGAGGTCGCCGTCGAGTTCATCGTGGACATGAACGGCAATGTGCGGAATCCGTTCGTCGTCCGCTCCACGCACCGTGAATTCGAGGACGCCGCCCTCCAGGCGATCAGCAAATGGCGCTTCCGCCCCGGCCGGAAGGAAGGCCGCATCGTCAACGCCGGCCGCGTGCAACAACTGTTCACGTTCCGCATCAACGAGTGAGCCGGGCAATTACGGATGAGTTGCAGGGCGGGATTTCTAAATTCCACCTTTGACCGACGCGAAAGGCGGTGATCGGAATCTCCGCCCTACAACTCCTTCCCCAAAGCCATTAACTTATAACCAATAAACATTAAGCAGTAACCAATGATCCGCGGATCAACTCACTTCGATCGGCCGGCCCATGGCGGTCTGATAAGCCTGATGCAGTTGAAAGGTCTGCCACGCGCCGAGTTTCTGCCCCAATTGCGCGAATAGATACAGGAGGGCCGCGAGCAACATCATGCCGCCGAGCACCCACAGCCCCCAAGGGTAATACCCGAGCGCCCGCTGCGCAAAGCCGAGGATGCCGGAGAAAGTGCCGAGCAGGCCGGTGATCAGGTACCCGTAAAGGAACACCGACCAAATTTCGATCTCGGGCCCGTAGATGCCCTCGATCCGCGTCCCTCCCTCCGCCGTGGCCTCGAGGCTGAGAAACAACCGTGGCGACCAATGCCGCCGGTGCGGCTCGGGAATGTGCAGCCCGATCATGCCGGGGAACGTTTTCACCTCCAGGCCGGTCGCTTGTTGCGCGAGCGACCGGAGGATGCGGTCGCGCGTTTCGTCCAAAGACAATTCAACGGTGTCACAAAAACGCGGGCGTATTCTGAAACTGCTCATGCAGAAACCAAGGGAGGGTGGGGTTGACGGCGGGGAACCGTAGGGGGCCACGCATGGGACGGAAATCGTCCCGCTCTCGTCAATCTCCAAGGTTGCCGGGAATCAGATTCACTATCCCAGCATGCCGAACCTCCACTCGCTCGCGCTCGTAGCTAACACTCTGGCTGGGCTCCGGCTCACCGGGGACGGTTCGCCCTACCCTATCCAAAAACCAATGAGCCTTAACCCATAACCCATCACCCGCCTCAGGCGAGTGACGACATATCGATCACGAAGCGGTATTTCACATCGCTCTTCAGCATGCGCTCGTAGGCGCCATTGATCTGGTCCATGCGGATCATCTCGATGTCGCTCGTGATGTTGTGCTTCCCGCAGAAATCCAGCATCTCCTGCGTCTCGGGCAGGCCGCCGATCAGCGAGCCGGAGAACGAACGCCGGCGGAAGATCAGCGGGAACGCCGCCACGGGCAGCGGCTTTTCGGGTGCACCGACGAGTACCAGGTTTCCGTCGCGCTTCAGCAGGTTGAGGTAAGCGTTGATGTCGTGCGTCGCCGACACCGCATCGAGGATAAGGTCAAAGCTCCCGGCCTGCGCCGCCATCTGGGCGTCGTCCTTGGAGACGACGACTTCATGTGCGCCGAGGCGCTTGGCATCGGCGATCTTGTTTGGTGACGTCGTGAACAACACGACGTGGGCCCCGAAAGCGCGGGCGAACTTGACGCCCATGTGGCCGAGGCCGCCCAAGCCGACGATGCCGACCTTCTGACCCGGGCCGACTTTCCAGTGGCGCAGCGGCGAATAGGTGGTGATGCCAGCGCACAGCAGCGGCGCAGCGGCGGCGAGATTGAGATTGGCCGGAATCCGGAGCACGAAGTCTTCCGTCACCACGATGCTCTGCGAGTATCCGCCCAGCGTCGGGGCGTTGAGATGTTTGTCGGTGCTCCCGTAGGTCATCACCATGTTGGTACAAAATTGCTCCAAGCCCGAGCGGCAATCCGGGCACGTGCGGCAGGAATCAACCAGGCAGCCTACGCCAACCGTGTCGCCCACCTTGAACTTCTTTACGCCGCTGCCGACGGCCGTCACGTGGCCCACGATCTCGTGGCCGGGCACGGCGGGATATTGGGTGAAGCCCCATTCATTGCGTGCGAAATGCAGGTCGGAATGACAGACGCCGCAGTACAGGATCTTGATCTGGACGTCCGTGGCGGTCGGCTGCCGGCGATCGATGTTCGTCGCGCCGAGTGGAGCCGAAGCGCTGACGGTCGAATAAGCCTTGGTGGAGTAGCAAACGGGTTTGGACATGGGAGGAGGTGGGTTGCCCTCAAAGCTTGTCAACCGGGCCGCAACTGCAACGGGAGAATGGGGAGAGGCAGAAGCGATACCTGAAACTTGAAACCTGAGACCTGAGGAGGAGCCCGTCATGACGAGGGAGCCGCAGCCAGCCCTGCCGGCGTTACCGTCTGGTTGTAGGAGCGGCTTTATGCCGCGAATGCCACATCGCGGCGTAAAGCCGCTCCTACAGGTAAGGCCTCCTATTTGCAGACATCCCTCAGCAATCAGCTGGAGGTGGGAGCGAGCCCGGGCTCACACGCGCAGCGGCTCCGCGGCGGGGCGGATGTGGGCCAGGCTGCAGGTGCAGAACCAGCGCGGCAGGGAACGGATGAGCTGCGGCGTGCCGGTGAGCTGCAGCCGGCCGGACTTGCGGGCCGCGCCGATCGTGGAATCGCCGGCCCAGATTTCGGTGAGCGTGCGCACGTCGGTGCGGAACTGGAGATCGGACTCGCAGCCGGGATGGCTCACGCACAGTTCCCGTGCCTTCGGTCCGTCGATGATGATCCACCAGTTGGCAAATTTGGGCAGCCCGGGGAAAACGAAGCCCAGGACGGTCCGGCCCCTGGGCAGATGCCGCGTATCGATCATCCGGGTGTAGTCATACATCAGGAGGTGCACATCGAGCTCGTCTTCGCGCATCTGGCCGCGGGCCCATTTCATGCCCCAGCGGGAGAGGCCGTCGACCACCGGCTTCAGTTCGCGCCCCGCGGCGGTGAGCCGGTATTCGGCATGCGGCTGGCCGGGCGTGGTCTCGCGGGTGACGAGTCCGCAGTCCACGAGCTGGTTGAGCCGCTTGGTAAGCAGTGAAGGAGAGAGACGGACAAGCGCGCGTTGGAAGTCGCGGTAACGCCGGGTGCCCAGCAGGAGCTCGTGGACGATGAGGATGGTCCAGCGTTCGCCTAGGACCTCGGCCGCCTTGGCGAGTGGACAGAACTGGTGATAACGAAAATTCATATCCCGGGGGGTGTGGTGTGGAACGGGACGGGGAGTTACTACATTTTGTGTCGTGGATGGCAATCAGCGAGACGGATAGAGTGGAGGTCCACACATGAAACCCACCACACCCACCCCCACCACCATCAACCCCAACCAGGCGCTCTGGGAAAAGGGCGACTTCACCCGGATCGCCGCGACCATGCGGCGGAGCGGCGAAGCGCTCGTATCACGGCTCGGCGTCCAGGCCGGCCACCGGATCCTCGACCTCGGCTGCGGCGACGGCACGACCGCGCTGCCTGCGGCGCAGCGCGGCGCCGACGTCCTCGGCATCGACATCGCCCGCAATCTCGTCGCGGCCGGCAACCGGCGCGCCCGGGAGCACGGCCTCGACTGCCTGAAGTTCGAGGAAGGCGATGCCTGCAACCTGCACGCGCTGGCCGACCGGTCGTTCGACCTGGTCGTAACCATCTTCGGCGCCATGTTCGCCCCCAAGCCGCAGGAAGTGGCGAACGAACTCGTGCGCGTCACCCGCCCCGGCGGCCGGATCGTCATGGGCAACTGGATCCCCGGCGACCCCACGCTGGTGGCACAGATCCTGAAAATCAGCTCCGCCTATACCCCACCCCCGCCGGAAGGGTTCATCAGCCCGATGCTCTGGGGCGTGGAGGAGCACGTCGTCGGACGCTTCACCCGTGCAGGCATCGCCGCGAAGAATGTCACGTGCGAACGCGACTCCTTCACGTTCGAGTACGCCGGGGCCCCGGCCGCGTTCCTGACCGAGTTCCGTCACTACTACGGACCCACGATGAACGCCTTCGCCGCCGCGGAAAAGTCCGGACGGGCCGACGAGCTGCAGCGGGAGCTGGAAGCGCTGTTCACCAGCCACAACCGGAGCCCGGACCCGGCCGCCACGTCCATCACCGCCACCTTCCTGCGCGTGACCGTCGAGGTATGACGGCAATCGCAGCCTGCCCAAGGTAGGGCGAACCGTCC
>CAZFHG010000055.1:0-19290 GCA_964518665.1 uncultured Opitutaceae bacterium | reverse complement strand
AACTCCGTGCAATTGAAGCGATGGGTGATGACCGGCGAGATATCCAGGCCGCTCTGGATCAGGGCTGTCATCTTGTACCAGGTCTCGTACATTTCCCGTCCGTAGATGCCCTTGATCGTGAGCATGTTGAAGACGACCTTGTTCCAATCGACCGCGGCGGCGCCGGGCATGATGCCGAGGAGCGCGATGCGGCCGCCGTGGCACATGTTGTCGATCATGTCGGCGAGGGCGCGCGGATTGCCGGACATTTCCAGGCCGATGTCGAAGCCTTCCTTCATGCCCAGTTCCTGCTGAACATCGGGGAGTTTTTCCCTCGAGACATCCACTACGCGTGTGGCGCCCATGCGCTTCGCGAGCGCGAGGCGGGCGGGATTCACGTCGGTCACAACGACCTTGCGCGCGCCGACCTGCTTGACGATGGCCGTGGCCATGCAGCCAATCGGGCCGGCGCCGGTGATCAGCACATCCTCGCCGATCACATCATACTTGAGCGCGGTGTGGACGGCGTTGCCGAGCGGATCGAAACAGGAAAGCACATCAAGCGGAATGGCGGGATCAACGTGCACGGCGTTGGTGGCCGGGATGCACAGGTATTCGGCAAACGCGCCCTGGCGGTTCACGCCGACGCCCTTGGTGTCCTTGCAGAGGTGGCGGCGGCCGGCGAGGCAGTTGCGGCAGACACCGCAGACGATGTGGCCTTCGCCGTCCACAAGGTCGCCTGGCTTGAAATTAAGCACATTGGCCCCGACCTGCTCGACCACGCCCACAAACTCATGGCCGATGACCATCGGCGGCTTGATTGTCTTCTGGGACCAGTCGTCCCAGTTGTAGATGTGGATGTCGGTCCCGCAGATGGACGTCTTCTTGACCTTGATGAGGACGTCGTTGATCCCGGGCGTGGGCACGGGGACCTCGATCATTTGCAGCCCGGGAGCGGGCGTGAGTTTGGCGATGGCGCGCATGGTTTTGGCGGGCATGAGAATGATGATTTTGCTTGGGAGTGTGACGGCGACAGGCGACGAAACAACCCCTAAGCCGAGTGATGACGCGCTCTAAGCCCGCTTAATGAGCCTGCTCACTCCGCGAATAACTGCGCACCCTCGAGAGCGAGCAGGCGGAGTTTGGTTTTGATCCCACCTGGTCCGGAAAATCCGGTCATGCGTCCGTCGCTGGCAACGACCCGGTGGCAGGGCACGAGCAGTGGCCATGGATTGGCGCCAAGCGCGGTACCCACGGCGCGACTGGCCGCGGGTGGCTGGCCGATTTGACGGGCAATGTCCACATAACTGCAGGTTCGCCCAGCTTTCACGGTGAGGGTGGCGCGATAGACCTCCCGGGCAAAATCTGCCACGCGCTCGAAGTCATAGGGCAGGTCGGTGAAATCCTGCAGCCTGCCCTGGAGATGCTGCAGCACGCGCGTGATGATGTCGGCGACCCAGGGCGGTGGCGCAACCATCCCGGTTTGCGGTCCGGTGATTGTGTCGTCCGGCAGCCGGAAACCGGTCAGCCTGGTATCGTGCCAGGCGATGCGGCAGGTTCCGATGGCAGTATCAAAATCGGCGAATGGCATGGGGCGGAATCAGCCAGATATGGGTTTGCATCGTGGGCGCACAGCCCTTCGTGTCGAAGCCATTCCATGGAGAACCGCTTCTACAACGCCTTCGATGCCGAGCCGTACGGGGGCGCGCGCAAGCCGGACTACCGGAATGCGTTTCAGATCGACCGCGACCGGATCATCCATGCCCATGCCTTCCGCAAGCTGCAGTCGAAGACGCAGGTATTCCTTTCGGGCGAGTACGATTTTTACCGCACCCGACTGACGCATTCGATCGAGGTCTCGCAGATCGGACGCTCGATCTGCCACTTCCTGCGCTCACGGGGCGGATTATTGAAGGGGGATTTTTATATTGATAGCGACCTGGTCGAGGCCGTCTGCCTTGCCCACGATCTCGGGCATCCTCCATTCGGCCACTCGGGCGAGCGCACGCTCCAGGAACTGATGATCGAGTGGGGCGGTTTCGAGGGCAATGCGCAGACCCTGCACCTGCTCACGGAGACCATCTTCCAGAGCGAATCTGGCGTGCGCGGCATGCATCCGACGCGGGCGCTGCTGGACGGCGTCCTGAAATACAAGAAGCTCTTCCGCGAGTTTCAGCGTCCACCGGCCAACCATTTCCTCTACGATACACAGGAGGTGTACCGGGATTTTGTGTTCAAGGACGTGAAGATCCCGCGACCCCTGCATCAGGGGGAGGAGTTGAACCAGTTCAAGAGCATCGAGTGCCAGATCATGGACTGGGCCGATGATGCGGCCTATTCGCTCAACGACATCGTGGACGGGGTGAAGGCCGGTTTTCTCACCTGCGAAAGCGTTGAGGCCTGGGCCGGTGACCAGGCCATCGGACCGGAGGAGCAGAGGCACCTGGACCGGTTGTTCCATGCGATCCGCACCGACCGCCTTGAGGGAATTTTCGGCGCCCGCATCGGCGGCTTCATCCAGGCCTGCCGCCTGCGCGAGCGGGACAACTTCATGGCCCGCCTCACCAATCGTTACCGTTATGAGCTCGTCGTGGACGAGCCGGCGCAGCGCGAGGCGCTGTTCTTCAAGCGCATGGCCAACGACATCATCTTCGAGAGTCCGCAGCTCCAGCAGATGGAGCACAAGGCCCGGCGCGTGCTGTTCGACCTCTGGCAGTCCTGCTGGCGCAATTACGTCGAGAAGGGCGGACGCGTGATCAACATTCTCCCGCCGCAGGTCGGGCGCCTGATCAACGCGGAGAAGACGCGCAAGGGCAAAGCCCGCCGCATCTGCGACTACCTCTGCGGACTGACCGATGGCACCATCGTGCGTACCTACCGTAGGCTTTTCGATCCCGAGTTCGGCAGCATCCGGGATTTGAGCTGAGGGCGTGGGTTAGCCTGCAGGAGCGGCTTTACGCCGCGAACTTGCGCGTGAGATCGCGGCCTGAAGCCGCTCCGACAATCAGGCAATCGATCACGCTTTCGGCCCCGGCGCCAGATGGCCGGCCGCCACGGCCTCATCAATCATTTTGACGGCATACTCCCACAAGCCCTTTGAGCCTTCGGCGACGTGGGCGTTGCGGGCGAGCACGCGGTCCTGGGTGACACCGTGCTTTTGCCAGGCATGGCCGCCGGTGCGGCAGTTCAGCAGCATCGGGTGAAACCGGTCGCAGGCGGCGGCAAAGCGGGCCTCGGGTGTCTGCCTCGCTTCAAATTCATCCCATAGGGCGCGGAACTCCGCCGCCTGATCCGACGGCAGCAAACCGAAGATGCGGGTGGCGGCCCGGGCCTCGCGCTCGTGCTGGTCGGCCATGTTCTTGGTGTCGTAGGCAAAGGTGTCGCCGGCATCGATTTCCACCAGGTCATGGATAAGCACCATCTTGAGGATGCGGAGCACGTCGAGTGGCTGGTGGTTGGAGTGCTCCGCGAGGACGACGATCATGAGGGCGAAATGCCAGGAGTGCTCGGCGCTGTTCTCCGCCCGCCGGCTCTGGGTCAGCACCGTCTGGCGGAAAATCTCCTTCAATTTGTCCACCTCCACGATGAAATCGATCTGGCGGCGCAGGCGGTCGGCGGAAGATTCCATAAATTGATGCAACAGTTGAAATTCCCCGCCGGCAAGCCTGCGACTGCAGGGCATTTAGCAAAGCGCCGGACGCTAGGAATGAGTGGGTGTGGGACCCCCTCGGAGGGGGTATCCGTGTCATAAGGGGAGTTCCAGTCGGACGGTCCCCGTTTGTTTATTTGCGTTTTGGTTGGTCGGCCCCTTCGCTCACCAGCCACTTTGTCCACATGAAAGTCCTCGTCGCCGATAAGATCTCAGCCAAGGGAGTGGAATACCTGCGCCGCCAGCCGGGTTTGACCGTGGTGGAAGCCTATGGCTCCAGCCCGGAGAAACTCCTGACCCTGGTCGGTGACGTGCAGGCGATCGCGGTGCGCAGCGAGACGAAGATCACCGCCGCGGTGTTTGCCGCCGCCCCCCTGCTCAAGGTCGTGGGCCGGGCCGGGGTTGGCGTGGACAACGTCGATGTCGAGGCCGCCACCGAGCGCGGCGTCATCGTGATGAACACGCCCTCGGGCAACACGATCGCGACGGCCGAACTGACCTTTACGCACATTCTCTGCGGGGCGCGGCCAGTGCCCCAGGCCGCGGCCTCGATGCGCAACGGGCAATGGGACCGCAAGTCCTTCTCCGGCATCGAACTCTTTCGCAAAACCCTGGGCGTGGTTGGCCTGGGCCGCATCGGTGGCGAGGTCGCCAAGCGCGCGCAGGCCTTCGGCATGCGGGTGGTGGCCTTTGATCCCTATCTCGCCCCGAGTCGCGCCAAGGCCATGCAGGTCGAGGCGGTGACCCTGGAGCAACTGCTGGCCGAGAGCGATTACATCACGGTCCACATGCCGCTCACCGATGCCACGCTGCACCTCATCGACGAGGCCGCCCTGGCCAGGTGCAAGAAGGGCGTACGGCTATTCAATTGCGCCCGGGGCGGCATCATCAAGGAGTCGGCATTGATCGCCGCGCTCAAGTCAGGTCAGGTCGCGGCCGCCGGCCTGGATGTTTTTGAAGACGAACCCCTCGCCGCCGACAGTGAACTGCGGTGCCTGCCCAGCGTGACGCTCACGCCTCATCTCGGCGCCTCCACCGCCGAGGCCCAGGAGAGCGTCGGCCTCGAGGTCGCGGAGCAGATCGCGGATGTGCTGCGCGGCGGCGTCATCCGCAACGCCGTGAACATGCCCTCGATTGACGCGGCCGTGCTCAAGATTCTCGGACCCTACCTCGACCTGGGCGGAAAGCTCGGCGCCCTGGTGCAACAGATCGGGCCCAAGCAGGTGGCAACATTGCGGGTGACCTATTGGGGCAAACTGATAGATCTCGATGCCAATCCGGTCACCCGGGCCATTCAGCGCGGCTTCCTGCAGCGCATCAGCGGCGACACCGTTAATTTTGTGAACGCGCCGGTCGTGCTCCAGCGCCTCGGTGTGAAGATGGAAGTCATCAAGTCCACCGACGAGGTGGATTACACCGAACTCATGGCCGTGGAGGCCGTGGCGGCCGACGGATCCGTGCACGTGGCCAAGGGCACATTGATCGGCAAGACGGCCCGCCCGCGCATCGTCGAGTTGAACCAGCGTGAAGTGGAGGTCGAGGCGCACGGCAAACTGCTCGTCATCGAGAACCACGACCAGCCGGGCATGATCGGCTATGTCGGCACCTTGCTGGGCAAGGATGGCGTCAACATCGCGAACATGTCCCTCAGCCGCCAGGAGCCGGGCGAGACGGCGCTGATCATGATCAACCTCGACAGCGAGCCCAGCGACAATGTCCGCCGGGAATTGAAATCGCATCCCGCAATCAAGCTGGCCAAATTCGTCCAACTCTAGTCCGCGCATGATTGTTTTCTACCTTTTCGTCGGCCTGATCGGTTACCTGCTGGGCGCGCTGCCCTTCGGGTACCTGGTCGCGCGTGCGAAAGGGGTGAACATTTTCGAGGTCGGCAGCAAAAATCCCGGCGCCACCAATGTCCGCCGCGTCCTCGGCAAGGGACCGGGCAACCTGGTGTTTGCCCTGGATGCCCTCAAGGGAGCCCTGGCGGCGTCGTGGGCCCTGCTGTCCCGGTCCGACGTGAGCGTGACCTACGACATGGAGGAGTGGGGCCTGACCGCCGCCGGCCTGATTGCCGGCAACGACTGGATCAACCTCGGCCTGGCCGGGCTCGTCGGTGCCATGGTGGGGCACAGCTATTCCTGTTTCACCAAATTCCGCGGCGGCAAAGGCGTGGCCACCGGCGCCGGCGGTGTTTGCCTGATCATTCCCATCAGCGCCGCCGTGGGCGGAGTGATCTGGCTGCTGGCCTTTTATTCGACGCGTTATGTCTCCCTGGCCTCGATCTTGGCCGCGATTTCCCTGCCGGTGACGGTGTGGCTGCGGGGCCGGCCGATGCCGCTGGTCGTCATGGCGGCAGTGCTCGCCCTCTTCGTCGTGGTCCGTCACCGGGACAACATCCGCCGGTTGGTGCAGGGCACCGAAAACCGGTTCAACAAGCATAGCGCCGAACCATCCGAATCATGAGCCAGCTACCTGTCATCAAAATCGGTCTGTGCGGTTTCGGCACTGTCGGCCAGGGCGTGTGGAAACATCTCACCCGTTCCCGGGCTGATTTGGAAAAACGGCTCGGCGCGCGCCTGGTGCTGGACCGAGTGGCGGTCCACAACCTGCGCAAGCAGCGCCTCGTGAAGATTCCCGCCGCCCGCCTGACGGACGACGCGATGGCCGTGGCCACGGACCCCGGGATCCAGATCGTCTGCGAACTCATGGGCGGCACCGGGCTCGCCCGCGAGGTGACGCTCGCCGCCCTGCGCCTGGGCAAGAGCGTGGTCTCGGCCAACAAGGCGCTGATCTGCGCCCACGGCGCCGAGATTTTCGCGACGGCGCGCAAGCACGGCGGACATTTCCTTTTCGAGGCCAGTGTCGCCGGCGGCATTCCGATCATCAAGGCGCTGCGCGAAGGCCTCGTCGCCAACCGCTTCCCGCGCATCTACGGCATCCTCAACGGCACCTGCAATTACATCCTCACGCAGATGGAGGAGCAGGATGCGCCCTACGAAAGCATTCTGGCCGAGGCCAAGCGCCTGGGCTACGCCGAGGCGGACGAGGCCCTCGATGTGAAGGGCTGGGACGCGGCGCACAAGGCCGCCGTGCTGGCCTGGCTGGCCCACGGGGTCTGGGTCAAGCCCCGGCAGATGGTGGTCGAGGGCATCGACCGCATCACCCCGGCGGATTTCAAGAACGCCGCCACGCTGGGCTTCGGCATCAAGCTGCTGGCCGTGATCGTGCGGGATTTTGAATCCGACGAACTCTCCGTCCGGGTGCATCCGACCCTGCTGCCCGAGGGCAGCGTGATCGCCAATGTGAACGGCGTGTACAACGCCATCTCGGTCACGGGCGACGTCGTCGGCACAACCCTCTACATCGGCCGGGGCGCGGGCCAAGACGCCACCGCGAGCGCGGTCATCAGCGACATCGCGGACGCGGCCTCCCTGCTGCGCTGCGGCCGCGGGGCGCAATTGATCGCGGATGAGACCCTGCCGGCCCGCAATGGCTGCAAGCTCGCCCCGCCGGAGCACATTCTCTGCCGCTATTACCTGCGGCTGACCGTCCGCGACCAGCCCGGTGTGCTCGCCCGCGTGGCTTCGGTCATGGCCGGGCATCATATCAGCATTGCGAGCGTGATCCAGAATCCTTCCGAGACGGCCAACGCCGCCTCGCTCGTCCTCACGACCCACCAGAGCCACGAAAAGGCGATGCGGTCCACACTCCGCGACCTGTCCCGGCTGGCCAGCGTCATCGAGGCACCCGTGCTGCTGCGCATCGGCGATTTCAACGACTAAGCTTTTCCTACGACCATGGCACGAATTGTCCAAAAATACGGCGGCACCTCCGTGGGTGACGTCGAACGCATCAAGAAGGTTGCTGAACGGATCAAGGCGACACGTGACGAGGGCAACGAACTCGTTGTCGTCGTCTCCGCCCGTTCCGGCGTGACCAACGAACTCATCGCCCGCGCCAAAGCGGTCTGCGAGCATCCCAGCGAGCGCGAGCTCGACATGCTGCTCGCGACCGGCGAGCAGGAGACCATTGCCCTCACGGCGATGGCGCTGCACGGCGTGGGGGTGGCCGCCGTCAGCTACACCGGCGCGCAGGCGGGCATTTTCACCGACCGCATGCACACGAAGGCCAAGATCAAGACGATCAACGCCGGGCCCATCATCGAGGACCTCAGGCAGGGCAAGGTGGTCATCGTGGCCGGCTTCCAGGGCATCAACGATGACGGCCAGATCACGACCCTCGGCCGCGGCGGCTCCGACCTCACCGCCATCGCGCTCGCCGCCGCCGTCCATGCGGACAAATGCGAAATCTACACCGACGTGGACGGCGTCTACACCGCCGACCCCCGCGTCGTCAAAAACGCGAAGAAGCTGACCGAAATCTCCTATGATGAGATGCTCGAGCTGGCCTCCTCCGGCTCGAAGGTCATGCAGTCCCGCTCCGTCGAATTCGCCAAGAAGTACAACGTCGTCTTTGAAGTCCGCTCCAGTTTCAACCATAACCCAGGAACCATCGTGAAAGAAGAAGTCGCATACATGGAAAAGGTCGTCGTCCGCGGCGTGGCCGTGGACAAGGACCAGGCCAAGGTCATCGTCAGCAACATCGTGGACAAGCCCGGCTCGGCGGCGAAAGTGTTCCGCGCCCTGGCCGATGCCGGTGTGATCGTTGACATGATCGTGCAGAACGTCGGCCGCCACGGCGTCGCCAATCTCACGTTCACTGTCCCGCAGGGCGACTCGCACCGCGCCCAGAAGGCGCTGGAGCCCGCGCTCGCCGAGATCGGCGGCGGTCAGGTCGCCATCCACGAGCAGATCGCCAAGCTCTCGGTTGTCGGCGTCGGCATGAAGACGCACACCGGCGTCGCCGCCACGCTTTTCCAGGCACTCGCCGATGTGGGCATCAATATCGAGCTGATCACCACTTCGGAGATCAAGATCTCCATCGTGGTGGACATCGCCCGAGTGGACGAGGCGGCCCGGGTTGCCCACGAGGCATTCAACCTGAGCCAGCTCGGCGTCTGAACCCCGGCCGCTGATTCCGGCGGCGCCCGCACCATGCGCTACATCTCGACCCGCGGACAGACCGGGCCGCTCGGCTTCTCTGATGCCGTGGCGACCGGTCTGGCGCCGGATGGCGGGCTCTTCCTGCCGGAAACGCTGCCGGATTTTTCCGGCGACCTGCCGCGATTTGAGCGCCTGGGCTACGCCGCGCTGTGCCACGAGTTCATGCGCGTCTTCGCGACGGACCTGCCCGCGGAGACCCTGCGGGCACTGGTCAACCGTTCATACGCCGGCTTTGCGCATGCCGACATCGCGCCGCTGCGCCGCCTGGACGAGCGCACGCATGTGCTGGAGCTCTTCCATGGCCCCACTCTGGCGTTCAAGGATTTCGCCCTGCAATTGCTGGGCAATCTCTACGAGCACCAGTGCCGGGTGCGGGGCGAGTCCATCAATGTGCTGGGTGCGACCTCAGGCGACACCGGGGCGGCAGCCATCCACGGGCTGCTGGGCAAACCCGGCACCGCCATCTTCATCCTCTATCCGGACGGCCGGGTGTCGCCGCTGCAGGAGCGGCAGATGGCCTGCACCGGGGCGGCCAATGTGCATGCGCTTGCGGTGGATGGCACGTTCGACGACGCGCAGGCCGCACTGAAGGAGATCTTCGGCGACCAGGAATTCCGTCTGCGGCACCGCCTCTCGGCAGTGAATTCCATCAATCTGGCCCGGGTCCTGGCGCAGTGCGTTTACTATCTTTACGCGTGGCTGAGGCTGCCGGTGGAGCAGCGGGGCGAGGCCGAGTTTGTGGTCCCGACCGGCAACTTTGGCAATGTGCTCGCCGGCTGGCTGCTGCAGCAGATGGGCGTGCCGATCCGCGGATTCAAGGTGGCGACGAACCAGAACGACATTCTCTACCGGATGTTCACGACCGGGGAGTACCGTGTGGGAGACGTCGCACCGAGCCTCGCGCCCTCCATGGACATCCAGGTGGCCTCGAATTTTGAGCGCTTCATCTATTTCCAGGTGGGTCGCGATCCGGCGCAGGTGCGGGCCATCATGCGCACCTTCAAGGACACGGGGGCCTGGAAGTTCGATAATTTTGATCGCGGTGTTTTCTCCGCCTCGCGCTGCTCCGATGCGGAAATCCGCGGCATCATTCAGCGGGTGTACCGGCAGTACGGCTATGTGGCCGATCCGCACACCGCGTGCGCCTTCAAGGAACTTTCACCGGATCGCGTGAGCGTGGTGCTGGCAACAGCGAGCCCGGCCAAGTTCCCGGACACGATCCAGGCTGCGATCGGGGTGGAGCCCACGCATCCGTCACTGGAGGCGCTTAAGGCTCGTCCGGTGATCAAGCATCGCCTGGCGGCCGATTCTTCGGCGATCCGGGCGTACATCGATGCACATGCGGTTTAAGCCGCAGCGTGTGTCGTGGGGCATTCCGGATTAAGCGCAAAGACGCGAAGACGCCAAGGTCAGTACTCAAGTTTTAGGTCTCGGCATGGCCCGACTGTAGGAGCGGCTTTATGTCGCGATCGGGAGCTTCTGACTTTGCAGGACCGCACCTTGGTGCGTGCCTTGGCGCTGCGAAGTCGAATAAATCTTCCTATACGAGCGATGCACGAGGCCGGACCAAGGTCCGGCCCTACAGTCCAAACTTTGCACTTCCTTCGCGACTTCGCGTCTTTGCGCTTAAATTCACCCGGCCGCATTACGGTCAAAGCAGCGGAGCCAGCAATCGGCTGAGTTCCTCGGCGAGGTTGCCCCAGAAGGGGAATTTGCGATGGGCCCGATCCGTGGCCGGCAGGCAGGATTGCATGAGCTTCTCCGCCCACGCCTTCATGGCCAGGACGTCGGGCTTGCTGTGCACCAGCACGCTGATCTCGAAATTCACGAACAGGCTGCGCAGGTCGAAATTGGCCGACCCAAAGAGCCCGAGGCTATCATCCACAATGATGGCCTTGCTGTGCATCATGCCAGGTACAAAAAGCATCACCCGGACGCCGGCCCTCTGCAGTTCGCGCAGGTAGTGCCGCCGGGCAAAGTCGGTCACGGGGTGGTTGGAATGTGCCGGGACCACGATGGTGACCTCCCGGCCGGCCCGGGCCTTGATGATGAGCGAGCGCAGCAGCACTTCGTCGGGGATGAAATAGGGTGTGACGACACAGATGCTGCTCACGGCGCCCTGGATCATGGCGACAATGCCCTCGTACAGCGGATCGCCGGGGACGTCCGGTCCGCTCGCAATCACCTGCAATTCGCTCTCGCCCCGCGGTTGTAGGGCGACAGCGGCGGGGATTTCGGCGTGCAGCAGGTCCACGGGCTTGCCGCTGGCGAAGCACCAGTCGGCCAGGAATACCTCGTTGAGCATCGCGGCGGCCGGACCCTCGATTCGGGCGCCGAAGTCAGCCCAGCGCTTCCGCAGCACGATCGGGCCCATGTATTCGCGGGCGAGGTTGTGGCCGCCTACGATGGCTGTGGTGTGGTCGAAGACGGCGATCTTGCGATGACTGCGGAGATTGGCCGAGCCGCGGGTGCTGAAAGGTATCACCGGCATGAACCATTGTACCTCGCCCCCGGCCTTGCGGAAGGAATGGAAGAAGTCCCGGGTCAGAAACATGCAGCCCACCGCATCGAGCAGCAGGCGCACCTTGACCCCTTCCCGGGCCCGTCGCGTGAGCAGGCGGACAAGGCGGCGGCCGGTGTCGTCCCGGCCCAGGATGAAGGTGGTGATGTGGATGTACTCCCGGGCGGCGCAGATGCCCTGTTCAAGGGCGGCGTAGGCGTCCTCACCGGTCGTGAGCAGGCGCAATTGATTGCCGGTGACCGGAGGACAGGCGCCGTTGGCGGCCACCGTGCTTGCCACGGGCAGATGCGTGCTGGGGGCGGGAGGTAGGCCGGCCTGGTCGGGCAGGGTGGGTAGCAACCGGGTCTTGCGGGCCATGAGCCGCCGCAGTTTGCGTCCGCCGAACAGCAGGTACAGCGGCACGCCGACATAGGGGATGAGAATGATCACCAGCAACCAGGCCATCGTGTTGCCTGGCTGGCGCTTCTCGCTCACCAGTCGGGCCACCAGAAAAAGGGCGAGGATAAAACCGCCGACCGAGAAGAGGTGCGGCCAAAGTCCTTGAATGAGGGATGCTTCGAGGGACTCCACCATGGCGAGGCGGTTGGGGACAGTTCCAGACAAGGCCCGGGCAGGGGAGAAGCAAGGCCGCGTTGAAAAAAACCTTGAACTCGCGACGCGTACTCGTGAATTTGCGCGTTCTGTTTTTTGGTAGGATACTCAAGTGGCCAACGAGGGCAGACTGTAAATCTGCTGGCTTACGCCTTCCCTGGTTCGAATCCAGGTCCTACCACCATTAAACAAAGCCCTGTCCCATAGCGCGATGGGGGAGCGGGTTAAAAGTAGAGCAGGTCTCTGACCTGCCATTTAAGGGCTTAACTGCAGTGAGGCGTGATCCGACAGGGCACAGACCTGACCTACTTGCCCTCCCGGCCCGTTTCTAGGCCAGCAGGCGTTTGACCTGGGCCAGGATCTGGTTGAGCGGGGTGGTCTTGGGCAGGTAGGCACTCACCTTTTTGCTCAGGTTATCGGCGATGACCTTCTCGTCAAAGAGCAGACTCGTGAGGAGCAGCACCGGCGTAACCGGTGAGATCTCCTTGATGCGAGCGATCATTTCCAGGCCGTCCGAGTGTTCCAACTGCAGGTCCGAGATGACGAGATCGGGGGCCGCGGTTTTCACCCGGGCCAGGGCCTCGCTGGCGGTGCCGACATGGTTTACGTCAAAACCGCTGCGCTGGAGGAACTGGGACAGCAATTCGCGAATCTCGACTTCATCATCCACAATCAAAATTTGTTTTTTCATGTTGGGGGCTGGTGCGGGAATGTCGGGCGGACGGTCACGCAGGGAGGGTTGGACCGCCTGGAATGGTGCGCATGGTCAAGATGCCGCCCACGACCTTGTTGCCATCGCGCAACGGGTAGACGGTCAATTGCACCGGATGGCTGCCGCCCTGCCGGTCCCGCACCGTGGCGGGTTGTTCGCGCAGGTCGCGACCATCCTGCATGGCACGGCCAATGGGGTCTGCGACCAGCGCTGATCCCGGGGCGGTCCTGATTTGGATGAAATCCTGCAATGGGCGGTTGACGAGGTCGGTTGCATCCCAACCAGTGAAGAGGCTGACGGCCGAATTGAGGCGGGAGATGTTGCCGGCCTTGGTGACGACGAGGACGAGGTCGGTGATCGAGTTGATGATCAGGTTGTCGTAGTGCAGCTGATGCTCGAGGGCCAGGTTGGCCCATTGCCGCTCGAGATTTTCCACGGAAAGACTTTCGTTGACCTTCGTCAGGTCGGCCGTGCGCTCGGCGACCCGGAGCTCAAGCTGGGCATTGGCCTGCTGGAGGGCGGCGGCGGCCTCGCGCCGGATGCGGATGTCGCGGAAGATGATCCACGTCGCGCCGGCGAGGAGGATGAAATTTAGGCCGACGCCGGTCCATACGGTCCAGCGCGTGGTCTGTGCCTGCCGGTAGGCGGTGTGGTCGCGTGCCGCCAGCAGCTCCATGGTCTCGGCCTTGAGCTTGTTGATGTCATGCAGGATCGCGTCGAGGGCGGCGCTGCCCGTGTCGGCGGCCAGGAGGGAGAACACGGTCTCGGCGCGTCCCTCGCTGCGGACCTTCATGAGTTCGCGGGCAAAATTCGCGCGGGCGTTGGCCCCGGTCTCGATTTGCAACACGCGTTCGTGGCGGGCGGGTTCGGCGCGGGTGAGGGCCTTCACCACTTCCAGGTGGTCGGTCATCCGGGCATAGGTTTGGCGGCAGGCGGCCTGATCGTGGGGATCGCCGGACTGGGCGTACAGGCGCAGGTTGCCTTCGCCGGCCTGCAGGGTGGCGGCCAGGCCGGTGAGCTCGTTGATCACGGCATGGGTGCCATTAACCCAGTCGCTGGTGACCTCGGCGCGGTTGATGTTGCGCACGGCCAAGGCGGCCACCGCAATCAGGACGGCACAGATCAGGGCGAACAGGGCGAGGACGCGGGGGATGGTTTGGTCTTTCACGGTCGGATGGGTCCAGTCGCTGGATTAATATCTGCCGCGGTCCGGATCATTGCCGGGCGGCTCGGTCTTTACCACTGTAAACAATGCGTTCTTCACCTCCGTCTTGTAGTCGTAGGTGAATTCGGTGGCGGAAGTCCAATTGCTCTCGAGGGAACGCGCGACCTTGCTGGCGATCTCGCGGATGGAGGGACCGCTGCGCTGGAGGTTGAAGCTGTAGCGGCGGTTATTGTAATCGAGGTAGGCCCGGTCCTCGACAATGTAGCAGACGGCGTGGGCGACGCGTCCGACCATGCGCACATGGATCAGACGCGGCGTGAGTTCCTTTTTCGCCAGGACATGGGCGGCGAGAATGGCGTAATCGTCGCAATCGCCGTTCTTGGTGCGCAGGAAGACCTCCGGGTCCTGGACGTAGCCGATGAACTCATAGGTGAACTCCTCAAACTGGTCGGCGAACTTCTTGGGCGTGAGCTTGGGATCGGACAATAACTCGTTGAGCGTGAGAGCCTGGAGCGACCCCATCAGCATGATCGCCACAAGCCCGGCCAGGCCCAGACACGGGAGCCTTTGACTGCGAACCCGGGTGCTCATTAGTTTCCGCCACTATTGAACATCCGCCAGCTTGTGCAACACCGGTCGCGGGCACCGAACCTCCGGATCGCCGCGTATTCACAAGGCAGCCCAAGCCCGCAAGGATTGGCCGCAAAAAGTATGTGGCTCGTCCGGGTGCTCACGCCACCCCAGCCCTGGCACTCAATCACTTGAATTGTTGTGAATACGAGGCGCCCTCCGGATCAAGCGGCGGGCTGGGCGCGGGTGAAGGCGCGACGCATGCCGGTGGTGACGAGGGCGAGGGTCAGCAGCGAATTGACCGGCATGAGCACCGCGGCGATCAGGGGATTCATCAGCCCGGCAACCGCCAGTCCGACGGCGAGGATATTGTAGACGACGGAGAAAACCAAGATGACCACTTCGGTCCGACGGCGGAGATCGTTGATCGCAAAGAGCGCGCGGATGCCGCCGATGCCGTGGCCGAGGTAATAGAAATCCGCCTTGTGCTCGAGGATGCCGCGGTGGATGACCGGCGTGCCGCGGCAGAGCGCGCGATCAAAGGCGAGACTGTCGTTGGCCCCGTCGCCCAGCATGAGGGTGCCGGCGCGGCCCGGGGAGTCGAACCACCCGGCCTTGCCGTGCGGGGTGCAATCACCGTGGCACTGGCCGGGCGGCAGGCCGAGTTCACGGCCCATGCCGGAGACTTTGGCCTGACTGTCGCCGCTCAGGATGTGAATGCCCAGACCCCGGGCCGACAGGGCGGCCAGTTCGCGCGCCGCGTCCGGACGGACGGCATCACGGAAGTGGAAGCGCGCCACTGCCTTTCCTTGGTTCGCGAGAACCGTGGCGCCGTCGGCCGGACCAGAGTCGCGCCAGCCGGCGCGACCGAGCGACCACGGGCCGATTTCGACGCCGGCGCCTACGGATTCCTGAATCGCGCCGGCCAGCGGGGCGGGTGTTTCAATCGCGAGTGGGGATTGTCCCGGACCAGGGCGTAGAGGGCGCCGCGCGCCTCGGAGTCGAGGGCGACGAGGGACTCGGGATTGCGCAAGGCGGGAGTTTCCAGCGTCAGGGTGCCGGTTTTGTCGAAAACCAGATGCTGAACGCGGGCCAGTTTCGCCCACAGATCATCCTCCCGCACGAATACTCCGCGGCGGCGGAGGGCGACCGTGGCCATCTCATCGGCCAGCGGGAAGGCCAGGCCGATGGCGCAGGGGCAGGAGACGACGAGGATGGCGGTAACCACGGACCAGGTGCGGAGCGGATCACCGGTGCCCAACCACCACGCGAGTCCGGCGAGTGTCGCCACGGCTATGATGCCGATGAGATAACCGCGGATGATGCGTTCGAGGAATTGGTGGCGGTAACCGAGTCTTTCCTGGGGCTGGACCAATTCGGCGAGGAGCGAATCGGCCCAGGCTTCCTGCGCGAGCAGCTCCATGGTGCCAAGGCCGATGTTCACCGCTCCCGCGGGCACGCGCTGGCCGGCCTGAAAGATTCGCGGGTCGGCCTCGCCGTTGATGGAGGCGAGGGAGAAGACGGCTGGGCCGCGCTGGAGTTGCGACTCGACCGGCACGGTCTGGCCGGGTTGCACGGCGTACACGGCCCCGGCGGTGAGCTCCTCCGGGGGGATTTCCCTGACGGCGTTGGTGCCGGTGACCAGACGGACGCGTTGACGTTGGGGTTGTTGGGCGAGAAGCCGCCGGCGGTTGCGCTCCACGGCGGCCACCTGGGCCCAGCGACCGGTGAGCATCAGCAGGATGAAGGCGCTGACAAAATCGAAGTAGACGAAGGCCTCGCGCTCCGTGATCCAGCCGTAGAGGGAACCGAGGTAAGCGCCGGCGAGGCCGATGGCGATGGGGAGATCGATGTGGATCGTGCCGAGGCGGAGGCTCTGCACTGCGCGGCCGAGGAAGTAGCCGCCGCCGGCGAGCATGCTGAGCGTGCCGAAGACCATTGAGATCGTGCCGAAGAGCCGGGCGTACTCGAAGTCCTCCTTCATGCCAAAATACACCGGGAGGGTGAACAGCATGACGTTCATCGCGAACGCGCCGCAGAGGCCAATGCGGCGGATGAGGGCGCGGCTCTCGGGTTCGCCCGTATCCTCGCCGGCGGGACCGAGCAGATAATTGAAGGCCTGGAGATGGCGGGCGAACTCCGCGGCATCAAACCGGCCGGGCAGCCAGCGCATCCGCACCTCGCCGAGCTGGGCGTTGACGTAGATGTCGCGCGCCCCGGCCTGCTGCTGGAAAAGCCGTTCAATGAGCCAGACGCAGCCGGCACAGGAAATGCCCTGGATGGAGAGCCTGAGCTCGGGCGGACGGCTTTTTTTCCGGGATGAATCGGATTGGTCGGACGGATCGCCCGGCTGTGCGGCCGTTTCCGCGGCAGCCTGGGCCTCGGTCAGCCAGGCGAAGTCGCGCGGGTGAAACACGGTGCTGTCAACCGGGGCGGTGACCTCGTCCTTGATGTTGTAATAGGCGTCGAGGCCCTGCTCGTGCACGAGGCGGTAAACGTAGGCGCAGCCGGCGCAGCAGAACCCGGATTCCTGCAAGGCGACGGAGGCCAGCGGGGCTCCGCAGTGTCGGCAAGCCGGGGCGGAACGTGAGCCGCTCTTGCTGGCGGGCGCGGTGGGGGCGGCCGGCATGTCAGAAGCAGCAGACGAAGTTGCTCACGTCAGGTCCGTTGAATCCGAGGGTGCTGCGCAGCCGCCATCCGATGATCAGGGCGGTGGTGAGGGCGAAGGTCAGGCGCAGGCGGTCCAGCCAGACCGGGGAGAGCTTGCGGCGGATCCACTGGAACTGCGACTGGGCCAGCCAGAGCAGCGGCACGGTGCCGAGGCCGAAGGCGAGCATGTACTCGACCCCGCGCAGGGCGGTGCCGGAAAGCAGGGCGAGGGAAAGGATGAAGTAGAGCGGACCGCAGGGGAGCAGGGGCGTGGCGAAGCCGAGCGCGGCGGCGGCCTCGATGCGCGGGCGCCGGCCGGCCCACTGGCTGAGGCGCAGGGTGAGACCGCCGAGGAAGGCGGGCTTGCGGAGGAAACGATCCCAGCGGAAGGCCAGGGCGACAAAGAAAAGCACGAGGGCCCACGGCAACCACCGGAGCACGTCGCTGCCGAGCCAGTTGAGCGGAGCCTGCCCGAGCCCGCCGGCGAGTCCGCCGAGGGCCGCGTAGCCGAGCAGGCGCGAAAGGTGGTAGACGCTGCTTACCGCCATCGGATCGCCCTGGTCGCGCCGCACGGGCATCAGGGCGCAGGCCAGCGGACCGCACATGCCGACGCAGTGCAGACTAGTGATAAGGCCGGCGACGAATGCGGCGGCGGGAGAATTGACGGCGGCCATTTCCATGTCAGTGCGCGGCCCGCGGCGTGGCGAGCGGGACCTCGGCGACCTTGTGTCGGGAGGCGATCGTGAGCCAGGTGCCCCACGCCGCCAGTTGCAGAAGGAAGGCGGCCAGGATCCAGAGCCAAAGCTTGGTGCCCTTAGTGCTTTTCATGCGACTTCCGCTCCGCGTCGTCCTCCTTGAGCAGCTCGGCGTCGGGTCCGAGGAATTCGACCTCGCGCTTGAGCTCAAATGTGCCGCCGGTGTCCTTGACCTCCATTTTGAATTTGAATGGTCCCTCGTAGTGATCCCGCGGCACCAGCAAAATCAGGGGCCTGACCTCTTCGCCGAGCGGAGCGACCAGGACCGGCTCGGTCAGACCGTTCTGGGTTACCTTGACCTCGGATTCAATCTCCACGCTGAAACTCACCGGCGTGGAGCGCTTGTTGATCAGGCGGACGAGGAACTGGTTGCGCACGGAGTTGGCGTCCACGAAGTAGGGAGCACCGGTCATGCGGGTGACGCCAATATTCGCGGGCCGGATCGTGGAGATGGCCCAGCCGGCGACGGCGGCGCCGATCACGAGCAGGACGCCGTAAAGCATTGTGCGCGGCCGCAGCCATTTGGTGGTGCCGCCGGCGAGGGCGCTTTGGGAATCGTAACGGATGAGGCCGCGGGGCTTGTGGATGCGGGTCATCACCTCGTCGCAGGCGTCAATGCAGGCGGTGCAACCGACGCACTCGAGCTGGAGCCCCTGGCGGATGTCGATGCCGGTGGGGCAGACCTGCACACAGCGGTTGCAGGCGACACAGTCTCCGGCACCGGCGGTGCCGAGTTTGCCGCGCGGTTCGCCGCGTTTCACGTCGTAGCCGATGACCATCGAATGGTCGTCGATCAGGGCGGATTGGAGGCGGCCGTAGGGACAGATGACGATGCAGAGCTGTTCGCGGAACCAGGCGAAGTTGAAATAGAGGATGCCGGCAAAAATGAATACGAAGACGAAGGCACCCCAGTGCTCGGCGGGCTGGTCCTGCATCATCTCCCAGAGCTCCTGGAGGGAAACGAAGTAGGCGAGGAAGAGATGCGTGATGATCAGGGACACGCCGATATAGAGGACGTGCTTGAGCGTCCGCTTGGACACCTTGACCGGACCGAGCGGGGCCGCATCGAGGGCGCGGCGGGAGACGGCATCGCCCTCGATCCAGCGTTCAATGCGCCGGTAGACGTGATCGAGGAACACCGTGTGGGGGCAGGCGTAGCCGCACCAGATGCGGCCGAGCAGGGCGGTGATGAAGAAAAGCGAGAAGCCAAGGCCGGTGATGAGGAAAAACGTCAGCCACATGTCCTGCGCGGCGAAGGTCAGGCCGAACAGGTGAAAGCGCCGTTCGGCGATATCGAGGAAGACCGCGGGATAGCCACCGATCTTGATCCAGGGCAGCACGAGATAGAATGCGATCAGGAAGAGGGCCGAGACCTTGCGAAACAGGGTGAAGTGCCCGCTGACATCGGCCGGATGCAGGTAGGGTCGCGAGCCATCGGTATTGATGGTGGTGACGGATTCGAGGGACGGACGGGGAGCAGGCGCAGCCATGGCGTTGAAAAGAGAAGGGTATCGGCGGCAGCGTGAACCGCAAGGCCTCAGCCTGACGGCCGCGGGGAAAATTAGGCAGGCATGGGGACCGTGGTGCCGGGCTTATCAACCGGGTGGATCGGATGTAGGGCGGGGTCGCCGAACCC
>CAZFHG010000054.1:0-19327 GCA_964518665.1 uncultured Opitutaceae bacterium | reverse complement strand
GGCCTGGCTGGAGGGCTCCCTCCTCGCCTTCCACATCCTCTTCGCCGTGGCCCTGACGATGCGGGTGGTCTCGGTCCTCGCGCAGCAACGCATGCATCTCTCCTCCAGTCGCAAGCCGGTCGCGGCCGAGACACCCTGGCGGGAGCAGGTCAGCCGGGTGTGGCAGGACAAGACCTACATGCGGTTCATCGCCTTCGCCGCCCTGATGGGCTTCGGCGTCAATCTCTTCGCACCCTTCTACCCGGTGTTCATGTTCGAGCAACTGCACCTGAGCGCAGCCCAGACGAACTTCATGCTGCTGACAGGCATCTTCGCCGCCGCCCTGGCTTTTCCTGCCTGGGGACACATGGTTGACCGCTATGGTAACATCCCGGTGATGATCGTCGCCCTGTTCCTGTGGCAGATCTTCAATTTCATCTGGTGCTTCATCACTCCGAATAACATCTGGCTGCTCTACGTGCCCCTCGCGGCCGGCGGCATGTTTTCCGCCGGTTACGGTGTCGGCGTCTTCGGCCTGCTGCTCAAGCTCACTCCGCCGGAAGCGCGCACGATGGGCGTCGCGCTCTTTGTATCGCTCTCCTCCCTGGCGGCCGCGCTGGGTCCGATCACCGGCAGTAATCTGCTGAGCTGGGCCATCGCCCGAGGGGTGCCGCCCCTGACGGTCTATCACCTCGCCTTCACCGTGATGCCCATCTTCACGATGCTGAACTGCATCCTGCTTAAGAAAGTCTACGAGGCGCGCTCCGCCCCGGTCACCGAGGTCGTCGGCGCCATGCGCAGCGTGCGCACGCTGGCCTCGCTCTTCGGCCTGACCTTCCTGGTCAACCAGGTTTTCTACCGCACTTCGGGCACCGGCACCGGGATTCGGACGGGTCGCAATTAATCCCGACTTTTTCCTCGCGCCGCCGGCCGGCTTCGCTTTCCACCTCGCTGCGTGGAAACAACTGCACCAGCAACCGGCGGGACCGTCGCCCGCGTAAAGGCGGACCTGCGCCAGAGCTTCCGCCTGTGCACGGCAGAGGGCTTTGTGGCCATGCCGCTGGTCACCATGTCGTTGCCGGTTAACGTTTTCCTGACGGCACTGGTGACCCGCGGACTCGAGTTGCCCAAGTCTTCCATCGGCCTGATCAGCGCCCTCCCCTTCATCGGCAACTTCCTGCCGATCTTCGTCGCGCCGTTCCTCTCCCACTGGAAACCGCCCAAGACGGTCAGCATCCTCTTTGCATCGCTGCATCTGATCACCTGGCTGGTCCTGGGGGTCATGCTCTCTTGGATCCCGCAGGATGATTCCGTCGCCGCGAGCCGCTGGCTCATTGCCTGGTTCACGGTCTCAAGCATCTGCATCGCCATCGCCGGCGTCTCGTGGAACTCCTGGGTGCAGGAATGGGTGCCGGTCCGGTTGCGGGGCAAATATTTCGGCCGCCGCAACCGCCTGCTCCAGGTTTCGACCCTGCTTTTTTTGCTGATCACCGGCTGGGTGCTCGCCCACTGGGATTATGCCATGCCGGCGTTCCAGGGCGTCATTGCCGGTGCCGCGGTGCTGCGCCTCTTTTCCCTGCGCTGGTCGTGGCGCATGCCCACGCGTCCGCACCGCGAATCGGGCGCGCCGGTCCTGTCGTTCAAGGCCCAGTTCGCCGTCCTGCGTAGCTCCAGCTCCTTCCTGATCTTCATCGCCTTCGGCGCGATCTGGTCCTTTGCAGCGAACTGCTTCGGCCCTTTCTATCACGTCTTCATGTTCGAGGAGCTGAAGTTTTCCGCCTTCGATGTGGGCATTCTCTCGACGCTGTCGGCCCTCGGCGGCGCCCTGTCGCTGCCGGCGTGGGGCGCGCTGCTGGACCGCTTCGGCAACAAGCCGGTCATGACCTTCTCCCTGATCCTCTGGCAGGGCATGAATTTTGCCTGGTGCTTTGTGGATATGGACAATCGCAACTGGCTCTATCCGCTCTGGGTCTGGGGCGGCATGACCAGCGCCGGCTTCGTCCTTGGCCAGTTCACATTGCTGCTGAAACTCATCCCGATCGAGGCCAAGAATCTCGCCATCGGCTTCAACCTCGCCGTCACGTCGCTCTTCGCCGCCATGGCGCCGATCATCGGCGGCACGATCCTCGGCTGGGCGCTCGCGCGGGGCGACAATCCGATCACGGTCTACCATGTCTGCTTCATCATCCAGCCGGTGCTGGCACTGGCCGGCAGTGCACTGCTCCTGCGCATCCACGAAACGCAGGCCGGCAGCCTCACGATGGTGTTCGGCGCGATGCGCAACATCCGCACCCTGAGCGGCGTGCTCGGCCTCGACTTCTTCATCAATTACGTGTTCTACCGGCCCGGCAAACGATGAGCTCCGTTCCGCACCTTTACACCCTCACCGGCAACCTGCTTGCGGAGCGCACGCTTGAATTCAAGGACTGGGAGATCGGTCGCACCCAGCGGGCCGTTGGCGAGGTGTTCCACACCCGGGGCAAGGGCATCAACGTGTCCAACATGCTGACCCGGCTCGGCGCGCCGAACACCGCCCTCTTCTTTGCCGGCGGTGCCCCCGGCGCGGAAAGCGAGGCCTGGCTCAAGCAGCGCGGCATCGCCTATCAGGCCTTTGCCACGCAGGCCGCTTCCCGCACGGGCACGGTGATCTGGAGCGAGGCCCGGCCGGAGACGACCTTCCTCGGTCCCGACGTGGTGCCGGATGCTGCGGCGCTAACCGCCTGCGCGGCCTGGCTCGACCGGGTCCCGGCTGGTCAGGTACTGGCACTCTGCGGCAGCTTCCCGGGCTGGGCCGGAGGCGAATTTTCGCCTTTGCGCGGTGCCATCGAACGCTGGCTGCAACGAGGCGTGGTGGTCGCTGACGCCTACGGCCCGCCCCTCGCATGGCTCGCCCGGCTTCCGCTCACCCTGGTCAAAATCAACCGGCAGGAATTCGATGCTTTTGCACCCGCGGCCGCATCGGGGATTTCCCTGTCGGAGCGCTTGCGTCAGATCCGCGCCACCCATCCGGTGTGCAACTGGATCGTCACCGATGGGGCCGCCTCAATCTGGCTGGCGCCGTCCTTGGGCGAGCCAATGGAATTTCATCCGCCGCGGCTCAAGGAGGTGTCACCCACCGGCTCGGGTGATGTGTTCCTCGCGTGCCTGATTCAGGCCCATTTCCAGCAGGGACAGCCACTGCCCGATGCGATTCGCCATGCCCTGCCCTACGCCGCCGCCAACGCGGCGCACCCCGGCGTGGCGGATTTCCCGTTGCCTCTGGCGCGCTGACGGCGCGTGCTGTGGTTAGCCTTCGAACCATCCGCGGAAAACGGGGTCACTCCACTGCCATGAAGAAAAAAATCCTGCTCCTTTCTGTTCTGTTGGTGATCCTGTTTGGCGTGTACCTGGGGTACCGGGGCTACGTGCAGCACAAGCTGGAAAACGAGCAGGCCGCCCAGGCACTCAGCCGGGAAATCGCCGAGCGCGAACGCCTGGCCGAGTTGGAGCGTCGCGCCTCGGCCGAGGCGGAGGCCCACCGCCTCGCGGAAATGCAGGCCCGGCGCGAAGCCGAGGATTCGGAACGCCGTCTGGCCGATTTGCAGGCCGCCCAGGACCGGGCCACGGCCGAACGCGCCGCGGCGGAGGCCGCCCTCGTCCGCATGCAGGAGGAGACAGAACGTCTTCGGGCTGAGAAGGAAGCGGCCCAGGGCGAATCCCGCCGGCTCGCCGAACTGCGCGAGCAGGAGTCGGCTGCCGCGAATGCCGCCCGACTGGCCGCCTTGGAGAAGCTCCGCGCCCTCGAACAGGAAAAACGCGACCTCACCGACCGCGAAGCTGCCCGGTTGACCGCGCTCCGCCGGCAGGCGGAATTGGAGGCCCTGGCCTACCGCAATGCCGCTCCGGCCGAGCGCATCGTCTATCCCCCGGATTACAAGCCGCGCGACCACCACAACCTGCGTGCGACGCTCGAATGGGAAACCTACCGCAAGGCCGGTGCGACCATTCCGCCCGTTCCCGAGCCGGAATTGGCGAAAACTGAGAAATAAATCCTTGCTTTCACCCGCACGAAACCGCTTTCTCTGCGGTTTTATTTATGAAAGCCACTATCAAAACCCAAGGCCAACAGTTCACTGTGACCGAAGGGGATATTCTCATCGTCAACCGCTACCCGAACACGGAAGCCGGTGCCACTGTTGAGATTAAGGATGTCCTGACCGCCGGTGAAGGCACGAATTTCAAATTCGGCACCCCGACGCTCGCCGGTGCCGTGGTCTCCGCCAAGATTCTGGAGAACAAGCGCGGTGACAAGGTGATCGTCTTCAAGAAAAAGAAGCGCAAGGGCATGGAACGCAAACGCGGCCATCGCCAGGAACTGTCGGTCATCAAAATCGAGTCCATCAAAGCCTAAGGAGAATTTAACGTCATGGCGCATAAAAAAGGTCAGGGAACATCCAGCAACGGCCGCGAGAGCAAATCGAAGCGGCTCGGCGTGAAACTCTTCGGCGGCCAGACCGTCATCGCCGGCAACATCATCGTTCGCCAGCGCGGCAGCAAGATGCACGCGGGCAAGAACGTCGGCACCGGCCGCGATTGGACGCTCTTCGCGCTCAAGGACGGCACGCTCAAGTTCGACAAGACGCACCGCAAGGTCGAGGTCGTCTGAACGACCGCCCAAGTTTAAGCTTTCAAACGCAGCCCAAACCGGGCTGCGTTTTTTTGTCGGTCCATTGGACCGACAACCCTCCGTAGGCTCGGCGAAGGAGGGTCAGACGCCCGTATCCCCCGCCACCCATGTCCGACCGCCTCTCTGACCTCCGACGCCAGCGCGCCCTGCTCCAGCAGCATACCGACTGGCTTGACCGGGAAATCGCCGCCTGCAGCGGCTCCCAGCCCTCGGTTCCCGCGCCCACCGCCGCAACAAAGTCCGATGTCAGTCCGCCAGAAAACGTTGCCCTCGAACCCGTGGTTCCCCTCCCCGACCCGGTCCAAGCCAGCCAGCAGGCCCGGCGCGCCTGCTTCCTCTATCTGATCCTCGCCCTCGTCCTCATTGGCGCAATCATGGCGGCGATCTTCCATTTCCGCTACGGTGACCGCCCCCTGCTTTTCATGGAGCGAGACGCGAGCCAGGCCGAGGCCGGACGCTAAGGAGTGTTTTACACCCACGGTTGTCATTCTGAGCGGATAAGGGTCTGACGCGCTCGCTAGGCGCCGCGCCTACAGTCGGGCACCGGTAGTCAGAAGTCGGAGCCCAGCGATCGAAAAAATCCGCGAACCGGTGGCGCATTCCGCGGTCTAGCGCCGCGAACTTGAATACAGCCGCGCAGTACTCGTCCGCCAAGATCTCGTCACCCTGGGATGACGTGGCCGCGATTTACCGGCGCATCTGCCTGCTGCGTTGCCGTGGAGAATCAGTGGAGGCCGCACGGCTCACTGACCACGAACTGCCTCGGGCCCTGGCGAAAATCACGCCGGTCGAAGGCGAGACCGCCGCCTTCATCACCTACCGCGACGGACTTTTCCAATTGGAGGAGGAACGCGTGCACCATGCGTTCGCCGTCGCCGAACTGCTGGCGCCTCTGCTTCTGGATCGCATGACTGCGACCGCTTCCTCAGTCGCCCCTTCCGGCACCACCCACCGTCTGTTCCCGGACCGCACCGCGGCGCCGGCCGTGTCCAAGCCGGCCGATATCGCGGACATGATCGACTGCGTGCTCGCGCAGCAACGCAGCGTGAACCGCGGCCGGCCCTGACTCCCAGCCCCATCCCATATCACAACCTCACGAAATCCATCATGACCACCGCAACCCTTGAAAAGAGCACCACTGCCGGCACCAACTCCGTGGCTTCCACCCTTGCCTCCCCAGTCTCCCGCCCATCGGGTCCCGTCAAGTCATCCAAGGCCATGCTCGTCGGCTTTGACTTGGGCACCAACAAGTCCTGCGTGCTGGCCGGTCCCGGCGGCACCGATGACATTACGGTCAGCAAGGTCATCCCGAGCTTCGTCGGCTACGTCAAGGAAGGCATCGTTGACGGCATCATCGCCGGCAACGCGAGCATTCTGTACGGCGAGGAGGCCCTGCAGAACAAGTTGCACGTCAACCTCGTGAATCCGGTGCAGCAGGGCGTCGTCACGCACCAGGCCGCGGCGCGGGATTTCTTCCTGCACATTCGCAAGCTCATCGATCCCTCCGGCCAGGCGGACATTCGCGCGGTGATCGGCACTCCGGCGAACGCCGACGAGGCGGCCCACGAGGACATCCGCCACTGCGCCACCGGCGTCTTCAGCCGGGTACTGCTCATCCCCGAACCGTTCCTCGCCGCGCTGGGCTTCCGGGATACCACGCGCCTCGGCCAGCCGGGCTACATCGATCCCGTGATCAACTCGCTCTTCATCGACATTGGCGGCGGCACGAGCGACCTCTGTCTGGTCCAGGGCTATTTCCCGGGTCGCGACGACCAGATCTGCATCCCCTTCGCCGGCGACGCCATTGACGAGCTCATGGAAGCCGAACTCCTGCGCACTTACCCCGGCAACGGCCTGACGCGCCACACCATCCGCGAGATCAAGGAAGCCCACGCCTATGTCGGCCCGTCGCGCCGGCCGCTCGACGTCAAGGTCATCATTGGCGGCAAGGGCCACACCCTGGAAATCGCCGACGTGATCGGCAATGCCTGCAATGCCTTGATCGACAAAATCTACCCGGCGCTCACGACCCTGATCAGTCGCGCGTCGTCCGATTCCGTCGTCACACTCCTGCAGAACATCATCGTGACCGGGGGTGGCTCGCAAATCCGCGGCATTGATACCGTGCTGCAAAAGAAGCTGACCGATGACGGATTCGAATCCCCCAAGGTCCGCCTCGCCGGCCACGACTTCAAACGCTACGTCGCGATCGGCGCCCTGAAGGCCGCCCGCGCCGCGCGCGAAAACCAGTGGCAAACACTGCTGGTCTGAGTTCTCCCTGTAGGGGCGCAGCTCGACTGCGCCCTTTGGGACATCACTCGCTGGACGATGCGCCAAGGGCGCACACAAGGTGCGCCCCTACAGGCTCAGCCCAAGGACGCACACGAGGTGCGCCCCTACAGGCTCAACTGATCGCCGGATAACTGCCCATCCACTTCACCATCGGGCAGAATTTGCGCAGCTCGCCGAGGGCTTCCTTCATGTTGGCGTCCTCGTAGTGACCGGTGACGTCGATGAAGAAGTAGTAGTCCCACGGGCGTTTCTTGCTCGGACGCGATTCCACCTTGGACAGATTGATGCCCCGCTCCGCCAACGGCATGAGCATCCGGAGCAGCGCGCCGGAGTGCGAGGCCGCCTCGTCGCCCAGCGACACCAGGAAGCTCGTGATGTCCTTGCCGTTGCCCACCGGGCCCGAGGCCTGCCGGCCGAGCACGAAAAACCGCGTGGTGTTGTCGGCCTTGTCCTGGATGTTCTTCACCAGCACCGGCACGCCGTAATATTGCGCGGCGAGCTCGCTGGCCACCGCAGCCGCGCCAGGATCGTCCTTCGCGATCTGCACCGCCCGCGACGTGCTGGAGGACTCGATCAATTGTGCGTTGGGCAGGTGGCGTTGCAGCCAGTGGCGGCACTGGCCCAGGGCCTGGTCCTTCGAGTAAACCTTGGTGATCTGCTCCAGTGGCAGACGGGAAATCAGCGCATGCGTGATCTCGGTGTAAATTTGGGCGACAATTTTCAGGTCGCTCTCGACAAAGCTGTCCAAGGTCTCGCGGACCGAGCCTTCCGTGGAATTCTCGATGGGAATCACCGCGTAATCGGTCTCGCCCTTCTCCACGGCCGTGAAGATGTCGCTGATCGTCGGCATCGCATGGTAGTCCACGCTCGCGCCGAACTTTTTCATGGCCGCCGCATGGGTGTTGCTGGCCTCGGGCCCGAGATAGGCGATGAGCAGCGGCTTCTCTAGAGCGATGGCCGCGGACATGATTTCGCGGTAGATGGCCTTGAGCGCCTCCTGCTTCATGGGGCCGTGGTTCTGGGCCGTGACCTTGCGCAGGACGGCGTCCTCCCGCTCCGCGACGTAAATCTGGCCACCCTGGCCGCGCTTGACCTTGCCGATCTCGGCCGCGAGCGCGAGGCGCTCGTTCAGCAGGCTGACCAGCTGGCGGTCAATCTCATCAATCTTCTCGCGGATGGGGCCCAGATCCATGGTCAGGAGGTTTTGTCGTCCGGCGGGGCGGGTTCTGAACCCTCGACCGGGGCGTGTTCGTGTTCGACCGTGACAGTCTCAAGGTTGGGCGTCGTTCCCTCGCCCTGTTCGAGCGGCAGGCCCATCTCGGCGTCAGTCGGGGGCTTCGTCGCACTGGCCGCAGTCTGCAGCCAGTCATCGATCTGCCGGTTGGAGAGCACATCCGAGGCCGGCAGTTCGTCGAGTGACTTGATGCCGATGAATTCAAGGAACTGATCCGTCGTGCCGTACTGGATGGGCCGGCCGGGCAGATCGGCGCGTCCCACGATGTAGATCAGCTCGCGCTCCAGCAATTTGTTGATGCCAGCCTCGGCCGACACGCCGCGGATGGTCTCCAGCTCCGTGCGCGTCACCGGCTGGCGGTAGGCCACGATGGCGAGAGTTTCCAGGGAGGACTGGCTCAGCTTGAGCGGCGGCGGATCGTCACGCAGGATGCGGACCCAACGGGCATAGTGGGGATGAGTGACCAGCCGGTAGCCGTTGGCACCTTCGATCAGCAGCAGACCCTCGTTGGCCGCCTTGAGCTCCTGGGAAATCGCATCCATCGCCTCTCGGATCTCCGTGGTGGTGACCAGTGAAGGCACATCCTGGTAAAGCTCCGGATCACTCGGCACTTCAACGATGACTTCGGGGCTCTCTTCAACCGGTGGCACGGCGGCCCCGGCTTCGGGTGCGGTGCCGTCCGGGGCGCCATCGGTTCCCGGCGGCAGTTCGGCCTGCTCGTGGAAGCGCGTGAATGCCGCCTGGATGTCATTGATGGCCAGGGGCTGGTTCGAGGAAAAGAGCAGCGCCTTGAGCACTTTTTTCAGGTTGAAGGCCATGCGGTATAGGAGGTCCGAATGAAGGTGGGGCCGCAGGGCTAAGCAATCACGAAAACTTCCGGCCCGGCGGGACAACGATCATCACCGACATGTTACTTGCCCGGCGTGGTTCGCTCTGGTTCGCTGAAACCCCTGACCATGAGTACTGCTTCATCCAAAAACCCGCTCCGCCCTCATTCTTCAGTGGTGCTCGACGGCCCCAGCCGCGCCGGCGCCCGCTCAATGCTCCGTCCCGTCGGCTTTGAGGAAGCCGACTTCAGCAAACCGGTCGTCGGCATCGCCTCGACCTGGAGCATGGTCACGCCGTGCAACATGCACATCGACCAGCTGGCCCGCGACGCCGAGGCCGGCGCCAACGCCGCCGGCGGCAAGGCCGTGATCTTCGGCACCATCACTGTTTCCGACGGCATCAGCATGGGCACGCCCGGCATGCGCTACTCGCTCGTGTCCCGCGAGGTCATCGCCGATTCCATTGAGACCGTGGCCGGTGCGGAAGGCTTCGACGCTCTCGTGACCATTGGCGGCTGCGACAAGAACATGCCGGCCTGCATCATGGCGATGGCCCGGCTCAATCGTCCTTCCGTCTTCGTTTACGGCGGCACCATTCTGCCCGGCATCCATCCCGAGACGAAACACGAATGCGACATCGTCTCCGTGTACGAGGCCATCGGCAAACACGCCGCCAATAAGATCGACGACGCCGGCCTGAAGGCAATCGAGGCCTGCTCCGTCCCGGGCCCCGGTTCCTGCGGCGGCATGTACACGGCCAACACCATGGCCTCCGCCATCGAGGCCCTCGGCCTGAGCCTGCCCAACAGCTCCAACCAGATCGCCATCAGCAAGGAGAAGCAGGAGGACTGCCGCCGCGCCGGCGAAGCCGCTGTCGCCCTCCTGAAAGCCGGCATCCGGCCGAGCGACATCATCACGCGGAAGGCCTTTGAGAACGCCATCACGGTTGTGATCGCCCTCGGCGGTTCGACCAACGCCGTCCTGCACCTTCTGGCCATTGCGCACGAGTCCGGCGTCCGCCTCTCGATCGACGACTTCACCCGCATCGGCAAGCGCGTCCCCGTCCTCGGCGACCTCAAGCCCTCGGGCAAGTACTCCATGTCCCACCTCACCCGCGTAGGCGGTCTGCCCCCGCTCATGAAGGTGCTGCTCGACGCCGGCCTGCTCCACGGCGATTGCCTCACCGTCACCGGCAAGACGCTGGCCGAGAATCTCAAGGATGTCGCCCCCTACCCGGCCGACCAGGACGTGATCCGTCCGCTCTCCAACCCCATCAAGGCCGACAGCCATCTCCGCATCCTTTACGGCAACCTCGCGCCCGAAGGCGCCGTGGCCAAGATCTCCGGCAAGGAAGGACTGGTCTTCTCCGGCAAGGCTATCGTGTTCGAGAGCGAAGAGAAGGCCCTCACCGCCATCCTCAGCGGCAAGGTCAAGCCCGGCCACGTCATCGTGATCCGCAATGAAGGCCCCGTCGGCGGACCGGGCATGCGCGAGATGCTCTCGCCCACCAGCGCCGTGATGGGACGCGGCCTCGGCAAGGAAGTCGCCCTCATCACCGATGGCCGCTTCTCCGGCGGCAGCCACGGTTTCGTCGTGGGTCACATCACCCCGGAAGCCGCCATCGGCGGCCCCATCGGCATCGTCCGCAACGGCGATCCGATCACCATCGACGCCAAGGCCAACCGGCTGAACCTCGACATCTCCGCCAAGGAGATCAAGGCCCGCCTCAAGGCCCGCAAGCCGCGGAAGCCGTCGGCCACGCGCGGCGTCCTCGCCAAGTACGCCAAGCTCGTCTCCACCGCCTCCGAAGGCGCGGTGACGGATAAGTATCTGTGATGCAATGTAGCGAGTAGTGAGTAGCGGGTAGCGAGCATTCGGCTACGCTACCGCTACAGTCTTCTACTCGCTACTCACTACCCGCTACTCGCTACTCCCCATTCCCCATGACCTGGAACCGCTTCAAAACCCACTGCTACCAATATCCGAATCTCGGCGTCGCCCTCGACATCTCGCGGATTCCGTTTCCGGACGATTTTTTCTGCAGCATCGAGCCGCGGATGAAGCAGGCGTTTGCCGACATGGCGGCCCTGGAAAAAGGTGCCATCGCCAATCCCGATGAGCAGCGCATGGTTGGACACTACTGGCTGCGTGCTCCACAGCTCGCCCCCACCGCTGAACTCACGGCGGAAATCACCTCGACCCTTGCCGCCATCAAGGAGTTCACGGCGAAGGTCCATAAGGGCGAAATCCACGGCCCGGCCGGCAAGTTCCGCGAACTGCTCGTCATCGGCATCGGCGGCTCCGCGCTTGGTCCGCAACTGGCCAGTCATGCGCTCGGCCGCCAGCGCGCGGGTCGCGACAAGCTCAATGTCCGCTTCTTTGACAACACCGACCCCGACGGCATGGACTATGTCCTGCGCGAGATCGGTTCGAAGCTGAAACAGACCCTCGTTCTCGTCATTTCCAAGTCGGGAGGCACCGCCGAAACCCGCAACGGCATGCTCGAGGCCGCGGCGGTTTTCAAGGCGGCCGGACTCGATTACCCGAAGCACTTCGTCGCCGTCACCGGCGCGAATTCGAAGCTCGATCAGCTCGCCGTGAAGGAAAACTGGCTCGCCCGTTTCCCCATGTGGGACTGGGTCGGCGGCCGTACATCCGAGCTCTGCGCAGTCGGTCTGCTGCCCGCCGCCCTGCAGGGCATCAAGATCGACCAACTCCTCGCCGGCGCCGCCGCGATGGACAAGGTCACCCGCAAGGCCTCGCTCAAGGACAATCCCGCCGCGCTCCTCGCCGCCATGTGGTATTTTGCCACCGATGGCCGGGGATCGAAGGACATGGTCGTGCTGCCCTACAAGGACCGCCTGCTGCTCTTCTCCCGTTACCTGCAGCAGCTCGTCATGGAGTCGCTCGGCAAGGAGTTCGACCTCAAGGGCAACGTCGTCAACCAGGGCATCGCCGTCTACGGCAACAAGGGTTCGACCGACCAGCACGCGTACGTCCAGCAGTTGCGCGAGGGCGTGAACAATTTCTTCGTCACCTTCATCGAGGTGCTGAAGGACCGCGCCGGCGACTCGCTCGAAGTTGAGCCCGGCATCACCAGTGGTGATTTCCTGCAGGGTTTCTACCTGGGCACGCGCGCCGCGCTGACCGAAAAGAACCGGGCCTCGGTCACCCTCACCGTGCCCGATGTTTCACCGCGCACTCTCGGCATGCTGATCGCCCTCTACGAACGCGTGGTCGGTCTTTATGCGTCGCTCATCGGCATCAATGCCTACCATCAACCCGGCGTCGAAGCCGGCAAGAAGGCGGCTGGCGGAGTCATTGCCCTGAAGCTCAAGCTGGCCGCCGCCCTAAAGGCCGCACCCGCGAAGGCATTCACCGTCGAGCAACTCGCCGCCAACGTCGGTGGCGATCCCGAACTCACCTTCAAGATCCTCGAGCACCTCGCCGCCAACGGCTCCGTCCGCAAGACCGCCCTGCAGCCATGGTTCGAGTCCACCTACGCCCAAGCCTGAGGCATTGGACCTTTTCCGCGGATCACGCGGATTGCCTTTCAGCGCGCAGTCCAGGCACCTGACGCAGAAGTCCCACTCTCCGCTGTCATACCCCGGCTTTCGCTTTGATTTCAAAGCCACAACAGGCACGCTGCCCGGCGCGTGAAAACCCCGTTCACCCACCCGTACCTGTTGACAGGCATCGCATTGGCCATCGCCTGCATCTTCTGTTTTCAGTCACTCCGAAACCGGCAAACAACCCAGAGCGAGCACGCCGCCGCCATGATACGCATTGCCGAGTTGGAATCCGAAGTCCGGTCCGGCGTTGCCACCCGGCAAGCCCAGCAAAATCAACTGCTCGAACTCGACGCCAGCCTCGGCGTAGCCAAGTCAAAGCTGACCGTAGCCGAAGCCCACAAGGTGCAGCTCGGCCGTGAATTGGCCGCCACCCAAAAGCAATTGCTGGCTCAGTCCGGCCGGGAGGAGGACTTGAATCGTGAGCTCACCAACCTTCGCGGCAAACTTGCGAATTCCACCCCGCTCGCACCGCAAATCGCCGATGCCCGCATCGTTGAACCGTTTGCACCGCTGCCAGTGCCTGCAATTCCCACGCCGGAGCGCGACCACATCGCCTCCGTCGTCAGTGTCGGACCCGCCAGCGCCTTTGTCGTGCTCAATTACGGCGCCAACCAAGGCGCCCTGCCAGAGCAGCACTTCGCGATTCGTCGGGGAACACTTTCGGTCGCCACGGTTCATATCAGCGACGTGCGCCCAAACCATTCCATCGCCCAAGTGCGGCCAGGCACCTTGCAAGCCGCCTTGCATAAGGGCGATTCCGCTGTCTTAACCGAATGATTCCATGAAATACGCCAAGCCCGCCCTCCTCGGCTCCTTGCTCCTTTTGCTAGGTCTGACCCTGACCGGCTGCACCACCCGCCGCGGCGATTCCTCCATTCCGTGGAGCCGTCCCGCCGACTGGGAAGGCCAGATTCCCGGTCTCTCGAATCCTGGCCAGGGCCGCTAAACGCCGGCCATTCTCCGCAGTGCAAAATCCGGCTCCGGCCGGATTTTTTTGTTGGGAGCGCGGGCGACTCGCCCGCAGTGTGTAGCCGCCATGTCGGAAAACGCCTCGCTCATCCCGCAACCCGGCCACCTCTACGTCGTGGCCACGCCCATCGGCAATCTCGCTGATCTGACCGAGCGCGCCCGGGCCATCCTCGGCGGGGTTGATTTGATCGCTTGTGAAGACACGCGCACCACAGGTGCGATGCTGACGCGACTCGGACTGCACAAGGAACTGACCTCCTACCACGAGCACAACGAAACGGAAGCTGCCGAGCGCCTCGCCGATCTCCTGGCCACCGGCAAATCCATCTCCCTGGTCAGTGATGCCGGCACGCCGGCGCTGAGCGATCCCGGCTTTCGCCTTGTGCGTGCCTGTCGCCGCCGCGGACTGCCCGTGGTTCCCGTGCCCGGTCCCAGCGCCCTCACCGCCGTGCTGAGCGCGAGCGGGTTGCCGACCAATGGATTTCTCTACGTGGGCTTTCTGCCGGCCAAGTCGGCCGCGCGGATCAGCTTCTTCGAACAGCACCGGACCTTCGACTACACCCTCGCGCTCTACGAAAGCTGCCACCGCATCGACAAGGCGGTGGATGAAATCGTGACCACTCTCGGCCCCGAGCGCGTCATCTGCGTGGCCAAGGAAGTCACCAAGATTCACGAAACCTTCTTCGTCGGCCCGGCCGCTGCCGTGCGCGACCGTCTCGCCAAGGCCAGTCTCAAGGGCGAGTTCGTCCTGCTCATCGCCCCCGTCGATTTTGTCCTCTGACATGCCCTCGCCCGCCGTCGCCGTCATCGATATCGGCAGCAACACGATCAAGGTGCTGGTTGCCCGCACCGCGGCCGACGGCTCGATGCAGACGGAGCTCTTTCAGTCGCTCGATGCACGGATCAGCACCGGCATCAGCCGGGCCCGGCCCGAGCTCAGCCGTGAGGGCATGGAACGCGGACTCGCGGCGATCCGCCAATTGCTCGCCGCCGCTGCGCCCTTTCAGCCTATTCGCACCCTTCTCGTCGCCACCAGCGCCGTCCGCGACGCGGCCAACGGCGCCGAATTCCGCGCCGCCGTCAAGGCCGCCACCGGCCACGACATCCGCATCCTCACCGGCGAGGAAGAGGCCAACTACATCGGCGCGGGCCTGACCTGTGATCCCGACCTGCGCGACCTGCAGGATTTCTACGTCTTCGACCTCGGCGGCGGCAGCCTTGAGTGCCTCGCGTTCCGCCAACGCCGCGTCGAACAGGCCGCCAGCCTGCGCTTGGGTTGCGTGCGACTGACCGAAAAACTGTTCGCCGATTCCAGCCAAGCTTTGCCGGCCAGCGTCGCGGCACGCATCGCCGATGAATGCCGCGCCGCCTTCGATTCAGCCGGCTTCCGCTTTGATCTGCCCGCAAGCGCCGTGGCCGTCGGCACCGGCGGCACGCTCACCGTCGCCCGGACCATCGCAGCGCTCAAGGTCGGAGCGACCACAAGCCTGGGATCTTCGCTGCTTCCCATTGCCGAACTCACCACGCAGTTCGACAGCCTGAAAGTCATGCCGTTAACCGAGCGCCAGCGTTTCCCCGGCCTGCCGCCCGCCCGCGCCGACGTTTATCCCACCGCCCTGGCCACGTATCTGGCCGTCGCGCGCCTGGGACATTTCGATTCCTACCGCCACTCGCTCTACGACCTCCGTTACGGCCTCGCTCGTGAGGCGCTCGCCGCCAGCAACTGAGAGCAGTGTAACGGTAGGCAGCCCGCTTGCGGGCGCAGTTTGGACGCGCGCGAGCGCGCTGGCCTACATCTGAAAACAGCTGTCCTCCCCTCACCCAATCCGGATCACCTTGGCTTCACCTGTGAGCGGAAAACTCAACCGGCCCACATAATCCTCGCGGGTGGGCAGGCCGTCCTGCGTGTAGGAATTGTGGGGCACGAGTGGATAATCGAGGAGCGTCCCCTCGGGCAGCGTCCATGCCAAACCCCGCCACGTGAATCCGCGCTGCGGCCTCGGACCGCCTTGGTGATGAATCAAGACAGTCGGATCCAGGTGGTCCGTGCCATGTTCACTGGTCAGGGTCTCGCCGGGATGGAACGCCAGCGGCAAGCCGAATTCATACTCGACCCCCGCCTCCCCCTTGGCCACGCGCGCCGTCACTTCGCACCGACCGTCGACGAAGCGGACCGCGACCACGATCTCATCATCGCCAAAGGAATAGCCCACCTCAGCGGCGTCGGCTGAGGCCCGGATGCAGCGGGTGCGAACCGGCACATAGGCCCGGCCCGCATTGGTGCGGCGCACGGTGGAGAACCGCGGCATGAACTTGCTGTTGCCTGTGCCGGCAAGGTAACCCGCCTCGCGGTGCCAGATCTCCAGGAAATTCTGCGAATCGAGGATGAAGCGACTCGGATGCTCCGGCACCACCTGCCACGACAGGCAGACCTGCCAGTCGCTGTTGCGCAGGCAGGAGGCCGGCAGGGTCCGGGGCGGTTCAATGGCGAAGGCCGGCCGCGTGGACAGGTCGGACGCAAAGGCCAGCGCCGCGAAAGAGCCGTAGAACGCAAAGCCCTGGGCGGCGTTGTCGCGCACGCCATTCTTGGCAAGCTGGGTCCGCCCCGCCGGCAGGCGCTGTTCCACCAGCTTGCGTCCCTCGGCGGTGCGTAGAAAGGTCGGCGGCAGGAACATGAAGGGCGACGCATGGTATCGCATCCGCACATCCAGTGCGACCGAGGCTGAGCCATCGGGAAAGCTGAGGTGCTCGAGAAAACCGGCGAAGCGGCCCATGCAGGCCAGCGCGGCGGGATCACCTGAGGCCTCGGCATAGAGCGACACCGCCTCGGCGGTGACGAGGGCGTAGCCCACGACAATGCCGTTGCCCTCGGGCCAATAACCGTCGGCCGTCTGGAACGGAATCACACAGCGCGCGAAAAAATCGCGGGCATAATCCGTCCACTCCGACCGCTTGAAATACCGGCCGGCCTGGTAGAACAGCAGCCCGTGCCACGTGTCGTGGTTGCCGACGAACTCCTTCGGCGTTTCGCGATACTTCGCAGCGAAACGTGCCTGCAATGCACCGACGGCACCCATCACGGACCGACCCAACCGAGCACGCAATTCGGGCGTGCCGAGGTTGTGCCGCTCCATTAGTTCCAACGAGCCGAGCAGGTAATAGTTGAGCCATTCGCCGATATGCCGGCCCCATTCCCGGCCGCGGGAATAGTGCGGAGTGTGAAACTCCGCATCCGTGATCGAGAGCACGTATTCAATGTGCCGCAGGGCGAGTTTGGCGTAGCTCTCCCGTTCGGCCGCGGTCGCGCCTGGAATCTCGCCAGTGGCGAGGAGCAAAAAGGGATGGTGCGCGAACTGGTTGTAATAGGAAGGTCCCTGCGCCGACGGCCAGTCCTTCAGGTCCAGGTCCATGCTGCCCGAAGGACCGAAATGCGGCGCCAGCAGGCGTGCAAAATCATTCATGAGGCCGGCAATCGCCTCGTGCAGCGGGTCGAGAGCGGATGGCGGGACGGAGGCGGGCGTGGACGCAGTGACGGCGTGGGGAGTGCTCATGGCCAGGTTGGGGATAAACGGGAGTGCCGGCAGTCCGGCGGCAAGAATGGAAGTGTGCTTGAGAAAGGTCCGGCGAGGGTATGCACCCATTGCATCATGACGGACAGACTGCGCCGACGGGTTATGTCCGGTCGCTGCAAACTGCTGGTTTGTAATTGAGGAACCCGACTCAGGCCTCGCGGACATGGGGCGAATGCGTGCGACGCGGAGGCGGGCGCTTGGGCAAGGCGGCGGTCCTGGCGGCGGCACGCAGGCTCGCCACCATCTTCTCCATGTCGGCAGGCAGCGGCGCGCGGAGATCAATGGTCTTGCCGGTGATCGGATGCGTGAAGGTCAGATGTGCGGCATGCAGCATTACCCGCGGTGGCTGTTGCTTCAGCCGCGGATCGGGCTTCCAGCCGTAAACCTCATCACCGAGCAGAATGTGTCCGAGCGACTTGAGGTGCACGCGGATCTGGTGCGTCCGTCCGGTGTGGATGTGGCAGCGGATGAGTGCCGCCAGGTTGCCGTATTTCTCGACGACCTCCCAATCCGTATGGGCATCCCGGCCGCCCAGTTCGGTCTCCACCACGGCCATCTTGTGCCGGTGCTGCTTGTTGCGGCCGATGGCCTTGCGGATCGAGCCGCTCAACAGACCCGGGGCGCCTGTGACCAGCGCTAGGTATTCCTTCTGCAGGGTGCGGCTGGAAAACTGCTCGGCCAGTCCGCGATGGGCGAGGTCGGACTTGGCCACCAAAATGATGCCGGACGTCTCGCGGTCGAGGCGGTGCACGATGCCGGGACGCTCGACGCCACCCACCCCGCTCAGGCTGCCGGCACAATGCGCCAGCAAGGCGTGCACGAGCGTGTCCTCGCCGGTGCCCGCGCCCGGGTGCACGATCATGCCGGCGGCCTTGTTGACAGCCAGCAGGTGTTTGTCCTCGAACAGCACATCGAGGGGTATCTTCACCGCCTTTAACGCCGCCGGCTTGGTCCCGGGCATGCTGAAGGTGAGTTCATCGCCACCGGCCACGGCCTGGTCGCGTTTGATCGCGCGGCCGCCGAGCGTCACCAGTCCGGCATCGAAGGCGCGCTGCAGGGCCACCCGGCTGAATTCCGGGTAAGCCTCGGCCAGCACCTTGTCCGCCCGGCGGGGGCGGCAGCCTGCGGCGAGGGTGAAAATTTGGGAATCCATGTTGCGGTCTATCTACCCGCCACGATCCGGTCGATCTCTTCCTGCATGGCCCGGCGGAGGGCCGGCGGGACGGAGGCGACCTCCCAGCCGTTCTTGGCGACTTGCCCGAGTTCGGCGAAGGTGAAGCCCAGCTCCGTGGCCAGCACGGTGTATTCCTCGGTCAGGGTGTTGGCGAAGCAGAGCGGATCGTCGGTGCTGACGGTGCAACGCACGCCGGCCTGCATGAGCTGGCGGATGGGGTGTTCGGCGATCGAGGGCACGACCTTGAGTCCGACATTGCTGAGCGGACAGACATCGAAGGTGACCCCACGGTCGGCCGCGAGCTGGACCACCGCGGGATCCTCGATGGCGCGTACGCCGTGCTGGATCCGGTTGACGCCCAATTCCTCAATGGCCTCCCGCACGCGGGCGGCACCGTCGAATTCGCCGGCGTGACACTTGGTGACCTTGCCGGCCGCACGCAGACGCGCCCAGACGGCGGCCGTACCGGCCTCCGTCGGCATTTGCTCGTAGCCGTGCAGGTCCACGCCCGCGAGATCGTCCCATTCATGGAGCTGGTCAATGGTCGGACGCAGATCGCCCGTGATGTCGCTGCGAAGCATGCCGGCAAAAACCCGGACCTCCAGGCCCGCCGGCGCGGCCGCCCGGATCGCGGCGATGATCTCCGGCCCGGGGGTGTTGATGAACTTGGTAACCGGGAGGTGAAAGCTCGTCTCGACGTAGCGCACGTGCTGCTTCACGTGCCCGGCGAAAAGTTCACGGCAGGCCTCGTAATAGCGCTCCGCGGAGGTGAACCACGGCAGGGCCTGCGAGAGCAGGGTCTGTTCAAAATCCGGGAAGGATGGATAGCGGTAGCTGCGCGCCCGGAACGGCGGGTGGGCGGGATAATCCTGCGGACGCCAGGCATGCAGCAGGTTGTAGGGCAAGGCGCCCTCCACATGCAGGTGTGTCTCGGTCTTCGGGAGCGCCTGGATGAAATCGAGCACGGGTTTAGTTAAGATTCAGTGGAGCCAACCACGCTCTGGCTACCGTTAACGCGCTGCCAGTGTCGGGCAAGACCGTT
>CAZFHG010000053.1:0-19404 GCA_964518665.1 uncultured Opitutaceae bacterium | reverse complement strand
CGCCGCGTCATCAACCGCAACAACCGTCTGCGGAACCTGATGCAGCTGAAGACGCCCGACGTCATCATCCACAACGAAAAGCGCATGCTGCAGGAAGCTGTTGACGCGCTCTTCGACAACGGTCGTCACGGCCGCCCGGTCACGGGTGCTGGCAACCGCCCGCTGAAGTCCCTGTCCGACATGCTCAAGGGCAAGCAGGGCCGGTTCCGTCAGAACTTGCTCGGCAAGCGCGTCGATTACTCCGGCCGCTCCGTCATCGTCATCGGTCCCGAGCTCAAGCTCCACCAGTGCGGCCTGCCCAAGAAGATGGCGCTCGTCCTCTTCGAGCCGTTCATCATCCGCCGCCTGAAGGAACTCGGCTTCGTGCACACCGTCCGCGGTGCGCGCAAGATGATCGAGAAGAAGTCGCCCGAAGTGTGGGACATCCTCGAGGAAGTTACCAAGGGCCATCCGGTGCTGCTCAACCGCGCGCCGACGCTCCACCGTCTCTCCATCCAGGCGTTCGAGCCCGTCCTCATCGAAGGTGAGGCCATCCGCATCCATCCCCTCGTCTGCACCGCCTACAACGCGGACTTCGACGGTGACCAGATGGCTGTGCACGTGCCGCTTTCCCTCGAGGCGATCATGGAGTGCAAACTCCTGATGATGGCGACGAACAACATCTTCTCACCTTCCTCCGGCAAGCCCATCCTCACGCCGTCGCAGGACATCGTGCTGGGCGCCTATTACCTCACCATCGAGCCGCGCAAGAAGCCGGCGAAGGGCGACCGCGTTCCGCTGCTCAGCGGACTCCAGGAAGTCCTTTATGCCAAGGCCGACGGTGCGATGAAGATGCACGACTGGGTTGACATCCCCAATCCGGATTTTGCCCGTGATACCGTCTTTGGTAACAAGGACCGTCGCATCCTGCGCTCCACCGTGGGTCGCGTGATCTTCAACCAGATCTGGCCCGCCGGGCTTGGTTTCGTGAATTTCCCCGTGCCGAAGGGCAAACTGGGCGACCTCATCCTCAACACCTACAAGGTGGCGGGTGAGACCGTGACCGTTGAAACCCTCGACAAGCTCAAGGAACTCGGTTTCCAGACCGCGTTCCAGGCGGGCATCTCGATCGGTATCGACGACATGATCATCCCCGAGTCGAAGAAGGAAATCGTCGCGGAGACCCGCAAGAAGATCGCCGAGGTCGAGGCCCAGTTCAACAAGGGCATCATCACCGAGGGCGAGCGGAAGAACAAGGTCATCGACTTGTGGACCGGCACGACCGACAAGATCGCGAAGGAAGTCTTCGCGAAACTGGAGGCCAACGAAGGCAAGACCGAGGTGAATCCGGTGTACATCATGATGGACTCCGGCGCCCGTGGTAACAAACAGCAGGTTCGCCAGCTGTGCGGTACCCGCGGCCTCATGGCCAAGCCCTCCGGCGAAATCATCGAGCGCCCCATTCTGTCGTCCTTCCGCGAAGGCCTGACGGTTCTGGAATACTTCATCTCCACGCACGGCGCCCGCAAGGGTCTCGCCGACACCGCGCTCAAGACCGCTGACGCCGGCTATCTCACCCGCAAGCTCTGCGACGTGGCGATGGACGTCATCATTGCGGAAGACGATTGCGGCACCCGCGACGGCGTCTGGAAGAAGGCCATCTTCGAAGGTGACGACGAAATTGTCGGCCTGAAGGAGCGCATCATCGGCCGTTTCTCCAGCGACGACCTGACGAATCCCATCAATCCCAGCGAGGTCATTGTCGGCTCCGGTGAACTGATCACCGAGGAGACCGCGGCCAAGATCGAGGACGTCGGCATCGAGCGCGTGAAGGTCATGTCCCCGCTCACGTCCACCAGCACCGCTGGCATCGACGCGAAGAGCTACGGCATCAATCCCGCGACCAACAAGGTGGCCAAGATCGGCGACTCCGTCGGCATCATCGCCGCCCAGTCGATCGGTGAACCCGGCACGCAGCTCACCATGCGTACCTTCCACATTGGTGGCGTCGCCTCCGGCGGCTTCAAGACTCCTGAAATCCGCGTCCGCGCGGCCGGCACGGTCCGCTATCGCGGCCTCCGTCTCGTCGAAACCGCCGAGGGTGCGGCCATTGTCCTTAACAAGACCGGCACCATCCAGATCATCGACGCCGAGGAAAAGGAACTCGAGACCTACAACATCGTGGTTGGCTCCTTCCTGCATGTTGGCGACGGCGCCAAGATCGAGAAGGGTGCCGTGCTCGCCCAGTGGGATCCCTACAACATTCCCGTGCTCTCCGAAAAGGGCGGCACGCTGGTGTTCAAGGACATGATCCCCGGTGTCACCGTTAAGCGTGAACTCGACGAATCGTCGGGCCGCATCGCCACGGTGGTCATCGAGCACAAGGAGGACCTCAATCCCCAGATCGAGATCCGCGATGCCAAGAACAAGCCGCTTGCGGCCTATTCGATTCCGGTCGGCGCCCAAATCGCCGTCAACGAAGGCGACATCATCCAGCCTGGCGCCTTGCTGGCCAAGACCCCGCGTCAGGCCTCCAAGACCAAGGACATCACCGGCGGTCTGCCCCGCGTGGCCGAGCTTTTCGAAGCCCGCCGCCCGAAGGATGCCGCCGAAATGTCCCGGATTGATGGCATCGTCTCGTTTGAGGGCACCGTTCGCGGCAAGCGCAAGCTGGTCGTGAAGAACGAGGAGACTGCCCAGGAAGAGGAGCATCTCATCCCAACCGGCAAGCACATCATCGTGCAGCCGGGCGATGTGGTCCACAAGGGCCAGCACCTCACCGAAGGCGCCGCCGACCCGCATGAGATCCTCGAAATCCTCGGGCCGTCCGCGCTCTACGATTTCCTGATCTCCCAAGTGCAGGAAGTCTATCGTCTCCAGGGCGTTACCATCAACGACAAGCATATCGAGATCATCATCCGCCAGATGCTGCGCAAGGTTCGGATCACCGATCCGGGCGACAGCGAGTTCTTCTGGGGTGAGCAGGTGGATCGTGCGGCTTTCCTCGTTGAGAACCGGCGCCTTGACGAAGCAGGTGGCAAGCCCGCTGAGGCTGAGCCCATCCTGCTCGGCATCACCAAGGCTTCGCTCGAGACCGAGTCCTTTATCTCGGCGGCTTCCTTCCAAGAGACGACGCGCGTCCTCACCGACGCCTCGACCCTGGGTAAGGTCGACATGCTCAAGGGCTTCAAGGAAAACGTTATCATGGGTCACTTGATTCCGGCCGGTACGGGTCTGCCGAAGTACAAGCAGCTCAAGGTCACGCTTCCGTTCGGCGCCGAGCTTCCTCTGGAGGAAGCCAAGGCCACCGAGGCGAGCTGAGCCCGGCTACACCGACAACATTCAAAGCCGCGGACCAAGTCCGCGGCTTTTTTGTGCTCCGATTGTGAGGCAAGAATCTGCTTGTCAACGGGTGGGCGTTGCCAACGATTACAGATCCTCCCGCCAAAACTGCACGTAGAGCCTAGCTCCGTGTGGTTTAACGCCCGGCTTCACCGCCGGGCGTTTTTTTTGCGGATAATCGGTCGCGAATGAAATTACAGCTTGAGTTTACTCTGCCACCTACAGATTTTCTCCAGTTCCACATTTCCCGTTGACGTGTTTTCGGTTCAACCGAGGAGCGTTTCCACTCGCGAGTCGGGGCTAAATCCCGAGTTTCGCGAATACTGATACTTTTCGCCAAAAAGTTCTTGCTCAGCATTTGGCGTCAGGTAGCTTTTTCCTCTTTTCCCTAATTTTCACTCCTAAATTCGTATGCCGACCATCAATCAACTCGTGCGTAAGGGCCGCCGCAAGGTGACCGCCAAGTCGAAGTCCCCGGCTTTGGCAGGCAATCCTTTCCGCCGCGGTGTGTGTGTGCAGGTCATGACCCGCACGCCCAAGAAGCCGAACTCTGCTATCCGCAAGGTTGCCAAGGTCCGTCTGACGAATGGCAACGAAGTCATTTCCTACATCCCCGACGAGGGGCACAACCTGCAGGAGCACTCCATTGTGCTGGTGCGCGGTGGTCGTGTGAAGGATCTCCCCGGCGTCCGTTATCACATTGTGCGCGGTACGCTTGATGCGACCGGTGTCGAAAAACGCCGTCGCAGTCGTTCCAAGTACGGCGTCAAACGCCCGAAGGCCGCCAAGTAAACTGTTCTTTTTAAAATCCCAATTTAAGTCATGTCACGCCGTCACAGAGCCACCAAGCGCCAAGCCGAGCCGGATATCCGTTACAACAGCCCGCTCGTGGCCCATCTGGTCAATGTCATCATGAAGAGCGGCAAGAAGAACCTTGCCGAACGCATCGTCTACGGTGCCTTCGAAAAGGTCTCGGAGAAGCTCGACAAGGGCAACCCGGTTGACCTGCTGCTCGGTGCGCTTGAAAACGCACGTCCCCGCCTTGAGGTGAAGAGCCGCCGTGTCGGTGGCGCCACCTATCAGGTGCCGGTCGAAATTTCCTTTGAGCGTCAGGAATCGCTTGCCTTGCGCTGGATCGTGACCGCCGCTGGCAGCCGCAAGGGCATGCCGATGCGTGACGCCCTGGCCGCCGAGATCATCGATGCCTACAACAACACGGGCACCGTCGTGAAGAAGAAGGAAGACACTCACAAGATGGCTCAGGCGAACCGTGCCTTTGCCCACCTCCGCTGGTAAGGCTGCCCATGTCCGTCGCTGTGCCCAATATCACCATCGTCACCGAGAAATCGAAGATTTCCTCGGCTAACGCCAAGGACCGCCCGTTTCCGCTCGAGTGGACGCGCAACATTGGCATCGCCGCGCACATTGATGCGGGCAAGACGACCACGACCGAGCGTATCCTTTTCTACTCCGGCGCCGTCCACAAGATGGGCGAAGTGCACGAAGGTTCCACGGTCACCGACTGGATGGAGCAGGAACGTGAGCGTGGCATCACGATCACTTCCGCCGCCATTTCCTGCGCCTGGAACGCCTCTTGGGGTCCTTGGAAGGGAATCAAGCAGCGTATCAATATTATTGACACCCCCGGACACGTTGACTTCACCGCCGAGGTGGAGCGCTCGATGCGCGTGCTCGACGGCGCCGTCGCTGTGTTTTGTGCCGTGGCCGGCGTGCAGCCCCAGTCCGAGACGGTCTGGCGCCAGGCCAACAAGTACGGCGTGCCGCGCATTGCGTTCGTCAACAAGATGGACCGCACCGGCGCCGATTTCTTCCGGGCGGTTTCCGACATGCGCGAAAAGCTCAAGGCCAATGCGCACCCCCTGTTCCTGCCCATTGGCAAGGAAGAGAATTTCATTGGACTGATCGATCTCGTCCAGAACACCGCCTACATTTTCGACGATACCACGGATCCGCTCGGTCTGAATCCGGTCACCTCGGCCATTCCCGCGGAGTATGCGGAGCAGGCCAAGGAATACCGCGACAAGCTGATCGAGGCGGTTTCCGACTTCGATGATGTGATCGCTGAGAAGTACCTCGGCGGGGAAGAAATCTCGCTCGAGGAGCTCACTTTGGCCGTCCGTAAGGCGACCATCTCCATGAAGTTCACCGGGGTTGTCCCTGGCTCGGCCTTCAAGAAGAAGGGCGTCCAGCGTCTGCTCGACTGCGTGGTCAACTTCCTGCCCAATCCTCTGGATCTCCCCCCGATGCAGGGCCAGAACGTTGATGGGGCTCCCGTTGAGGCGGTCGTCAGCGACAAGGCCAAGCTGGCCGGTCTCGCGTTCAAGCTGTGGACCGACCCCTTTGTCGGCAAACTGGTTTTCTTCCGCGTCTACACCGGGACCCTCTCCCGGGGCATGTCCCTCTACAATCCGCGTACCCGCCGCAGCGAGCGCTGCTCGCGCTTGGTGCTGATGCGCGCGATGGACCGTGAGGAAATTGACATGGCTTATTCGGGCGACATTTGCGCCCTAGTCGGTGTCAAGGACGTCATCACGGGTGATACGCTCAGCGACGAGGATTTTGATATCCGTCTTGAGCCGCCTTCCTTCCCCGAGCCGGTCATCGCGATGTCGATCGAGCCAAACTCCAAGGCTGACCAGGAAAAGATGGGCATGGCCCTCCAGCGTCTGGTTGCCGAGGATCCGACCCTCAAGGTCAAGACCGACCCGGATACCGGTCAGACGATTCTCGCCGGCATGGGCGAACTCCATCTCGACATCATCCGCGACCGCATGAAGCGGGAATTCAAGGTCGAGGCGACCGCCGGCAAGCCGCAGATCGCCTACCGCGAAACCGTCACCAAGCACGCCGATGGCGAAGGCAAGTTCATCCGCCAGTCGGGTGGCAAGGGCCAGTACGGCCACGTCTGCGTCAAGATCGAGCCCAACGTCAAGGGCAAGGGCGTCGAGGTCATCAACGAAATCGTTGGCGGCGTCATCCCGAAGGAATTCATCAAGCCCGCCACCGAAGGCATTCTCGAAGGCACCAACAATGGTGTGGTCGCCGGTTACCCCGTGGTGGACGTCATCGTTCGCATTGTGGACGGTTCCTATCACGAGGTGGATTCGTCCGAACTCGCGTTCAAGATGGCCGGCATCTTTGGCTTCAAGGAGGCCATGAAGCAGGCCCACCCGATCCTCCTCGAGCCCATCATGGGTGTGGAAGTCACCACGCCCGAGGACTACGCCGGCGATCTCATGGGCGACATCAATCGTCGCCGCGGCGCGATCCAGGGCATGGAAAACAAGAACGGCGCGACCATCATCAACGCGCACGTTCCGCTGGAAATGCTGTTCGGCTACGTCACGGACATCCGCTCGCTCTCCAAGGGCCGGGCCAGCGCCTCGATCACGCCCTCCCATTTCGAGCAGGTTCCGAACTCGCTCCTCACCAAGATTGTCGAATCTTCCGTCAAGGCTCCCGCCCGCACCTAAACCCTTCGTTCTTTTTACGCCATGAAAGGCCAACGCATTCGCATCAAACTCCAGGGCTTCGACTATCGTGTCATCGATCAGTCGGCACTGGAGATCGTTGAGACCGCCAAGCGCTCCGGCGCCCGCGTCTCGGGTCCCATTCCGCTGCCCACCCGCATCGAGAAGCTGACGGTCAACCGTTCCCCGCACGTCGACAAGAAGTCGATGGAGCAGTTCGAGACCCGTACGCACAAGCGCCTCATCGACATCATCGAGCCCACCGCCCAGACGGTCGATGAACTCAAGAAGCTCAACCTGCCTTCCGGCGTAGATATCACCATCAACGTATAACTTACTGATTCCACAACTCCTCAGTTAGCAGTTGCCCATGTGCGCCCCGCGCACCGCTGGGTTCTTCTAATGTAGGTCGTTAAACGGAAAAACTTCCACCTACCACTTAGCCCATGATCTCATCGCTTTTAGGTAAAAAACTCGGAATGACGCAGGTCTACGATGCACAGAACGTGCTCGTACCCGTCACCGTGGTCGAAGCCGGCCCCTGCGCGGTCGTGCAAGTCAAGACCGCGGCCACCGACGGTTACAATGCCGTCCAGATCGGCTTCTCGGCCAAGAAGGCCCGGAACGCCAGCAAAGCCGAACTCGCCCACGCCAAGAAGGCCGGCCTCGACAGCGCCCCGCGCGTGCTCAGCGAAGTGCGCCTGGCCGATGCCCCTACGCTCAAGGTGGGTGACGTCGTCAATGTCACTTCCTTCACGGAAGGCCAGCTGGTCGATGTCATCGGCATCACCAAGGGCAAGGGTTTCCAGGGTGTGGTGAAACGCTACCGTGTCGCCGGCGGTCCCGCCTCCCACGGATCCATGTTCCACCGCCGCATCGGAGCCATCGGCATGCGCCAGACCCCCGGCCGCGTGTGGAAGAATCAGATCATGCCCGGTCACATGGGCAGCGAGAAGCGCACCGTCCAGAACCTGCGCATCGTCAAGGTCATCGCCGACAAGAACCTCCTCCTCGTCAAGGGTGCCATCCCTGGCGCCAATGGGGATGACGTCATTGTGCGCAGCGCCATCAAGGGCCAGCCCAAAGCCTAACCGGAAGAATACGCAGCCATGAAACTCACTGTTTTCAGTTCCGATGGTAAGACCAGCAGCGAAAAGGATTTCGCCGGTCTCCCCACATTCGAAGGCGACAAAGGCCTCCAGGCCGTCAAGGAGGTGATCGTCGCGATCAACGCCAACAACCGCCAAGGCACGCACTCCACCAAGACCCGTGGCGAAGTCCGCGGCGGTGGCAAGAAGCCGTGGCGTCAGAAGGGCACCGGTCGCGCCCGCGCCGGCTCCATCCGTTCCCCCCTGTGGGTCGGCGGTGGCGTCGTGTTCGGCCCGAAGCCGCGTGACTATTCCAAGAAGATCAACGGCAAGGTGAAGGCCCTCGCCTTCAGCCGCGCCCTCTACGATCGCGCCTCGGCCGGCGAAATCGCCGTCATCGAGCAGTTCGCCGCCAATCAGACTAAGACCAAGCACGTCGACGAGGTGGTCGGTCGCATCGCCCCCAAGGGCAAGGTTCTCCTCGTGGACGCTCCGTTCACCGTCGAGGCCGCCCGGGCCGCCCGCAACATCGAGCGCGTCTCGCTGCAGGAGGCCGCGAAGCTCAACACCCTCGATCTCGCCCAGTACCAGAAGATCATCGTCAGCACCAAGGCGCTCGAGGCCATCATCGCCCGCGTCAACGGAGGTAAGAACTAATGAACGCCGACAAAGTGCTCAAGCACGTCCGTCTCACGGAGAAATCCAACAAGCAGTCCGCCGATCTCGGCCAGTACACCTTTGAGGTTTTTCCGGACGCCACAAAGCACACCGTGGCTGCCGCCGTGGAGGAAACCTTCAAGGTCACCGTCCGCCGCGTGAACATCCAGAACTACCGCGGCAAAAACAAGAAGAGCCGCACCGGCCGCCCGACCGTCGGTTCCGACTACAAGAAGGCGATCGTGACCCTCAAGACCGGCGACAAGATCGAGCTCGTCTGAGCCGGCGCCGACCCAAGGAGAATCCCAACATGGCTATCAAATCTTTCCGCCCTCTCACGCCCGCGGGCCGCTTCACCTCCCTCAACAAGGTGGTGGTTTCCAAGGAGCGTCCGCAGCGCAACCTCACCGAGCCCAAGCCGAAGACCGGCGGCCGCAATGTCTACGGCCGTGTCACCTCCCGCCACCGTGGCGGCGGTCACAAGCAGCTCTACCGCATCATTGATTTCAAGCGCGACCTGCTCGACATGCCCGCCCGCGTCCAGGCGATCGAGTATGACCCGAACCGCACCGCGCATCTTGCCCTCGTGGCCTACGCCAATGGTGAGAAGCGCTACATCATCGCGCCCAAGGGCCTGAAGGTTGGCGACACGATCGTCACCTCGGACAAGGCCACGACGAATGATTTCAATGTGGGCAATAACTTCCCGCTTGAGCTCATCCCCCCGTCAACTCGTCTCCACTGCGTGGAACTGATCCCCGGCCGTGGCGCGCAATTGGCCCGTTCCGCCGGCACCGGCCTCGAACTCATTGCCGTCGAGGGTGGTTTTGCCCAACTCAAGATGCCTTCCGGCGAACTCCGCCTCGTCAATCCGAAGTGCCGCGCCACCATCGGTGAAGTCGGCAACTCTGACCATAACCAGCAGTCGCTCGGCAAGGCCGGACGCAAGCGCTGGCTCGGCGTCCGTCCGACCGTGCGCGGCATGGCCATGAACCCGGTCGATCACCCGAACGGTGGCGGCCAGGGCAAGTCCAAGGGTGGTGGCGGTCGCCAGCACCTCGTGTCCCCGTGGGGTCAGCTCGCCAAGGGCTTTGTCACCCGCCGGCGCTCCAAGCCCTCCAACAGCCTCATCATCGCCCACCACAACGGTCGCAAGCCGCGCGGCCAAAAGTAATCTCAACGACTCCGCACCATGGCACGTTCCATCAAAAAAGGCTTTTTCGTCGATTACCACCTGCTCGAGAAGATCGAGAAGGCGACCAAATCCGGCGCCAAGAAGCCCATCCAGACCTGGTCCCGCCGCTCGACGATCACCCCCGACTTCATCGGGCACACGTTCAGCGTGCACAACGGCAAGGCGTTCATCGCCGTCTACGTCACCGAAAACATGGTTGGCCACAAGCTCGGTGAGTTCTCCCCGACCCGCATCTTCAAGTCGCACGGCGCCCATACCGCCAAGGCCATTTAACACTTAACCACCGCCAACACCAAAAGGGCAGGGGACCGCTTCCGCGATTCTGCTGCCGCCTCCGAAGGAATCATCATCATGGAAGTCCAAGCCCTCACCCGCTACGCGCGCATGTCCCCTAAAAAGGTGCGCGAAGTAGCCTGCACCATCCAAGGCCGCAAGGCCGCGGAAGCCGTCGATTACCTGACGCTCATCCCGCGCAAGTCCGCGCGCCTCATCGTCAAGACCCTCAAGAGCGCGATCGCCAATGCCGAGAACAACCTGAACCTCTCGGCCGACACCCTCACGGTGAAGAGCGCGATCGTGGAAAACGGTCCCGTCCTCAAGCGTTTCAAAGCCGGCGCCCGTGGCACTGCGATGCCCCGTCGTAAGAAGATGTCGCACATCCGCATCGTCCTCTCGGACGGCAACTCCAACTGATATCCCCATGGGCCAAAAGACCAATCCGACCGGTTTCCGTCTCGCAATCCGCCGCAACTGGCAGTCCCGCTGGTACGCGGGCAAGAAGGAGTTTCCCAAGCTCCTCCTCGAGGACCAGATCATCCGCGAAAAGCTCATGGAGAAGCTGAAGCAGGCCTCCGTGCCGCGCATCTTCATCGAGCGCGCGTCGAATCGCGTGCGCGTCAAGATTTACACCGCCCGTCCCGGTATCGTCATCGGGCGCAAGGGGCAGGAGATCGAGAAGATCAAGGAGGAGCTCGCCAAACTCACCGGCAAGGAGATCCTCCTCGACATCCAGGAGGTCAAGAAGCCCGAGATCGAGGCCGCCCTCGTGGCCGAGAACGTCGCCCTCCAGCTCGAACGCCGCATCGCTTTCCGCCGGGCCATGAAGAAGGCCGTGGAAATGGCCATGGCGCTCGGTGCCGAAGGTATTCGTATCCAGTGCTCGGGCCGCCTCGGCGGTTCGGACATCGCCCGCCGCGAATGGCAGCGCAAGGGCCGCGTGCCGTTGCACACCCTCCGCGAGAACATCGACTACGGCTTTGCCGAGGCCCTGACCGTTTATGGCAAGATCGGCGTCAAGTGCTGGATCTGCAAAAAAGAGTCCGACAACAACTGATCCCTCTCCGATCGCATTCGTAACTAGGAGAATCCTCCCATGGCTTTAGCTCCCGCCCGTACCAAATACCGCAAATCCCAGAAGGGTTCCCGCGCCGGCAATGCCAAGCGCGGCAATACGCTCGCCTTCGGTGAATTCGGCCTGCAGTCCCTCACCCGTGGTCCCATGACCGGCCAGCAGATTGAAGCGGCCCGCGTGACCATCTCGCGCCACCTGAAGCGCAAGGGCAAACTCTGGATCCGCGTCTTCCCCCACAAGCCCGTCACCAAGAAGCCCGCCGAGACCCGCATGGGCCAGGGCAAGGGCCCGGTCGAATACTACGTCGCCACCATCAAGCCCGGCGCCGTGCTTTTCGAACTCTCCGGCGTGCCCACCACCGTCGCCAAGGAGGCCTTCCGCCTCGCCGATGCCAAGCTGCCCTTCCGTTGCCGTTTCATCGTGCGCGAAGGCACCCAGGCCTAACCGCTAACCAACCTGCCGTTCCGTCATGACTTCCAAAGAAATCCGCGAACTCTCGCCCGCTGAAATCAGCACCAAGCTGCGCGAAATCCGCGAGCAACTCATCCAGCTGCGCCTGCGCAAGCACACCGGCCAGGTTGAGAAGACCCATGAGCTGCGCTCCCTCCGCAAGGATGTCGCGCGCCTTGAGACCGTCCTTAACCAGAAAAAAAGCCAAGCCGCCTGAGGCGCCCTAAGCCATGTCCACTCACGTCCGCCATAACCGCCGCAAGACCCTCATTGGTTTCGTCACCAGTCGCTCCGGCGACAAGTCCGTCAAGGTGACCATCCCTTACAAGACGCCGCACCCGTTGTACCACAAGGTCGTCAACCGCCAGACCGTCGTGCACGCGCACGACGAGAAGAACGAGACGAAGGCCGGGGACAAGGTTGAGCTCATGGAGACCCGCCCCATCAGCCGCCTGAAGCGCTGGCGCATCATCAACGTCGTGGAACGCGCCGTTGCCGTCGCGCCCGAGGCCATCACCGAGAAGGACGTCGCCGAGACTGTCCCCACCAAGACCGTCAAGGAACCCGCCAAGGCCTGAGCGCCGCGGCCCAGCACTTAAACAACCTACCACAGGAGGCCTGCCATGATTCAATTGCGCTCAATTCTCGAGGTTGCCGACAACACCGGCGCCCGTCGCGCCGCCATGATCAACCGTAAGGGTCAGATCACCGCCACAGCTGGCGTCGGCGACATCATCACCGTTCATATCAAAGACAGCGCGACTGACGCTACCGTGAAAAAGGGCGAGGTCGCCAAGGCCGTCGTCGTTCGCACGAAGGTTCCGGTGCGCCGGGCCGACGGCAGCTACCTGCGCTTTGATAGCAACGCCATCGTCATCATCGATGCGACGAACAACCCGAAGGGCACCCGCATCTTCGGCCCCGTCGCCCGCGAACTGCGCGCGAAGAACTTCATGAAGATCATTTCGCTCGCCCCGGAGGTTCTCTAACATGGCCCAGAAATTCCACGTCAAGCGCGGCGACCAGGTCGTCGTCATCTCCGGCTCCCACAAGGGCAAGACCGGCAAAGTCCTTGAGATTCTCGCGAAGAAAGAGCGCGTCCGCGTCGAGGGCGTCGCGATGATCAAGCGCCACCTCAAGAAATCCCAGGAGCATCCCCAGGGCACCATCGCCGAGCGCGAGGGTTCCGTGCATGTCTCCAATCTCATGCTCCAGGCGGTTTACGACGCGAGCAAGCGGAAGAAAGCCGCCCCCGTTCCCGCCACCACCTGAGTTCGGACCATTGCGCGCTTGCCAACCGGCAGCCGCGCCTGCGTTACTGAACGCTTTTCCACTTAACACTCACTCCTTTGCCGCCGGGTCGGTAATCCGGTGGCCCCTCCAATGAGCTACGTTCCCACACTTAAGAAACTCTACACCGAGCAGGTTGCCCCCGAGCTCGTGAAGAGCCGCGGTTACAAAAACAAGCACCAGGTGCCGAAGATCGCCAAGGTCGTCGTCAACACCGGCATCGATGCCGAGGCGGACAAGAACCAGATCGCCGACGTCCAGCGCGACCTCGCCCAGATCACCGGCCAGAAGCCCGTGCTCACGAAGTCGAAGAAGGCCATTTCCAATTTCAAGCTGCGGCAGGGCCAGATCGTTGGCTGCTGTGTCACGCTGCGCAGCAACAACATGTGGGAATTTCTCTATCGCCTGCTGGCGGTGGCGCTCCCCTCCATCCGCGACTTCCGTGGTGTCTCCCCCAAGCTCGACGGGCAGGGCAACTACAACCTCGGCATCACCGATCACTCGATTTTCCCCGAGATCAACCTCGAGGCCGTCAAGAAGCACATGGGCCTCGACATCACGATCGTGACGACCGCCGGGTCCGATGACGAGGGCCGCGAGCTGCTCCGGCTCCTGGGCATGCCGTTCCGCCGCTCCGAGACCACCAAGACCAACACCGCCGCCTGATTCTCCCCACGCCATGCCGAAAACATCCGCCATCGAACGCAACAAGAAGCGCGTGCTCCTCGTGGAGAAGCACAAGGTCAAGCGCGCCGAGCTCAAGGCGATCCTCGCCAACCCCAACACCACCGACGTCGAGTTCTTTGCGGCGCAGAAGAAGCTCGCCAAGCTCCCGCGCGACTCCGCCGCCGTCCGTATCAAGAACCGCTGCTCCATGAGCGGCCGCCCGCGCGCCTATATCCGGCAGTTCGGCGTGTCCCGTATCCAGTTCCGTGAACTCGCACTCGCCGGCAAGATCCCGGGCGTCACCAAGTCCTCCTGGTAATTCCTTTTGGCGGGAGTTTACGCGTTGCAAGACGCGTCGGATATGACCCGCCCCAGCCCAAACAACATCCACCATGACCGATCCCATCAGTGATTTTCTGACCCGCCTCCGCAATGCGTCGAAGGCCCGTCTCGCCGAATGCGCCTCCCCGCATTCCAAACTCAAGGAGGCGATTGCCGCCATCCTCAAGGCCGAGGGCTACGTCTCGGACTACGCCGACGGCACCGACGCCCTGGGCCACAAGACTCTCGTCGTGAAGATGAAGTACGTGGACGGCGCTCCCGTCATCACCGGCATCGACCGCGTCTCCACCCCGGGCCGCCGTCTCTATTATCGCTACACCGAGATTCCGCGCGTCCTCAACGGCCTCGGCATTTCCATTCTCTCCACGTCCAAGGGTCTCATGAAGGACCAGGACTGCCGCCGCAACAAGGCGGGTGGCGAACTCGTCTGCAACGTCTGGTAAGGAGCACGCACCATGAGCCGCATCGGTAAACAACCCGTTTCCATTCCCGACAAGGTGAAGGTCGAAATCAAGGACCACACCGTCCGCGTCGAGGGACCCAAGGGCAAGGTCGCGAAGTCCTTCGCGCCCGTTGTCAATATCACCGTGACCGACAAAAAGGTCATCGTCTCGCCCACCACGGACGACAGCCGCTTTGCGAAGGCCATGTATGGCACGGTTCGCTCGGTCATCGCCGGCATGGTCAAGGGAGCCAGCGAAGGCTACTCCAAGGAGCTCGAAATCCAAGGCGTCGGCTTCAAGGCCAACCTCAAGGGCAAGCAGCTCGACCTCGCGCTCGGTTATTCGCACCCGATCCTGATGGACATTCCAGAGGGCATCAAGGTCACCGTCACTGACCAGACCAAGCTGAAGATCGAAGGCGCCGACAAGCAGCTCGTCGGGGCCGTCACCGCCGAGATCCGCGGCTATTATCCGCCGGAGCCCTACAAGGGCAAAGGTGTCCGCATCGTCGGCGAACGCGTCCGCCGCAAGGAAGGTAAGACCGTCGCTTAACGCCAACCGCAACCCAGAATTTTCGGGGTCCACCCATGAACACCATTTACAAAGCCAAACTCCTCCAGAAACGCCGCTGGAGAATCCGCAAGAAGGTCACCGGCACCGCCGCCCGCCCGCGTGTCTGCGTCAAGTTCAGCACCAAGCATATCTATGCCCAGGCGGTGAACGACGAAACCGGCACCACGCTGGTTTTCCTCTCGAGCCTCGACGCCGGTCTCCGCGCCAAGAAGCTCGCCGCCAATCTCGCCGGAGCCAAGGAGCTCGGCGTCGCCTTTGCCGCCAAGGCCAAGGCCGCCGGCATTGCCTCGGTCGTTTTCGACCGCAGCGGCGCCCGTTATCACGGCAAAGTCAAACAGTTCGCAGACGCGGCCCGCGAAGGCGGCCTCGTATTCTAAGTCATCGCCCATGAGCACCGATACCACTCCCTCCACTCCCGCTTCCGAGACCCCCGCCGCTGCCACGCCCACGCCCGCTCCCGCGACCGAACAGCGCGCCCCGCGTCCGGCGCGCCGTGATTTCAACCGCGGCCCCCGCCGCGACGACCGCAATCGCAACGCCGAGCCGTCCGACGGCCCGACGATGATTGAGAAGGTCGTCTTCATCAATCGTTGCGCCAAGGTCGTCAAGGGCGGCCGTCGCTTCAGCTTCTCCGCCCTCGCCGTGGTTGGCGATGGCAAGGGCAAGGTCGGCATCGGCTATGGCAAGGCCAACGAAGTGCCCGACGCGATCAAGAAGGGCACCGCCAACGCCCACAAGCATCTCGTCACCGTCAAGCTCAAGGGTGACACCATCCCGCACGACGTGCTGGGCGAATACGACGGCGGCAAGGTCCTCCTGCGTCCGGCCACCACCGGCACCGGTCTCATCGCCGGCGGCGGCGTGCGGGCCGTGCTCGAGGCCGCGGGTGTCAAGAACGTGCTCACGAAGTCGATGGGTTCGAAGAATCACATCGCCGTCGTGCATGCGACCCTGGCCGGCCTGCAGAAACTGCGCCTCGCGGCTGATTTTGCCGCCAGCCGTCAGGCCACCTGATCCCATTTAACATTAATCCGAGTTCCATCCCGCCAATGCCGGGGTGGGGCGCCCAATCGAGGAAACATCCATGAAACTTCACGAACTCAAGAACGTCGCCGGTGCCATTCACCGCAAGAAGCGTGTCGGCTGCGGCGAAGGCGGCGGCCACGGCAAGACCTCCGGTCGCGGTGGCAAGGGCCAGACGGCCCGTTCCGGCGGCAGCATCCGCCCCGGTTTCGAAGGCGGCCAGATGCCCCTTTACCGCAAGCTGCCCCAGCGTGGCTTCAACAATTACGAATTCCGCACCGAGGTCGCGGTTCTCAACGTCGGCGAACTCGCCGCGCTTGATGCCGGGATCACGGAGGTCAACGCCACGACGCTGGCCGCGGCCGGTTTGATCCGCAAGGGCGAGCAGACGGTCAAGATTCTCGGCGATGGTGAAATCACCCGCGCGCTCAAGGTCACCGCCGCGAAGTTCACGGCGTCCGCCAAGGCCAAGATCGAAAAGGCCGGTGGCCAAGCCATTGTTTCCTGAACCGTGCCGGCGGTTTCCTAATCGCCTGCCGGCATCCTCTTCGGACCTCAGCTCCCTTTCTCAATGTTTTCCGCCTTCACGAACTCCCTGAAGATCCCCGAGTTGCGCTCGCGCATTTTCTATACGCTGGCGCTGTTGTTCGTGGCGCGGGTGGCTGCCGCCATTCCGTTGCCCGGGATCGATCCGCATCCGCTCCAGCAGTTCTTCGCGGACCAGACGGCGGCCGGTGCGGGTTCACTGGTTGGACTGTACAACATGTTCACCGGCGGCGCGCTCGTCAAAGGCGCCATCGCGGCGCTGGGCATCATGCCCTACATCAGCGCCTCCATTATCTTTCAGTTGATGACCGCCGTGGTGCCCGCCCTCAGCCGGCTCCAGCAGGAAGGTGATGTCGGTCGCCAGAAGCTCACCCAATACACGCGCTATGCGACCGTGTTGATCTGCCTGATCCAGGGTACGCTGCTCATTCTGGCCCTGGAGAATCCCGGTCGCCTGTTTCCCGGCTACGACATCAACACTTACGGCAGCATCGTCATTACCGGCAAACTGAGCTTCCTCATCACCTCGGTCATTTTCATGACCGCGGGTACGATGTTGCTGATGTGGCTGGGCGAGCAGATCACGCAGCGCGGCATCGGCAACGGTGTCTCCCTTCTGATCACCGTTGGCATTCTCGCAGACATCCCCGGCGCCGCGGCCTCGACGTATCAGCTCTTTTTCGCCCCCGTCGGTGTGGCCCGCCTTGGTCTGCCGCAAGGCATCGTGATGGGCCTGCTCTTCGTTCTCGTGACGATGGGCATCATCATGGTCGTGCAAGGGCAGCGTAAAATCCCGGTGCAATACGCCAAGCGGGTCGTCGGGAACAAGGTCATGGGTGGCCAGAGTTCATTCCTGCCCCTGAAGGTGAATTACTCAGGCGTCATGCCGGTCATCTTCGCCAGCGCCATTTTGCTCTTCCCCCAGCAGATTTTCTCCCAGATCGGCGCTGCCTTTAACATCAAGTTTCTGGTCGAGTTTGCCGACAATCTGCTGCGCGGCCACTGGACCTATTACGCCATTTATACCTCGCTGATCCTCTTTTTCAGCTACTTCTGGGTGTCCGTCATGTTCAAGCCGATCCAGATCGCGGATGACCTGAAAAAGTACGGCGGTTACATCCCTGGCGTTCGCCCTGGTGAGCCCACCGCGCAGTTCCTCGACTTCATCATGACCCGCCTGACCCTGGCCGGTGCGGTATTCCTGACGATCATCGCGGTCATGCCCGACTTTCTGCTCTTCGAACTCAATGTTCCCCAGCGTATTGCCATTTTCTTCGGCGGCACCGGCATGTTGATTACGGTGGGTGTCGTGCTCGATACCATGAAGCAGATCGAGACCTTCCTCCTCCAGCGCCACTATGACGGCTTCCTCAAGAAGGGTCGGATCCGGGCCCGGAGCAACAGTCCCACCGGCATGACTGGCGATGCGCTAAGCACCGAGGCGGTCATGAAGATCGCCCTGCCGATGCTGATTATCTTCCTGATCGGCCTCATTGCGTGGGGAATCAGACACTTTGCACTTTAGTTCTTTACTCTGGTCGTGATGGCTGGCATCTCCGACCCCTTCGCTGATTGCGGCGCTCCCGCCAAGATCAAGCTGCTATGTCTCGGCACGCCGGATTCCTTCATGGAAACCCTGTTTTGCCAGACCCGTTCTTTGCACATTGAGCACGTCTCTCCCGCCAAACTAATGCGGTCGGAGATTTCGCGCGGTCACGGCACACCTGCCGCTGACAAGGCCATCATCGCAGCAATGCGCCGGTGGTTTTTCGCACGCAAACCTGATGCGGGCTTTGTCCTTACGGACTTCCCGGCTACGCTGCTCCAAGCCCAAGTTCTGGATGAATGGCTCGATGCCCGCGACGAATCGTTGCAGGGTGTTGCCGCCGCTGCCGATGCTCCCGCATCCGTCGTCCAGCACTACAGGACCCTCGGCCTCGCTTTGGAGGCCGCGACCGTCGCATGAGCATTCCGGAAAAAACTTCCGATGGAATCGCCCGCATGCGCGAGTCCTGTGCCATCGCCGCTACGGTGCTGGCCAAGCTCAAGGAACACGTCAGTCCTGGCATCACGACCTACGATCTGGATCAGATAGCCAAGGATCTCATCGCCTCGCATGGTGCCCGGAGCGCCGATTACGGCTACCAGATCGGTTCACGCCGTTTCCCGGCCTACATTTGCGTCTCGGTCAACGAGGAAGTCGTCCACGGCATCGGTAATCTTCGCCGCATTCTGCGTGACGGTGACATCGTCTCACTCGATGTGACCGTCGAATACCGCGGTTACATCGGTGACAACGCCGTCACCGTGCCGGTGGGCCGGATCAATCCCCGGTTGCAGGAACTGCTGCTCGTCACCGAGCGCGCCCTGCACCTCGGCATCGAACAGGCCCGCGTCGACAACCGCATCGGGGACATTTCCGCGACCGTCCAGGAATACGTCGAAGCCCACGGCTTCAGCGTCGTCCGCGACCTGGTCGGCCACGGTGTCGGTCTTTCGATGCACGAGCCTCCGGAGATCCCCAACTTTGGCCGGCGCGGCACCGGGCCGAAGATCAGACCCGGGATGACGCTGGCGATCGAGCCCATGGTGAATGCCGGCGGCTACCGCACCAAGACGCTCTCCGATGGCTGGACAGTGGTCACCGCCGACGGATCGCCCTCCGCCCACTTCGAACATACCGTGCTCACGACCGACCAGGGCCCTGAAATCCTCACGCAGCCCCGTTCCACCTGATTTTCTCTCAAATTTCCAACTCACTTTAACTCTCAACCAAATCCAACATGCCACGTCTCCTCGGTGTAGAAATTCCCGCGAAAAAGAAAGTCGCGTACTCCCTCCGTTACATCAACGGCATCGGGGCCACCCGCGCCGATTTCCTGGTCAAGGAAGCCGGGCTCGATCCCGACCTGCGCGCTTCGGACCTTACCGAAGAGCAGCTCAACTAGTTCCTTCACCTCATCACCGA
>CAZFHG010000052.1:0-19422 GCA_964518665.1 uncultured Opitutaceae bacterium | reverse complement strand
GGCACCACGACCAACCCGTCGCGCGCCCACCAGCGGCGGAAATGCTCGCGGGTCTCCTCCCAGTTGTCTTTCCAGCGCATGGCAGAGAAACCGCACCACACTTTGTTGCCGGTGACAACCCGGGAGGCGCACCACCGTTCCGGAATAGCCGTGCGATGCGCGCCGCCACCATGTATCAACAGCAAGTCTGCCTATCGGTCCTTACTGTACTGGTGATATCGCCACACTCCCCATGAAAAACGTCCCCGCCTTCGCCGCCATGCTCCTCGTCGCCGGGTTCTTTCTCACCGGCTGCAATTACGATGTTTCCCTCACGGCCAAGCCCACCCGCAAAATAGATCCGCGTCTCATCGGCGACTGGCTCGCCGTGGACAAGGAAAGCAAAGAGGAGGAGATGATGTATGTGCGAAAGCTGGATGACGTCACCTACGTGGTCTCGATGGACAAGGACATCTACCGCGCCTTCCACTCGGACTTCGCCGGCACGGCATTTTTGAGCGTGCAGGACCTGAACAGCTCCGAGCGGCTCTTTGTCTACCTGACATATGAGCTGTCATCCGATGCCACGCAGCTCCGCGTGTTCACCGTCAGCACCAAGGTCGTGCCCGAGGAAACGAAGGGCCGCGCCGCCCTTCAGAAACTGATCAAACGTCAGCTCAAAAATCCCAAGCTGCTCAATGATCCGATGGTGTTCACACGGAAAAGCCGGTGAACCCAGGATGCGCCATCCGGTCGGCATTACGGGTTGGCTGCAGGGGCGGCTTTTTGCCGCGACCGAGTGCGTAATCTCGCGGCATAAAAGCCGCTCCTAGAGAGGAACGCCATCAACTATACCGCCCTGCCCTAATAATGCGGCGGACGGTCGTCCTCGGGGGTGCTTTCCCCGCCTGCTGGCGAATCGGGCAGACGCTCGCGCATCGTCAGCAGGGCCTGCCGCAAACGCGCGACCTGGTCGGTTAGCTCCAGCATCGCCCGGTCCTGCTCGGCCACATGGCGCTCTAGATAGGCGATCTTCTCTTCCAGGCGTAGCAGGCGTTCATCCATGCCGGCACGCTACTGCTGCTGTTTCAGTTTTTCCAGCTCAGGTACGATCACGCGCGTATAACAGTCCGGACAAATGGAGTGGCTGAACTCGCTGCCGGTCCGCTCGTTGATGTAGCCTTCCATCTGCTGCCAGTAATTTTTGTCGTCACGGATTTTTTTGCAGTAGGAACAAATCGGCAGCAGCTCCTCGAGCTGGCGAACTTGGGTGGTGTAGCGCAGGATGCGTTCGGCCGTGCGCAGACGCATGCGCAGTTCCAGGAGGTCCAGAGGCTTCGTCAGAAAATCATCCACGCCGGCATCCATGGCGTTTTGCTGATTGGCCTCGGAGTCGTCGCGGGCCGTGACCAAAATGAAATAAACGTACTCGGCCTTCATCCGGGCGCGGATGCGGCGGCAGAGTTCCAGGCCGTCCGCCTCCGGCATTTCCCAATCGCTCACGACCACGCGCACGGGGTCGCGCCGCAACAATGCCCAGGCCTCCTTGCCGTTTTTCGCCTCGATCACCTCGTGGCCCAGACGAGTCAGCGCCTGACGCAACATCATCAGGGCCATCTTGTCGTCTTCGACCGCGAGGATTTTCACGCACTTTTTGTCCCGTGCATTCAGGCCTACCGCAACGGAGAAAATTACCTATTAAGCGTAAGCATTGACCGCAGCTCCGTCGGCGTGCTCACCGGGGCTTGGCAGGCGTGATTCTGGCAAACATAGGCCGTCGCCCGGCCATTCAGCGGTTGCATGGGCGCCACCCACGGAAGCCGTTCCCCCAGCCACGCTTGGCCGATTGCACCGTCGGCCGCCAGCAAGGTTTGGCGAGGCCCCAGTTCTTCATGCAAAACCTTTGCCAACGCCCGGAAGTCTTCCTTCGCAGGATCACCGGCCAGAACCACATGTCGCGGCGTCGCCAGTGCAAGTTCAATGGCACACACCATCTGCGGCAACGCCTGGGGGGCGCGTTCCCATTGCGGGCGCAAACCTTCGATGGTCTGCAAGGCCCGGTTACGATAAACTCCTTGGTCGCCCCCCACCATCGCCTCCAGGCGCAGCAGGTTCATTGCGGCCAGCGAACTCGGCGCCGGCTCCGCTCCGTCGTAGTCCTCCTTCAGTCTCAGGACGAGCGACTTGTCATCCGCCCGTGAGTTGAAGTATCCCCCGCCAGCCTCGTCCCAAAACTCACGGTCCATCGTCGCCTGCAATTGCACGGCCCACTGGAGCCAGCGCACGTCGAAACCGGCCTCGTAAAGGTCGAGCAATCCCTGCACGAGACAGGCATAATCCTCGGCAAACCCTTCCGTCGTGCCGCGGCCGTCCAGCCATGAACGGTAAAGCACGCCGCGACTCTCATCGTACAGTTCACGCCGGATGAACTCCGCAGCGCGCGTGGCCACCTGCAGGTAATCCACCGCGCCGGAACCAGAGTCGGCACGACCCAAAACCTGAGCGGCCTTGGCGAAGGCCGAGATCATGAGTCCGTTGTTCGCCGTGAGAATCTTGTTGTCGAGACCCGGCCGCGGACGGTCCGCCCGCGCCTGTCGCAGCCGGGCAATCACGGCCAGCAGCTTTGCCTCCGCGGTCTCAGGCGTGAGGTTGAGCTTGGTCGCCGTGTCCCCCAGCGAAGCGCGGGCCCGGAGGATGTTTTTGCCGCGAAACTCACCCTGCGGATCCTGCGGCGGCCCGACATTGCCCTCCGCCAGCACGCCGAAATGCGCCGCGCAAAAATCGTAATCCTCACCAAGCAGCGCGCGCAATTCCTCCGCGCCCCAGACATAAAACGCCCCCTCGGCATGCTCCTTGCCGCCGTGGGTCACGAGGCTGTCCGCATCCTCTGCCGTGTAGAATCCGCCGGCGGGATGGGTCAGATCGCGCTGCACATAATCGAGGATGTCGTGGGCCACCCAGCCAAACGTGGGATTGCCGGTGGCCTGCCGGGCCTCGAGGTAGCTCACCGCCAGCTGGGCCTGGTCGTAGAGCATCTTCTCGAAGTGCGGCACGAACCACTGCTCGTCCACCGAGTAACGGTGAAACCCTCCGCCCACGTGGTCATGCAGCCCGCCCTGCGCCATCGCCCGCAGCGTGGCCGTGGCGAGCTTCACCGCCTCCGCCCCAACCTCGCTCTGCGCGCCCTGCACGGCCGCCACGCGGAAGAGGAAATTGAAATTCGTCGCCCGCGGAAATTTAGGCGCCCCGCCAAAGCCGCCCCATTTGGGGTCGAACGACTCGTAAAAATGCTGGAAGCACTTCTCAAACGCCGCGCCTCCCGTCAGCACGAGATCGGACGGCTCCGCGGCGCCGGCGGACCGGCCGTGGTATTCCCGCAAGGTGCCCAGCACCCGGTCGCCCTCCGCAACAAGCTTGTCGCGCTCCATCTCCCAGCCACGGGCGATCACCTGCAAGAGCGCGGGAAAACCCGCCCGCCCATGCCGGTCCTCGGGCGGAAAATAGGTGCCGCCGAAGAACGGCTTCAGCTCCGGTGTCAGCCACGCGCTAAGCGGCCAGCCGCCATGGCCGGTCATCGCCTGGACATAGCTCATGTAAACCTTGTCCACATCCGGCCGCTCCTCGCGGTCCACCTTGACCGGCACAAAGTGTTGGTTGAGCAACGCCGCGATGGTCGGATTTTCGAACGACTCATGTGCCATCACGTGGCACCAGTGGCAGGTTGAGTAGCCGATGCTCAGGAAAATGGGCTTCTGCTCCGCGCGCGCCTTGGCAAACGCCGCTTCGCCCCACGGCATCCAGTCCACCGGATTGTCGGCGTGCTGGCGAAGATAGGGCGATTTCTCAGCGGCAAGGGAATTGGGCATACGGCGGCTTGGAGCCGCCGAACGCTCAACATCCAACATCCAACTTTCAACTCCCAACACCAGAAATCCGCCCCAACCTAAAAACAGTCGGGGCGCGGCCCGGTTCTTTCATTGGATGTTGGTTGTTGGATGTTGAACGTTCTGAACGGGCCAGCGGCCCGTTCAGCGTCCCAGCACCCAGCTGAAGATCAGCGGGGCGACGATGGTCGCATCGCTTTCGATGATGAACTTCGGTGTTTTCGCCCCGAGCTTGCCCCAGGTGATTTTTTCGTTGGGGACCGCGCCCGAGTAGCTGCCATAACTGGTGGTCGAATCACTGATCTGGGCGAAATAGCCCCAGAGCGGCACGCCGGTGCGGCCGAGGTCCTGGTGGAGCATCGGCACCACGCAGATCGGAAAATCACCCGCAATGCCGCCGCCAATCTGGAAGAAGCCAATCGAACCTTCGCCATTTTTGAGCCGCTTCGCGTTCTTCGTGTAATAGCCCGCCAGCCATGCCATGTATTCGATGCCCGTGCGCACGGTGTGGACGTTCTTGATCTCACCGGTCACGACGCGCCCGGCATACATGTTGCCCAAGGTCGCATCCTCCCAGCCCGGGACGATGATCGGCAGGTCTTTCTCACAGGCGGCCAGCATCCAGGAATTTTTCGGATCGATCTGATAGTATTTCTTCAACCGCCCCGAGCGCAGGATCTTGTACATGAACTCGTGCGGGAAAAACCGCTGGCCGGACCGGTCGGCGGCGAGCCATTCGTCGGCCACCGCGGCCTCGATGCGGCGCATGGCCTCCATTTCGGGAATGCAGGTGTCAGTGACCCGGTTCATATGCCGTTTCAACAGGGCCTCTTCGTCCGCCGCGGTCAGGTGCCGGTACTGCGGCACGCGTTCATAGTAATCGTGGGCCACCAGGTTGAAAATGTCCTCCTCGAGATTGGCGCCGGTGCAGACGATGGCGTGGACCTTGTCCCGGCGGATCATCTCCGCCAGCGAGATGCCAAGTTCGGCCGTCGACATCGCACCGGCAAGCGTCACGAGCATCTTGCCCCCGGCCGCGAGGTGGGCCTCGTAGCCCTTGGCGGCATCCACCAAGGCGGCGGCGTTGAAGTGACGGTAGTGGTGCGCGATGAACTTGGAGATCGGGCCCTTCCTGGCGGCGCGGGCTGCATTCACGGCCTCGGGCTTTACGCGGATTTTCTTGGCTTTCATTTGAATATAAGGGTGTGCACGGGGCGAAGATCCGCCACAAAAAAGTCTACTCCCTTTGCATCAAAGGGTTCGAACGCTCCAGAAAAGGGCTATAAAAAAATCGCCACCGCGAGAACGGGGCATTCAAGTCGCGGGCCCCGCCATGCTTGGTGCCTGCCTCACCGCCCTCTTTTTTGCGACATCGATCATCTTCGCCAACCGCAGCGTCCGCGCGTGCGGCGCGCGTACGGCCAACATTGGCCGTCTCGTCGTCGCGGCCGTATTGCTGGGCGCGTACGCCCACGGCCTGAGCACCGGTTTTGCCAGTGCGAGTACGGGCTGGCTGATGATCAGCGGCATGGTCGGCATGGGCATCGGCGACATCGCCGTGTTTGCCGCCCTGCCCATGCTCGGATCGCGACTGACCGTCCTGATGGTCCAGTGTCTCGCCGCTCCGATCGCGGCCCTCACCGAGTGGCTATGGCTGGGAACGACGCTCAGCGCGGCGCAGGTGGGCTGGAGTACATTGATTCTCGGTGGCGTGGCGCTGGCCCTCATGCCGAGCCGGCGCAACCCGCCACGCGTGCAGGTGAAACCGCTGGGCTTCCTTTTCGGGTTTATTGGGGCACTGGGCCAGGGACTCGGGGCCGTCATCAGCCGCCAGGGCAACTTCGCCGCCCTGGCCGCCGGCGAACCCGCCATCAACGGCATCACGGCCGCCTATCACCGGATCCTCGGCGGCCTGGGTCTGGTGGTCATTTTTTTCATCGTACTGGCGCTGTTGAAACGGCCGCTCGCGCCGGCCGCGCATCCCGACCCCCGCGGCTGGCGCTGGTACGTGGCCCACGCGATCGCCGGACCGGTCCTCGGGGTCAGCTGTTATCAATGGGCGCTGGCCCATACCCCGAGCGGCATTGTCCTGCCCATCGTCGCCACGACCCCACTGGTCGCCATTCCCCTAACTTATTGGCTGGAAGGGGACCGCCCCTCGAAGCGCTCGATCCTGGGCGGCATTGTCGCCGTGGCCGGCTGCATTGCCCTCACGGTGGTGCGCTAGGCGCTCCGGCGGGCGTTTCAGAAAAGTCATTCCCGGCGTTGACGCCGGGCGTTTCACCCGGTGTGTTGGCCGGTTTCCATGCTCACACTGGCCGATGTCTCAAAGTCCTACGGCACGCGCGAATTGTTTCGCGACGTGTCGTTGTTCATTGCGCGCACCGACCGCCTCGGCCTGGTCGGACCCAATGGCGCGGGCAAATCCACGCTCTTCAACCTCATCCTGGGTGAGGAAAAGGCCGACACCGGCACCATCGAATGGGAACGCGGCGCGGACTTCGGCTTTCTGCCCCAGGAAAGCGCCCCCGCCGGCGATGAATCCATCCTCCATATCGCCACCAGCGGCAAGAAGCTGGAGCCCGACGAGGACGACTGGGACATTGACTACACCCTGGAGCCACGCGCCCGCAAAATCCTCGCCGGCCTCGGCTTCAAGGAGGGCGACGCCGACAAACCAGCCAAGACCTTCTCCGGCGGCTGGGTGATGCGCGCCCACCTCGCCCGATTGCTGGTCGCCGAGCCCGCCCTGCTGCTGCTCGACGAGCCGACCAACCACCTCGATCTGGAAGCCCTGCTCTGGTTCCAGGACTACCTCACACGCTACCCCGGCGGCCTCGTGGTCATTTCCCACGACCGTGCCTTCCTGAACGCCCTCTGCACCGGCATGCTCGAGCTCCGCGCCGGCACGCTGCATTACTACCACGGCAACTACGACAACTTCATCCAGGAGAAGGAGGCCCGGAAATCCCAGCAGGCCGCCGCCTTCAAGACCCAGCAGCGCGAGATCGCGCACCTGCAGAAGTTCGTGGACCGCTTCGGCGCCAAGGCCTCGATGGCCTCGCGCGCCAAGTCGAAGGAAAAGCAGATCGAGCGCCTGCAGGAAGTGGCCGTCGAGGAACCCACCGAGGAGCTGAAGCGCATCAATTTCAAGTTCCCGCAGCCCCCGCGCTCCGGTCTCAAGGTCATCGAGCTCGAACACGTGCAGCAGGCCTACGGCGACCACGTGGTTTATCGTGACCTGAACTTCACCGCCGAGCGCGGCCAGAAGATCGTCCTTGTCGGACCCAACGGCGCGGGCAAATCCACCCTGTTGAAGATCCTGGCCGACATCGTGCCCATCCAGGGCGGCACGCGCGATCTCGGGAGCAACGTGGTCACCGGCTACTTCGCCCAGAACCGCCTCGACAACCTGAAGACCGACCTGACGGTTTTTGAGAACGTGATGGAACTGCGCACGGCCGAGAACCAGCTCACCGAGCAGCAGGCCCGCGCCATTCTCGGCGCGTTCCTTTTCCGCAAGGATGACGTGCACAAGCCCATCGGCGTCCTCTCCGGCGGCGAAAAATCCCGCCTCGCCCTCGCCCGTCTCCTCGTCAAGCCGCCCAACCTGCTGTTGATGGACGAGCCGACGACCCACCTCGACATCCAGTCCATCGACGCCCTCACCGGCGCGCTGAAGAATTACGAGGGCACGCTCATCTTCATCAGCCACGACGTGCACTTCATCCGGGCGCTGGCGAAAAACGTGCTCCACGTGCACTCCGGCCGGCTCACGCCCTATGCCGGCGATTACGACTACTACCTGGAGAAATCCAAAGCCGGCGATGCCCGCGCCGCTCTCACCGCCGGTTTCACCGAGACCCGGGCCCTCGCCGCCGGTTTCACCGACGGCCGGCCAAAACAGGAAGCGGTCGCTCCGGCATCTGCAGCCCAACCCAAGTCCGCGGCCAAACCCTCCGCCAACGAACTGCGCAAATTCCGCGAGCACGTCGGCCAGTTGGAAAAAAAGGTCGTCGACCTCGAGGCCAAACAGGCCGAGATCACCGGCGAACTGGAAGATCCCGCGACCTACGCCGACAAGGGCCGCTTCCATCATCTGAACCTGGAGTTGAGCTCGATCGTGGACCAGATCGCCAACGCAACCGGCGAATGGGAAAAAGCCGCGACCAAGCTGTCAGAGATGGAGCAGTGACAGGCCGCATGGCGGCCTGAACGCTCAACGTCGAACGCTTAACGCTGAACGTTTAAGTGCCGGAGGCTGTCGTAGCTACGAGCGTAAGCGAGTGGACATAACGCTCCGAATGACAAAACTTCACTCGCTCACGCTCGTAGCTACGACAAACGGTTCAGTACTTAAGCGTTAAAAGTTAAACGTTGAGCGTTGAGCGTTCCGGGCGGTTCGACCGCACGGTCGTCGCTTACCCGATCAATTCATCAATCAGCCCCGGCGGCACGCCGGGCTCGTTGCCGACGACGATCGCCTTGGCCAGCATCGCCTGGGCCTCGGCCAATGCCGTCGCATCATTCGCATGGATCACGCAAAGCGGTGAACCGGCCGAAATACGTTCGCCCATCTTCACCAGTCCGCTTACGCCGACCGCCGGATCCACCTTGTCCTCGGCCCGGGCCCGTCCCGCGCCGAGGCGCAACGCCGCCAAAGCCACACCCATCGCATCGACATCCGCCACATGACCATCAGCCGTCGCTGCCAGCGGCACTTGGTGCCGGGCCTGCGGCAAACGGCTGGGTTCGTCCACCACGCGCCCGTCGCCACCCTGCGCGATGATGATCTCCCGGAATTTCGCCAACGCGCGTCCACTTGAAACCGCCTCCTGCAATTTCTCTTCTGCCTCGGCGATATTCGCGGCCACTCCGCCCAGCATCAACATCTGGGCGCCGAGCGCCTGGGTCACCTGCCAAAGATCGGCCGGACCCTCACCGCGCAGACAGGCGATGGATTCTGTCACCTCCAACGCGTTGCCCACGGTCCGGCCCAGCGGTTCATGCATGGCGGTTAGCAAGGCACGGACCTGCTTGCCGCCGGCGCGCCCGACCTCGACCAATGCCGCTGCGAGCTGTCGCGCGTCGGCTTTCGTCTTCATGAAGGCGCCTCGGCCGAATTTTACGTCCAGCACCAGGGCATCGATGCCTTCCGCCAGCTTCTTGGACAGGATGGAACTGCAAATCAGGGGGATGCACTCGACGGTCGCGGTCACATCCCGCAGGGCGTAAAGTTTCTTGTCCGCCGGCGCCAGGTCCCGCGTCTGCCCGATGAGGGCACATCCAACCTTCGCCACCTGCGCCCGGTAGTCATCCAGGGAAAGATCCGTGCGAAATCCTGGAATGGACTCGAGCTTGTCGAGCGTGCCGCCGCTGTGGCCCAACCCTCGGCCACTGATCATCGGCACCGGCACGCCACAGGCGACGACGATGGGCGCAAGCGGGATCGAGACCTTGTCGCCCACGCCACCGGTGGAATGCTTGTCCACTTTGATGCCGGGCACGGCGGCAAGGTCGGCGACGACGCCTGACCGCATCATCGCATCGGTGTAGTGCGCGGTTTCCTCCGGCGACATGCCGCGAAGGTAGATCGCCATCAGGAGCGCGCTCAACTGGTAGTCCGCCCAGGACCCGTCGGTCGCACCACGCACAAAAGCCGCGATCTCGTCGCGGCTCAGAACCTGTCCATCACGTTTCCGGGCGATCACATGCTGGGGGAACATGCCGGCAGGCTACACGCCGCCGGAGTGCGGACAATGCTTATCAACAAGAAGGGCGGAGCATTTGACCTGCCCTGCTTGAGTGACGTAGTGCCGGACTTCAGCCGGCACTGGTTCGCGAAAGTCATCTGCCAGTGAAGCGAACTGAGCGCGGGCTGAAGGACCACGCCACGATTACTGAGATGTGCATGAAAAGGGCGGGTCTTTCGACCCGCCCATTTGCGTCCCAACCAAACACACCTTTTCAGTTTACCCGGTGAATCATAAATGATCCTCAGGCACCAAACACCGACTTCGCGATGGAGAAGGGCGAACGGGACAGGGACATGAGCGAGGAACGGGCCGATTTCTTCGCGGGCTTGGCCGCGGCCGCGGCGGCCGCCGCCTCGATCTGGGCAATCTGCTGCTCGCGCTGGCTCACGTGGGCTTCGCGGGCCGCCAGCTTCGCCTCGCGTTCCTTGAGCTGCTGATCCAGCCCCTGCAGGGTGATGCGGTCGTCCCGGAGGTGCTTTTGCTCCACTTCGAGCAGTTCGCGGGCGCGGAGCACTTTTTGCCAGGCATCCTGCCGGGCCGGTTCCGTGGCGTTCGCGCGCACGGCCCAGGGATTGGCGGAGCGGCGCGGCAGCACCTGCTGCTGGGCGTGGGCCTGCTCCAGTTGGTCCTGCCATTCGCGCAGACGCTCTTCATAAGCACGGAGATTCGCCTCACAGGTGCGGAGGGCCTCGAGATCGCTGTTGGTTTCGCCGAAGGGACTGATGGTATGGACCGGCACTTCGTCCGCGGCGGCAGGATCGACAATCTCAATCTGCGCGGTCCGGGCGCGCTTCATCTTCAACTCAACGGGGCGGACGGGAAAACTGATCTCGGCTTGGTGTGTGTTCATGACGATTAGTGGATTTGACTGTGCGCACCCATTGTATCGCAAAGTCTCCACCGTGCCTACGGGTCGGCCCGGGTTTTACTCCGGGTTTACCCTCATGCCCCCGATTTAGGGGAAATTTTACCAACCAAGCCGGGACCGCCGCCGTTTAAGCCCGGAAAATCACGTCTTCACGGTTGAACATCCGCACGCAGAACGCCAGCGCCACGCCGGCGTAGAGGGTGGTTGAACCGAAAATGAGCGCGATGTACTGCCAGTGCCAGACCCCGGAAAGCATTTCCTTGCAGACGAGCGACAGATTGAGAATGGGCACCAGCGCCGTCTTCGCCGTGAGCTCGATGCCGGGCAGCATGCCGATGACCGCCGGCATGATGATGACGATGATGAGCGGTGAAACGTAGCTCTGCGCCTCCTTGTAGCTCTTGGCGAAAAGCGCCACCGCCAGCAGCACGGCCGCGAACAGGACGGCCACGGGCAGGACCATGGCGAACACTCCGAGGATACCGGCGGGATCGATGAAGGGGATGACGCCGGCGGCTGCCTTGGTGCCAGCCGCGGCCTGGGCGGACTTGGCCGCACTCGCGCCCAGCATCGAGCCGCCCACCACCACGCTGAGTCCCATGGAGACGAGGGAGAGCACCATGGTGGTCACCGATGCCGTCATCACCATGAAGAATTTCCCGAGCACAATGTTCACGCGCCGCACCGGACTGCACAGCAGCGTCTCCATGGTCCCGCGTTCCTTCTCGCCCGCGGTCAGGTCGATCGCCGGGTACATCGCGCCCGTGAAGCACATGATGATGATAAGATAGGGGATGACGCCACCGATGATGTTGCCGCCGACCTTTTCCGGCGGAGCCACGTTTTCACGCCGCACCTCGAAAGGCTTCACCAAACTGGCCGGCAGGCCCCGGCCGGTCAGGCGTTCGGTTACCGTCCGCTCCCGCAGGTTGCGGAAGAACCCTTCCACCGCGGAAACGCCCAGGCCGGATTTCATCTCACTCTCGTAGTGATAAAGCGTGACTGTCTGGGGCTCGCCCGATTTCAGGGCCGCCTCGAATCCGGGCGGAATCTCCACGGCCAGACGAATCTGCTTGTTCGAGATCAGCTCGCGAAAGTCCGTCCGGGATTCGACCACCCGGAACTGGGGCTCCGCCCGCAACGCCGCGACCACACCCGGCGATTCGGCTCCGCCCAAAATGACGAAGGAGGTCGCCTCCGATCGCGCCTTCTTCATGACCTTCGCCATGATGGCGCCGGCGCCAAACATGAGGCCGGGCATCACCAGTGTGGGGATGACGATCATCGAGATGAGCGTCCGGCGGTCGCGCAGCGAATCCTTCAGCTCCTTGAGATAAACGGTGAGAATATGGCGCCAGTTCATACGCTGCCCCCCTTGGTCTCGAGCGCCGCGACCAGGGCCGCCTCGCCGCCAACCGCCTTGACGAAGATTTCCTCCATGTCGGTCTCGGCGTACCGCTCCTGCAACTGCGTCAGCGTCCCTTCCGCGACCAGCCGGCCGGCGTGGATGATGCCAATGACATCGCAGAGCTTCTCCACCTCGCTCATGACATGGGTCGAATAGATCACCGTCCGGCCGCGGTCACGGCACTGGCGGACAAAGCGCACGATGGCGCGGGCTGTCATCACATCCAGACCGAGCGTGGGTTCGTCGAAGATCATCACGGCGGGATCGTGGATCAGGGTGCGCGCGATGGAGGTTTTCTGCTTCATGCCGGTGGAGAACTTGTCGCACCGGCGGTCAAGGAACTCGTGCATGTCCAGCTCGTCGGCCAGGAAGCGGATGCGCGCGGCAATGGCCGCGTCATCCATGTCGTGCAGCTGGCCGAAATACGCGATCATCTCCCGGGCGGTGAGCCGGCCGTAAAGGGCGGTGCTGGCGGCCAGAAATCCGACATGGGCTCGCACCTTCACCGGGTCGGCCACCACGTCGTGGCCGGCAACGGTCGCCGTGCCGCGGGTGGGCTGGATAAGGGTGGCGAGCATGCGCAGGGTCGTGGTCTTGCCCGCGCCATTGGCGCCCAGCAGGCCGTAGATCCGGCCCGGTTGGCAGGTGAAGGACACGTCCTCAACCGCGGGAATGAGCCCGCGTTTTTTGTCGTGGAAGTGTTTGGTGAGGTTACGGGCTTCGATCATGGAACTAGTGATGGTTTCTCAACGTTGGGATACCAGACAAGGTATGCTGCCTCTGTGGGTAGGGCCCGGCCTCCCGCCGTCGCCAAGGCTATGGCGGGCAAGCCGGGCGGAACTTGAATGGCGGGCGCATCCCGAACCGTCCGTCCGGAGGCCGGACGCTACCCACGGCACTGCCATTTCTCTTTCCCCATTTTCCTGTGTTCCTGAGTTCCACATTTCGAAAAAGGGCACTCAAAGGCTCATCTTCTCGCGGAATTCCTGCGCCTGCCGGCGGCTGAGTTCAATCTTGGCGCCGCCCTTGAGCTGTACGAGCAGGCCGCCGCTGAACCACGGCTCGATCTTCTCGATCCAGGCGAGGTTGATGATCTGGCGGCGGTTGGCCCGGAAGAAATATTTGGCATCGAGTCGCTCCTCCATGGCGTTGAGCGAGCGGAAGAGCTGGGGCTGGGCCTCGTCGAAATGAACCCGCGTGTAGTTCCCCTCGCTCTCCAGCAGCCGGATCTGCTTCACCTCGACGAACCAGCACCGGTCGCCCTCCCGCACAAAGACCTTGTCCTCGGCCGCGAGCGGCGCGGCTTTTTCCACGGCCGCCGGGGTGCCACGGATCTTGATCTGGAGCCGCTCGATGGCCGCGGCCAGCCGCGCGGGATCCACGGGCTTCAGCAGGTAGTCGAGGGCGTTGAGCTCGAACGCCTTCACGGCGAATTCGTCGTAGGCGGTCGTGAAGATCACTTCGGGCACCGGCGGTTCAAGCGATTCGAGCAGTTGCATGCCCGTTTCGCCGGGCATCTGCACGTCGAGAAACAACAGGTCGGGCTTCAAGGCCGCGATCTGCTCGCGGGCCTGCTTCGTATTCGCCGCCTCGCCCACGACGGAGATGACGGGAAAGTCCGCGAGCAGGCGGCGCAGTTCGCTGCGGGCCAGGCGCTCGTCATCGATCAGGAGGGCTTTCATGAGGACGGAGGATGCTTCGCCGGCATCAGGGGGATGATGGCCTCGGCGATGACCGTGTCGGTGCCGCCGGCGCGAAGCTGCAAGCCGGCACGCTCGCCAAAGAGCAGGCGCAGCCGCTCGGCGGCATTGCGCAGGCCGACGCCGGTGGATCCGTTGACGCGGGCGGATGCGGACGCGGCTGGCGCCTCCGGCAGGAGGCCGGGGTTGATCACCTGGATGCGCAATTCGCCATTCGTGCGCCGGGAAGTGATGGCAATCTCGCCGCCCTCGGAGCGGGCGGAGATTCCGTACTTCACGGCATTTTCCACCAGGGTCTGCAAAAGCATCGGTGGCACGGGCAGTTGCAGGGTCTCGGGCGCGACGTCCAACCGCAGGCGCAGCCGCTCCTCATGGCGCACCTGCTCGAGGGCGAGGTAATCGTTCACGATGCGCAACTCCTCCTCGAAGGGCACGGTTTCCAGCTGGCCGCTCTGGAGCGAATAACGCAGCAGGTTGGCGAGCTGCGTGACGGCGAGCCGGGCGCGCGCCGGGTCCTCGTCAATGAGGGCGCGCAGCGAATTGAGCGCATTGAAGATGAAGTGGGGATTGACCTGCGACTTGAGTGCGCGGAGTTCGGACTCCTTGACGGTGGCGGCAAGCTGGGCGCGCTCCACCTCGGAACGGCGGTAGCGGTCGGCGATGTTGTAGCCGAAATACAGCAGCGTCCAGATGGCGTAGATCCAGACGCCATTGAGCACCGACAGGAGGAATACCGCCACCTCGGAGAGTTTCTTCGGCTCATCGATCTGGATCAGGAGGTACAGCGGCCAGGTGACCGCCGTCCAGAGCATGGCCAGGAGAAGCATGGCCACCGTGGCGCGTGGCACCAAGGCGGGCCAGCTCAGCTGTTTCCAGCCCCGGCGGTGGATCCACATGCGGTAGAGGTGCGAAAGGAGCAGGCCGCAGATATTGGTCGCGATGAACACGCAGGACTGGGCCAGCGTCATGCCCTTGATGAACAGGGCCAGGCCGCCGTAAATCAGTGTGAAGCCGCCCCACCCCACGCATTGCGCGAGCACGTAGAGCTTTTCATGGCGCTGGTTGGCTGCCGTGGAACTGGTCATGGGTCGGAACATGATATGGCGCGGGGATTAATCCGGTGCGAGCGGAAGTTACGTCCGCCAGCCTGAGTGTCGGGGCGATTAGGACAGACGGTCGGGCAAGCGTAGGAACGGCACAGGCTCCGCTTGAGACCCGGGCAAAAGACCGCCACCCTGCCGCATGCCCCGAACCTGCCGCGCCCGGCTCTACCGCATCGCCCTGGTCCGGTGGGTGGACCTACCCCGCCGGCAGATCTCCGCCCTCGGTCTCACCCCCGCGCCGGCCGGCGGTTTGCACGCGCTGCTCCGGTTCAACGACGACTTGGACCGCGTTACACTGCTGCCCGGGAAGGCCGGCTGCTGGAAACTGGCCTTCAAGGTCGAACTGTTGCGCGCCGCCGGGGTGGATGCCGGCGACACCATCGAATTCTCCCTGGCCCCGGACACGGCGTCGCGCGAACCTGAGTTGCCCGCGGAGATGCAGCACGCCTTTCAGTCCCGACCGCATCTCGCGGAGCTCTGGGCGGCGCACAGTGTGGCGCAACGCCGCCAGCTTGTGCGCTACATCCTGCAGGCCAAAAGCCCCGAGGTGCAGGCCCGCCGCTGCTGGATATTCATCGACCGGCTGGCCGAAACCGGCCGTCTGTCCGCCAAATAGGACTGCTCTGTTAGGTCTGGTGTACGGCATCTCCCACCGGTGGGATTGGCGAATATTCCCCCGTGGATCACGCGGATGGTCGCGGATGAAACCTCCGTCATTCGCGTCGATCCGCGTGATCCGCGGCAAGGACTGTATCAGGTTCGATGGTCTTCCTTACCCGACCTTTGCCGCCGACGCAGTCAGACTGTAGGAGCGGGTTCCTTGAAATGGCCCGGAAATTTTCCCGGATCTTCAAAATATTTTGTAACCTCCGGGCCAGTGTCGGGTTTTTGGGCGCTCAACCCACAATACACACCATGTCCAGATACCTCCTTGGCGGCTTCATGCCGCTATTCCTACTCGGCGCCGTCCTCGGTTCTGAATCCAAAGCTGCGGATGCCAATACCGCCCGGATCGAGCGCGGCCGCTACCTGGTGCACAACGTCGCGTTGTGCATCGACTGCCATTCGCCTCGCGATGAAAAAGGCCAGTTCCTCGCAGGCAAACACCTGACGGGCGCCGCCCTCGGGTTCGCCGCCACGGTGCCCATGCCCTGGGCCCCGGCCGCGCCCGGGATCGCAGGCCTGGAAAATTTCACGCCCGAACAGGCGGTCAAATTCCTGATGACCGGCGAGCGCCCCTCCGGTGTCCCAGTTCTGCCGCCCATGCCCGCCTATCGCATGGGCCAGGCAGAAGCCGAGGCGGTGGTCGCCTATCTGAAGTCGCTTCCGCCGCAGAAGTAGCGGCTTTGACCGCGTGGGAGCGCGACCGCCCTCGGTCGCAATTGTTCGCTGTCGAGTGAACTGTAAATTGATCCCGACCAACTGGCGCAGCGTGGTTTCCAGTTCGTGAACTTGCTCGCAATGGAAAATTGCGACCGAGGGCGGTCGCGCTCACAGGATGCAACTCCGGCACTCCGAAGTTCAGTGTCAAAAGTTCTGTGTTGAGCGTTCCGGGCGCAGCCCGGTGGCCGCTCACGCCCCGATCGGGTGCCACGTGGTCTTGAACTCCACGAAGTCCCGGATCGCGTACAGGCTCTGCGCCTTCTCGGCATACCAGTCCACGGGCACCTCTGTCCGGTGCAACTTCACGCGCTTCACGCTCTCGGCGGCACCGAGCTCAAGCGTCTTGCAGTCCTCGGCCCCGGCCACGCCTGCAAGGGCGCGGAGGTGCGAGTGCGTGGCGAAGGTCGGCACCATTTCCTTGCGGAAGCCCGTCAGCAGGTTGACCACGCCACCCGGCAGGTCGCTGGTAGCCAGCATCTCGCCGAGCACGATCGCGGGATACGGCTGCGCTGACGACGCGAGGGCCACCACGGTGTTGCCACTGGTGATGATCGGCGCCACGAGCGAGATGAGAGCCAGCAGCGGCGCCTCGTCCGGGGCAATGACACCCACGATGCCCATCGGCTCGGTCACCGTGAAATTGAAGTAGGGCGCGGCCACCGGATTCACGCTGCCCAGCAGTTGTCCGTACTTGTCGGCCCAGCCGGCATAATAAATCAGCCGGTCAATCGTGGCATTGATCTCCTTGCGCGCGGCCGCCTTGGTCGCACCGACGAGGGTGAGCGCGTCGGCCATGTCGGCCTGCCGTGCCTCAAGCATTTCACCGAGGCGATAGATAATCTGCCCGCGGTTGTAGGGGGTGCGCTTCGCCCAGCCGGGACCGGCCTTGGCGGCGGCCTCGACGGCGTTGCGGAGGTCCTTGCGGGTGCATTGCGGGATGTTGGCGAAGAAATTGCCGGCGGCATCCTGGAGCGGAAACGTGCGGGCGCTCTCGGAGCGGATGAAGGCGCCGCCGACGTAGACTTTGGGCGTTTTGGTGATGGGCAGGCGGGACATGGCGGTAGTGGGTTCGATCAGGTGGCGGTACCGGGAGCCTCATCCTGCAGGTGCGCGACTTCCTTGTAGCGGAGGGCGACAAACGCAAAGACGATCGCGGCCACCATGGAGAGCACGGCGAAGAAAATATAGAAGGACGCACCGTGGAGCTTGGTGGTGCCGTCGGGATTGGCGATGAACCAGTGCACGAGGGCGGTGAAGGCATTGCCGGCGGAAATCGAAAGGAGATAGAGCGCCTGCATGATGGCTTTCATGTGCTTCGGCGCCTGGGTGTAGGCGAATTCCAGGGCGGTAATGGAAGTCATGACCTCGCCGGCGGAGAGCAACACATACGCGGGCAACTGCCAGCCGATGCTGGGCTTGAGGCCGGCCGAGATCTGCGACTCGATCCAAGCGCTGATCAGAAACGCCACGCCGATGGTGAAGATGCCCAGGCCGATCTTGCGCAGGGGCGTCAGGGTCCAGAAACTGTTGATGGCGGGATAGACCACGTACTGGAACAGCGGGATGAAGGCCAGGATCATGATGCCATTCACCGCCTGGATCTGCGAGGAGAGCCAGTTGATGCCGAGGAAGTTGAGGTTCATCTTTTCCGCCTGGAGCACCCACTCGCCGCCGCTCTGGTCCCAGAGCGACCAGAAGACCGCGACGAAGGCATAGATGATGGCGACGCGGCCGATGGTCTTGAAGCCTTCGCGGTTGAACGTGTCGCGCAGGAAGGTCTTCCCGCCCGGCGGGATGTGCACGAATTTGTACCGGCCCGCCCAGAAGATGAAGGTCGCGACAAACATGAGCACCGCCGGCACGCCGAAGGCGATCTTGGGGCCGTACTGCTTCAGCAGGATCGGCGTGAGCAGAATCGAGAAGAACGAGCCGAAGTTGACCGAGAAATAAAACCAGCCGAAGGCACGCGAGAGGAGGTGCTGGTTGCTGGAGCCAAACTGGTCGCCGACATTGGACGCCACGCACGGCTTGATGCCGCCGGCCCCGAGGGCGATGAACCCGAGACCGAGGATCAGACCAAGGCGGGTGTCGTCGAGTGCGAGCGCCAGGCAGCCGGCGCAGTAGACGAGGGAGAGCCAGAAGACGGTGCGGTATTTGCCGAGGAAGGCGTCCGCAATGATGGCCCCGATCGCGGGGAAGAAGTAGTTCGATGCGACGAAGAGATGGTACCACTGGTTCGCCTGGTTCTCGTTCATCGGCGCCAGCGCCCCGGTGCGGTCGCGCAGATACTGCGTCATGTAGATGACGAGGATGGCACGCATCCCGTAGAAGCAAAAGCGCTCGGCAGCCTCGTTGCCGATGATGTACGGGATACCCGCGGGCATCCTGTCCGATTTGACCGGAGCGGTGAGAAATTTCGAGTCAGCCATGAAGAAAGTCAGGGAGAGGATTTAACCACAGATAGACACAGATGCACACAGATGATCAGAGAATGATCCGCTCCCACTCCAGCTTGGGGCGCTTGCAGTTGAGGATCAGTCCGATCTTCAAGCCCGTGATCCGGAGATAATTCAACATCTGCCCGCGTTCGATATCGCCAATGCGATCGACCACCTTCGTGTCGACGACAACGGCGCCATCAGCAATCAGATCAGGAATGTATTCCCCGACATTGACTCCCTTGTATTCTACCGAAAATCGCTGCTGCTGAGCGCAGGGAATCCCACGCAATCCAAACTCCACCACCAGGGCATTCTCGTATGGTTTTTCATTTAGCCCTGATCCGAGTTCATTGAGCACTTCCATAGCGCAACCAATGATGGAGAAAGTCAGTTGCGCATACGGTCCATCATATCTGTGTGCATCTGTGTTCATCTGTGGTTCAAACCAGCTTGCAGTAGTCGAGGAGGCCCTGGCGGCCGCCTTCGCGGCCGAAGCCAGATTCCTTGTAGCCGCCGAAGGGTGACGACGGATCGAACTTGTTGAAGGTGTTCGCCCAGACGACGCCGGCCTTGAGTTCAGTTGACATCTTCAGGATGCGCGAGCCCTTGTCGGTCCACACGCCGGCGCTGAGGCCGTACTCGGTGTTGTTGGCCTTCTCGATGGCTTCATCGACGGTACGGAAAGTGATGATGGCAAGCACGGGACCGAAAATTTCCTCGCGGGCAATGCGGTGGCTCTGCGTTACGCCGGTGAAGAGCGTCGGCGGCATGTAGAAACCCTTCGCCGGCAGGCGGCACGGGGGCTGCCACATCTTCGCGCCTTCCTTCACGCCCGCGTCAATGTAGCCACGCACGGTTTCAAGCTGGTCGCGGGAGACGATGGCACCGACGTCGGTGTTT
>CAZFHG010000051.1:12975-19491 GCA_964518665.1 uncultured Opitutaceae bacterium | reverse complement strand
CCGGTACGGCGGCAGCAGCGCCACGGCCATGAACAGCTTCACGCCGAGGTCGCCGACGGCGAGGAGGAGCCAATCGAAACCGGAGCCGGCGAAGGCGAGGCTGAAGAAAATGGCGGTGTCGATGATCGAGGCCGAAACCGAGCCCCACAGGGGCGCCTTCCACCAGCTTTTTTTGCGCAATTGGTTGAATACGGCGACGTCGAGGAGCTGGGAAACGATGAACGCAGTGCCGGAGGCGAGGGCAATCCGCACCGGGGCATAAATGGCGGAGAAAATCAGGCCGACGGCGAACCCGATCCACGCCACGCGGCGTGCGAGCTGCGGACCGGCGACGCGGTTGCACACATCGGTGACGAAGTAGGCGACCGGATAGGAGAACGCGCCCCAGGTGAGCCAGGCGTTGAGCGGAAACTGCACCAGCACATTGGAGACCAGCACAATCGCCGCCATGGCGAGCGCGGGCAAAATGATCTGGCGGTAGTTCATGGGCTGGAGCGCTGACGCGCCTGATACCAAGCCACCAGTTCCGCGGTGCCGGCGGCCATGGAAATGCGCGGGGTGTAGCCCAGATCGCGGCGGGCGGCGGTGAGGTCGAACCAGTGATCCTTCGCCAGTTCGGCGGCAATGAAACGGGTCATGGGCGGCTCACCCTTGAGGGTCAGCACGCGCCAGGCGGTCTCGCATGCAACGCCGAGCAGGGACGCGGCGCCTAGGGAGATTTTTTTGGTCACGCGCGATTCGCCGAGGGCGGTGAGCAGTTCGTTGATCCAATCCCAGAGCACGACGGGTTCGTCGTTGGTGATGAAATACGCCTGACCGGCGGGCGCGCCGGCTTTGTCACGTATTACGTGACAAAGCCCGAGGGCTTGCTCGGCGAGGAGGTGGGCGTCCACGGCGTTTTCGATGTGCACCAGGTCCACACGGTTGCGGCCGGAGCCGATGATGCGCAGGCGACCGGCGCGGGCACGGGCGAGTACGCGCGGGACGAGGTGCGGGTCGCCGATGCCCCAGATGAGGTGTGGGCGCAGGGCGATCGTGCGCAGGGCTGGCGAGTTGGCGGCGAGGACCTCGCGTTCAGCGATGGCCTTGGTGAGCGGATACGGGCTCGGACAGGCGGCGGTGAGCGGCAGGGACTCGTTGGCGCCGGCGAGATCGCGGCCGTTGTAAACCACGCTTGGCGTGCTGGTGTGCACGAAGGTGCGCACACCATGGCGACGGCAACCGGCGAGCAGGGCGCGCGTGCCGAGAACGTTGGTGCGGAAGAAATCATCGTACCGACCCCAGACGCCAACGCGGGCGGCCGTGTGAAAAACCGTGGTGATGCCCGCGCAGGCGGCCTCGACGGCGGCAGGGTCGTCAAGCGAGGCGCGGATGAATTTCACGCCGCGTGCAACCAGGTCGGGCGCCGGGGTGCGACCGAGTACGGTGACGCCACGGCCCTGTACCAGGAGGCGCTCGACGATGCGCCGGCCCAGAAAGCCGGTGCCACCGGTGACGAGGGTGCTCATGTTTCGGACTCCCCCTTGAAGCCCGTGGCGGTGGCGGTCCAGCGGGCGAGCGTCAGGCGGTGGATCTTGGCATTGTGGCGTACGTCCACCGGGAAATTCGGATGAAAAAAGAAGAGGTTGATGTCCGCGGTGTGGGGATGGGCCCGGGCCAGCGCGCGGAGTTCGCCAGCCAGGGCGTGGGCCTCGCGCCGGTCGCCAATCTCCGTTTCAACGACCAGCGCCGGCTGCTGCTTGCCCGCGGTGCCGAGGCCAATGAGGGCGCAGCGGGTGGCGCGAGCGTGATGCCGGAAAACCTGCTCGCAGGGCTCGGTGAAGAGCGGGCCGGAAGGGGTGGTGACACATTCGACCTTCCGGCCGCAAAACCAGAGCCGGCCCGCGGGGTCGAGGTAGCCACAGTCACCCATGCGATGCCAGAGCGTGTCGCCGTCAGTGATCTTGGCGGCGGCCGTGGCCAGCGGCAGGGCATCGTAGGTCCTGGTGACCATCGGACCGCTGACAATGATTTCGCCAGTTTCGCCGTTGGGAAGTTCATGCAGCACGGCGTCCTCCGCGCTCAGCGCGATGATCTTCACGGTAATGCCGGGCATGGGGCGGCCGACACAGGCGCCGCGGACCGAGTCGGGATCAATTTCGCCGGCCGAGACGGAGCAGACCGGCAGCGCCTCGGTGGCGCCATAGGGACTGTGCAGGGTGCCGTGCGGGAGCCAGCGGGAGGAATTGGCCCAGAGGGGCGCGGGCACCGGTGCGCCCGCGCACAGCACGCGTCGCAGTGAAGGCAGCGCCAGATTCTGGGCGACGCAGTGGAGCTGGATCTTTCGCCAGAGCGTGGGCGAGCCGAAGGAATTGGTGACGCCTTCCTGTTGAATGGCCTGGACGATTTTGGCGGGGTCAACGGCGGCGGGGCGGCGGGGATCGATTTCCGGCACCACGGTGGTCATGCCGAGCGCGGGATTGAACAGCGCGAAAATGGGGAGCATGGGCAGGTCCACTTCGCCCGGCTGAATGCCGTAGGCTTCACGGATCAGGCGGACCTGCGCCTCAAACATGCCGTGCTCGTAGCAGACGCCCTTCGGGGCGCCGGTGGATCCGGAGGTGAAGAGAATCGCGGCGAGGTCGGTGGCGGCACTGGCAGCCATGGCAAAGCCACCGGCCGGAGGGGCGGAGGCAGCGCACATCCGGTGCGTCGGCGAACCGGAGACTCGGATTCGCACCTGCACGGTGGAAAACTGGGTCCAGCAGACCCGGCTCAGGAATTGCGCCAGCGCGATGCCCACGAGGACGCGGGGCTGCGAGCGGCGGACGCATTGCAGGAAATTTCGCAGACCCATGCCGGGGTCGATGACGATGGGCACGGCCCCGAATTTGAAGAGGGCGAAAGCGGCGGCGATGAGCGGGAGCCCCTGTTTCACCATGAGCAGGGTGCGGTCGCCCGGGCGCATGCCGGCGGCGGCAAAGCGGGCGCACCACGCGTCCACCTCGCGGTCGAGTTCGGCAAAGGTGAGGGTGAGATAATCGATCCGGCCGGCCGCGGTGCGGCCGCGGGGGATTTTCAGGGCCGGATGATCCGGTTGGCGGGCCGCCATGAGCGGCAGGTGGCGCGCGATATTGGCGGAATCGGCCATCGGGGCGGCCGGCGCTCAGCCCTGCTTGAGCGCGGGGATGTTTCTCAACAGATCGGCCTGCCACGGGAGCAGGACCTCATCGATTTGCCTGGGCTTGCGGGCGATCTGGGCGAGCTGGGAGCGGGTGGCAATGAGGGTGGGCTCGATCGAGAGTTTGGCGGCGAGTTTGTCGCGATCGGCCCGGATGCGGTCCTGCAGGGCGACCTCGGCATTGGTGAGCGCGGCATGATTGCGGTCCCGGCCGCGCCGGCGGGGCAGCGTGTGCGGATCGCGGACGATGCCGTTGCGCACGGCGGCCTCAAGGGAGGGAAACAGGCGGGTGTGGCGCTTGCCCAGATGCACCTTGGCCAGAATGGCGTCCGCAGACTCACCCGCCTCGGCGGCCTCGGAGATTTGCAGAAGCAACTTGTTGCCGCAGACCTTGAAGGGCGGGGTGTCGAGGCGCTTGGCCGATTCCTCGCGCCAGTGCCAGACCGCGTGCAGCACGCTCAGGCCCGGTCCGCGGAGACGTTCGCTCTGGCCGATGCGCCAATCGTTCTCGTCGGGGGCGGCGAAACCGGTGAGTCCGGCCTCGATCTGGGCCAGGCACTGCTGTTCGAGCCATTCGACCCGGCGCAGCCGGACGAGCTCGCGCGTGAGGAGGTCGCGCAGGGCGGGCAGGTGCCAGACGTCGAGCGCCGCGTAATCGAGCATCTTCTGGGTGAGAGGGCGGCGCGACCAGTTGGCTTTCTGCGACTCCTTGGAAAGTTTTACCCCGAAGTGGTCCTCGAGCAGCGATGCCAGGCCGACACGCGGCCGGTTCAGGAGCTGCGCGGCGAGCATGGTGTCGAAGATGCTCTTCGGCCGGAAACGGCAGAGGTCGTGCAGCAGACGCAGGTCGAAATCACTGCCGTGCATGACAATGTGCTTTTGGGCCAGCCGCTGCCAGAGTCCATCGAGGGGCAGACCGGCAAGGGCGTCGACGAGGAAGACCTCGCCGTCCACCAGAAACTGGAGGAGACAGAGGCGGGTCTTGTAGTGGAACATGTTGTCCGCCTCGGTATCGAGGGAGACCTCGTCCACGCGGTCGAAAGCAGCGAGCAGCGGGGCGAGCTGGCCGGGCTGATCGATGAGCTGATAGGCGGGCATGCGCGCAACGGTCTTGACGCCAAGCAGGCGTCGCAGGCGCAAGGGAAGGAAGCGGGAAATCATCAGGCGGTCGCGGCAAGCGCGATAGCCTGAACGCTCAACGCTGAACGCCGAACGTTCAACGCCCAAGTTTGCGATAGGGGGAGATCAAAGCCGGAGCTGGCAGAGACGGGTTTATCGTAGGCCTGCGCGCCCGCGCGCGCCTGAACCGCACCCGCCAGCGGGCCGGCCTACGCCGGCGGTTTAACCCTCCCAGGCGGTCAGGAAGGCATCGATCAGTTCCGGCAGGTCGGAACTGTAGCCTCCTTCCAGGATGGCGGCGGCCGGGCGACCGGCTTCCCGGAGCCATAGGCCCAAGGTGGCAAAGTCCTCAGCCTCAAGGGTCATGCTCGTGATGGGATCGGCCGCATAGGCGTCAAAACCGGCCGAGACGAGGATGAGGTCGGGTTTGAAACCGAGCAAAGCCTGCCAGGACTCTGCGAGGGCAGCCATGTGACTGATGCGAGGGGTGTTGGGTGGAACCGGCCAGTTCCGGCAGTTGGCGAAGGACGCGGTGCCGGTTCCGGGATAGCCGGGAGACTGGTGAACCGAGGTGAAGAGCAGGCCCGGCCGGCCATGGAGGATGGCTTCGGTGCCATTGCCATGATGGGCATCGAAATCCCAGATCGCGACCCAGGCCGCACCGCGGCGTTGGGCCTGGAGGGCGGCAATGGCGATCTGGTTGAGATAGCAAAAACCCATGGCTTGGTCCGCCGTGGCATGGTGGCCGGGCGGCCGCATGAGACTGAAGGCCTTGGCCCCGGCCATGGCGGCGTCCGCGGCCGCGCAGGCGGCACCAACGGCGCGGCGGGCATGGTCGCCGATGCCGGGAAAGAAAGGGGTGTCGGCATCGAAATCGGCCGGGTGCAGCAAACGCTTCAGGTGGGCGGACGTGTGCGCCAGCCGCAGCGTCTCGTCCGTGGCGCTAGTGGGGACCCGCCAGGTCCAGTCCGGATGGGCGGCGTGCAGGTGTGCAGAACTCAGGCTGATCCGCGCCGGCTGTTCCGGCCGCATGGACGAACCGTAGTCGGCGCATTGCGGGTCGTGGATGATGAGCATGGGGTGGAGGGTAAGGAAAATGGGTAGGGCCCGACCTCCGGGCGGGCCGGGAGTGCTCACACCAGCGGTCGAAGAACCGCCCGTCCGGAGGCCGGGCGCTACCTAGGATCTGAATTCTCGTGGTGATGCATTACAGGCCGGAAAACGAGAACGATTTTGCATGACAGGGAGGTCTGGTCCACGGTGCGGACATGAAAGTCATCGTACTTTGTTCCGGGGGCATGGACTCAGTGACGGCCCTTTACTGGGCGCGGCGGGAGCACGAGGTCGCGGCGGTGCTCAGTTTTGATTACGGGTCGAAGCACAATCACCGGGAACTGCCGCTGGCGGCAGAGCATGCGGCCCGGCTCGGGGTGCGGCACGAGGTGATTGCGCTGGATTTTGTGAACCGGCTGTTCGCCTCCGACCTTTTGAAAAGCGGCGGCGAAATTCCCGAAGGACATTACGAGGCGGAGAACATGCGGCGGACGGTGGTGCCGTTCCGCAATGCCATCATGCTCTCCATTGCGTGCGGTTTTGCCGAAAGTGTCGGGGCCGAAGGCCTGGTGATCGCGGCGCACGACGGCGACCATGCAATCTATCCGGACTGCCGGGAGGAGTTCATGCGGGCCATCGGTGAGGCCATGCGGCTCGGGACCTATGCGAAGGTGAAATTGCTCCGGCCGTTCATCGCGCTGACCAAGGGGCGGATTGCGGCCGAAGGGGCGCAGCTCGGCGTGGACTTTGCCCGCACCTGGTCGTGCTACAAGGGCGGGACGGTGCACTGCGGCAAGTGCGGTACCTGCGTCGAGCGCCGCGAGGCGTTCATGGCGGCGGGCTTGAACGACCCAACGGAATACGCGTCCCATGCGCCGCTGCCACTCAAACCCAAGGCACTTTAACCACGGATTGCACGGATGACACGGATGGAGACCGAAATTATGGCCACAAAAGGCATAGAAAGCACATGAGGGTATGGTATTTCCTGTGATTCTTGTGGCCATCCAACCACGCTTCATTCCCCAAATCCGTGTCATCCGTGAAATCCGTGGTTAACTTCTTCCGATGCTGATCGCTGAGATATTCCATTCGCTGCAAGGAGAGGGCGAGCTGACCGGGGTGCCCTCGGTCTTTGTTCGCACGAGCGGGTGCAACCTGCGCTGCAACTGGTGCGACACGCC
>CAZFHG010000051.1:0-12965 GCA_964518665.1 uncultured Opitutaceae bacterium | reverse complement strand
GCCCGAGGGGAAGCCCTTTACGGTCGAGCAAGTGGTGGCGGTGGTGCAGGCCTATCCCCTCGCCCGCCATGTCGTCCTGACCGGCGGGGAGCCCATGATCGCGCCGGAAATCCGGTCGCTGGCGGAAGAACTGAAACTGCTGGGCTATCACCTCACGATCGAGACGGCTGCGACCGTCCTGCCCGACGGGATCGCGTGCGATCTTGCCTCGCTGTCGCCGAAATTGCTGAACTCTGCCCCGGATGACCGGCTCAGCCTGGCCTGGCGGAAAAAGCACGAGGCGTTGCGCTGGCAACCGGCGGTGGTGCGCACATGGCTGGAGACCTATGCCTGGCAACTCAAGTTTGTCATCGCGCAGCCGGCGGACGTGGAGGAACTCGAAGGCATGCTGGCCTCGCTGAAACGTGAAATTCCTCCGCACAAGGTGCTGCTGATGCCGGAGGGTGTGACGCCTGAGGCAATCCGGGCGCGGGCCGGATGGCTGGGTGAATTATGCAAGGCGCGCGGTTACCGTTACGCGCACCGTTTGCACCTTGAACTCTATGGCAATCGTCGCGGCACTTAAGGGCGAACCGATCCAGCTGCCCCGCAAGCTCTCGGAGGAGCTCGCGGATCTGCAGCAACGGTTTGCCGAAAAACCCGTCACCTTGCGCGAGGTCATCTACACCCTGCGCGGCCGGGCCTATACCCTGCTGTTGATCCTGCTGGCCCTGCCCTTCCTCACGCCGCTGCCGCTGCCCGGATTGTCCACCCCGTTCGGCCTGGCCATCGGTTTCATCGCTATGCGATTGAGCCTGGGACAAAAACCATGGCTGCCGATGCGTCTGCAACGCAAGGAGCTGCCGGCGGGATTTTTTTCCAAGCTGTTCACGGTGGCGGCGCGCGTCATCCGGTTCTTGGAAAAATTCCTGCGCCCGCGCATGCCGGTGCTGACGGCCTCGGGCGTGCTGCTGCGCTTGCACGCATTCGTCATTCTGCTGGCGGCGCTGGCCCTGCTGCTCCCGTTGCCCATCCCGTTCACGAATTCATTTCCGGCCTGGGTCATCCTATTGCTGGCCGGCGGATTGCTGGAGCGCGACGGGATTTTCATCCTCGCCGGGTACGTGGTGTTCGTGCTGGGGGTGTTGTATTTCGTCTTCCTGGGCGAAGCGGCGACGCAGTTGGTGCAGGCGCTGGTGCAGTGGTTGCGGACGTAGGACAGCGCGCTGGCGCGCCCAATCCGCGCCCGCAAGCGGGCCGGTCTACTCGTAGCTTTCGCCGGGAAATTCCCGGCCGTTGATCAATACGCCGGTGCAGTGCGTCGTGTACTCAAATGGATTGCCGTCGTAGAGGGCGAGGTCCGCATCCTTGCCGGGCGCGAGCGAGCCCACCCGGTCGGCGAGGCCGAGCAGGCGCGCGGCGTCAATGGTGATGCTGGCGAGGGCGGCATCGAAGGGCAGTCCCTTGCCGGCGGCGAGGGCGGCCTCAAAGAGCACCACCCGCGTCTTGGGCACGTAACTTTCGTAACCGCTCTGGAGGGCGAACAGGATGCCGGCCTCGTGCAGCCGGGCGGCGGTGGTCAGGCTGAGATTTTCCATGTCGCCGAAGGAGCGCAGCATGGTGGGGTGCAGCACGACGGGAAAGCCGCCGGCCTTCAACTCGGCCAGCACGAGCTGGGCATCGGCGCAGCCGTCCAGGACTATTTTCAGGTTGAACTCCTTCGCGAGGCGCAACGCCGACATGATGTCCTGCTGGCGGTGGGCGGTGATGAGCAGGGGTTGGGAGCCGTCGAGCGCGCGACCGAGCGCCTCGAGTTTCAAATCGCGGCCGGGGCGCTTGGTTTCATCCTTGGCGGTGAGCTTGACGGCATATTCCTGGGCTTTGATCAGCTCGGCCCGCAGCAGGGCCACGGCCTTCGAACGCGTACCGGGGGCCTTGCCGGCCTGCTCCGTGGTGCCGGCGCTGCCGAGGGAAACGGCGGTCATTGCGGCGGGGTTGACGACATCCTCGTCCGCAGTGCGGCCCAGCGTCTTCACGATCATGGTCTGACCGGAGACCAGCGTGCCCGGGGCGTGGCCGGTGTTGACCGTGGTGACCCCGAAGGAGCGCACGTAGGCCACCAACGGATCGCGGGCGTTGTAGGCATCAATGGCCCGAAGTTCGGGCTGCACCGGTGAGGATTTTTCCAGCATGTCCTGGTCCTGGCTCTGATTAAGGATGCCGGTGAGGCCGACCGTGGCACGCGCGTCGATCAGGCCGGGAGTGACGACTTTGGCCCGGACCACGCGGTGATCCGCGGTGTAGGCCGTGCCGGCGGCGGGGCCGACATAGGTGATGCGGCCGTCGCGGACGAGAATGAGGCCGTCCTTGATGGGTGCGCCGGCCATCGTGTGGATGGTTTCACCGTGAATGGCGACGGGCATGGGCGGCTCGGCGGCCGCCAGTGAGGCGAGTGCGCCGACGAGGGCAAGGGAACGAGAAAGATGATGGGAGAGAGTTCTCATTGGGAACCCCCCTGGTTGGCGGCGATGATCAGGTCCCACGCGTTGCCATAGCAGCAGAGCTGGGCGCGCTTCGGGTCGCCGGCGCCGACGCCACCGAGGGCGTAGAGCCGGTCTTGTGGATCGGATAGATCGAACACCTTGAGACCCTCGACCCAGGTTTGCTCGACCTGGGTGTAAACGCTGAGCGGGTCGCCGGAGAGGATGATGAAATCGGCGTCCTTGCCCGGCTCGAGGGTGCCGGTGCGTTGATCGAGCCCGAGGATTTTGGCATTGGCGAGGGTCACGCCGCGCAGCGCGCCATCCCGTGTCATCCCGCCGCGGACCGCGAGGGCGGCGGAGCGGAGAAAGAGCCGGGAGTCGGTGACGCCGTCGTCGGTATGGAAACCGACGGTAACACCGGCCTTCTCGAGCATGGCCCCCGTGCGAAAATCGACGTCGCGGGCCTCGAGTTTTCCACCGGGGGAATCAAGCACGATGATCGAGCAGGGCACGCCGGCGGCGGCGATCTCGGGGGCTATTTTCCAGCCGTCGCTGACATGGTGCAGCACGATCTTGTAGCCGAACTCCTTCGCGAGGCGCAGGACGGTCAGGATGTCGTCATGCCGGTGGGTGTGATGCTGGGCGATGCGCTTGCCCTGCAGCACCTGGCCGAGCATATCGAGGCTGAGATCGCGCGCGGGCATTTTTTCCGGATCGCCCTGGGCGCGCTCGATCTTGGCGAGGTACTCCTGCGCCTTGATGTATTGCTCGCGCACGAGGGCGGCGGATTTGCCGCGGGTGCCGGGGAACGGGCCGGTCCCGCGAATTGAATTGGTGCCATTGGCCATCTTCAAACCGCCGGCGGGCGTGCCATCGGCGAGCGGGATGAGCAGATCGTCGATGATGCGTGCGGAGCGAAGCTTGAGATAGAGGGTCTGCCCGCTGATGAGGTGGCCGGAACCGGGCATGACATTGACGGTGGTGATGCCGCCGGCGCGGGCCTTCTGGAGGCGGGTATCGCGCACGTCGAAGGAATCGAGCACCCGGGTGTCGGGTTGGATCGGGCCGGAGCCGTCGCCACCCGAACCGCCGCCGATGTGGCTGTGCGAGTCAATGAGACCGGGCATGATCACCTTGCCGGAGACATCGACGATCTGGACGTCCGCGGCTAGGCGCACGGAGTCGGCATCGCCGATCGCGAGAATCCGGCCGTGCTGGACCAGCAGGATGCCGTTGTCGAGGGGCGCACCCGCGATGGGGATGATCTGCGCACCGATGAAAGCCATGGGCTTTTCCTGCGCAGACAGGGACAGTGTCAGCAGCGCGAGCAGCGCACCGACACCAGGGAAGCGTGAGGGCATGAGCTCAGCAAACTCCGGGAGGGAGGGCTGGGCAAATGGAAAGGCTCAAGTGGCGGAGCGCACGCGGGCGGGAAACAGCAAGGAAACTGCGACCGCGGCGCCAATGATGGCACCGATGATGCCAAGCGACCAGCTGATGGGGAACTTGCCGCCAAAGGCTTCGTTGAGCCAGACCATCTTGAGGCCGACAAACACCAGCACGAGGCCAAGTCCGTACTTCAGGTAGTGGAATTTGTGCATCACGCCGGCGAGCAGGAAGAACATCGCGCGGAGACCGAGGATGGCGAAGACGTTCGAGGTGAATACGATCAATGGCTCCTTGGTCAGCGCGAAGATGGCGGGCACGCTGTCGACGGCGAAGATGATGTCGGACAGCTCCAGAAAAACGAGGCACACGAACAGCGGTGTGGCGTATATGAAACCGTCAGGCTTGCGCAGGAAGAAGGCCTGGCCTTCGAGCTTAGGCGTCACGCGCACGAACCGGCGCAGGAGCCGGATGACCGGATTTTTCTCAGGTTCGATGGGCTTCTCGGGGGCAAACAGGATCTTAAACCCGGTAAGGATCAGAAAGGCCCCGAAGATCCACACGATCCACTCGTACTGCATGAGCACGGAGCCCAGGGCGATGAAGATGATGCGGAAGATGAGCGCGCCGAGGATGCCCCAGAAGAGCACGCGGTGCTGGTATTTGGCCGGGATGCCAAAATAGGTGAACACCACGATGAAGACGAAGATGTTGTCCACCGCGAGGGACTTCTCGACGACGAAACCGGTGAGGTATTCGAGGCCGGTCTGTTGCGCGAGCGCGGCGTGGTCCAGTCCCGCCAGCCGCGGGTCGAGCGGCAGGCGGTAGAGTGCGAACTGGTGAAGTCCCCAGCCGAACAGCAGGGCCAGACCCACCCAGAATACGCTCCAGCCCAAGGCTTCCTTGAAGCCCACCTCATGGGCTTCGCGATGAAAGACTCCGAGGTCGAGGGCGAGCACGACCAGCACACCCAGGGTGAACAGGCCGTAGAACCACCAGTAGTCGGCGAAGGGAAAGAGGAGCGGAGCTTCCATGTGAAGGCCGTGAGGAAAGCCTGGGGCGGTTGGAACACAAGGCGGACCGCATTTGAAACCGGCGGGCTGTTTCCATTGGGGACTGGAACAGGCATAGACAGACAGTGGGGCGCGCGCGGAGGCGCGGAGATTTTAACCACGGATTACACGGATGGCACGGATGCGGATTAGGCCGGATGTCTTTAGGTAGGGCCCGGCCTCTGGACGGGCCGTGTTGGGCATGCGCACGCCAAACCGGCCCGCCGGGGACGTCGGGCCCTACCCAAATGCCAGGTCTTGGTTTCTTGTTAGAACCGAGCGCACGTCCCGTTGCGACGAAGCCGCTACCGCCCCCTCCCCTCACCTATGCTTCTGCCAGTCGAGCTTGTGCTGGTCGATCCAGCGGTAGTGGTCGGCGTAGCGCAGGCCGGCGGCGGAATTTTCGTCGAGGATGACCGTGGCGCGCGGGTGCAACTGCAGGGCGGAGCCGGGGCAGATGGCGGAGAGCGGACCCTCGACCATGTGTTCGACGGCGCGAACCTTGGCCGGGCCGAAGGCCAGCAGCAGGCAGCGGCGGGCGTCGAGAATCGTGCCGATGCCCATGGTGATGGCGTGCTTGGGCATGGCGTCGAAGGAGCCAAACACCGCACTGTTGTCGCGTAGGGTTTGCTCGGAAAGTATCTTGATCCAGGTGCGCGAGCGGAGCGAGCCGGTGGGCTCGTTGAAACCGATGTGGCCGTTGCGGCCCAGGCCCAGCAGCTGGATGTCGATGCCGCCGGCATCGATGATGCGCTGCTCGTAGCCGCGGCATTCGGCATGGAGGTCCGGGGCGGTGCCGTCGGGCACATTCGTGCGCCGCTGGTCAATGTTGATGTGGCGGAAAAAATTCTCGCGCATGAACCAGCGGTACGACTGGTCGTGCGTGCCGGGCAGGCCGACGTATTCGTCGAGGTTGAAAGTGGTGACGCGGCTGAAATCGAGGCCCTCCTCACGGTGCAGGCGGATGAGTTCCTGGTACAGGCGCAGCGGAGTGCGGCCGGTGGCGAGTCCAAGGACGGCGTCGGGCTTCTCGCGGACAACGCGGGCGATGATCGTGGCGCCGAGGACGCAGCCGATGTCGGGGGTTTCGCGGATGAGGACTTCCATGGTGGGGCAAGGACTAGGCGGACGGGTGCGGTCCGACAAGCGCCGACTGGCGTTTCGCTGGCGCAGGCCAGCGCGCTGACCTACGGTGACTTCAGGCGTGACCGGAGTTTTTTAATTTCCGGGCTGACGGCCCCGCAGGCTCCGCTGCTGCCGCAGCCTTGGGCGGGATCCTTGCGCAGGGCGCGAAACACCAGCCAGCCGACGGTGAGGGCCACGATGGCGAGCGCGAGCACGGTTTGGATTTCGGGAGACATATCAGTAGCCGAGCATCCGTCCCGCTTGGTAGACGAGGAAGCAGACCAGCCACGCGGTGCCGGTCATGTACGCGACCTGGAAAAGGGGCCAGCGCCAGGAATTGGTCTCCCGCTTCACGATGGCGATGGTGCTCATGCACTGCATGGCAAAAACATAGTAGATCATGAGCACGACGCAAACGAGCGGGGTGAAGAGCGCCGCGCCATCGGGCCACGTGGCGCTCCGCAAGGTGTCGCGCAGCGGTGACAGGTCATCCTCGGCGCCTTCGACGCCAAAGATGACGCCCATCGAACTGACGAAGACCTCGCGCGCGGCGAAGGAGGTGACGAGACCGATGCCGATGCGCCAGTCGAAGCCAAGCGGTTTGATCAACGGCTCGATCAGGTGTCCGGCCTGCCCGGCATAGCTGGCGGCGATCTGGACATCGGGCGTGGCCGCGGGATCAGGATGCTTCGGATAGGCGGTCAGGAACCAGAGCACGATGGAGATGCCGAGGATGATTGTGCCGGCGTTCTTGAGGAAGAGCCACCCGCGTTCGAGCATCTGGCGGAGGATTTCCTTGAAGCGCGGCGGCTGGTAGGGCGGAAGTTCAAGGATCATCAGCGCGGGCGAGCTCTGCAGCAGGGTGCGCTTGAACAGCCAGGCGAAGCCGAAGGCACCAAGAGTGCCGAGCGCGTACATGCCGAGCATGATGCCGACCTTCGTGGTGGTGGGCACGGTTTTGCTCGGGAGCAGGGTGGCGATCATCAGCAGGTAAACCGGGAGCCGCGCGGAGCAACTCATGAGCGGAGCGACGAGAATGGTGACGAGCCGGTCCTTGGCGTTTTCGATCGTGCGCGTCGCCATGATGCCCGGGATGGCGCAGGCATAGGAACCAAGGAGCGGAATGAAGGATTTGCCGTGAAGGCCGACCTTGCTCATGGGCCGGTCCATGAGAAACGCGGCGCGGGCCATATAGCCGGTGCTTTCCAGGAGGCCGACGAAGAAAAACAGGATCAGGATCTGCGGCAGGAAAATCACGATGCCACCGACGCCGCCGATGACGCCGTCAGTCAGCAGGTCGCGCAGATCGCCCGGCGCCATGGAGGATTGCACCCACGTGCCGAGGGCCGCCATGTGTCCGTCGATCCAGTTCATCGGATATTCGGCGAGGCTGAAGATGGAGAAGAACAGCGCGACCATGATGGCACCGAAGAAAACCCAGCCCCACATGGAGTGCACCAGGACGGCATCCACGCGATCGGAGAAGGAAGGGCCGGAATCGCGGGTGCGGCGGATGACGTCGCGACACAGGTGGTTGATGGCTTCGTAGCGCCCCTTGATCAGGATGGCGGACCAGTCAGTCCCCTGCCCTTTCCAGCGTTCATGCCAGGAATTGAGCAACGCCAAGGTGTGCGCGCTCAGGGGCGTCGAACCGGCGACACCGAGGGTATCAAAATCGGTGAGCAGCAGCAGGGCCTCGGCCCGGGCGATGAGGGGTGAACGGCCATCGTCGTCAACCAGGGAGGCCTGAAGCTCGGCCACGGCGGGGGCGATGGGCGCGGGGACATCCCAACTATGGCGGGCGAGCGGCAGTTCGGCGCGGCTCATGGCCAGACGGAGTTCCACGAGGCCCTTGCCGTTGACGGCTTCGCAGGCAATGACCGGCACGCCGAGTTCATCCTCGAGGCGGGCATGATCGATCCGGATACCGTTGCCGGCGGCAAGGTCCATCATGTTGAGGGCAACGATGACGGGCCGGCCCAGGTCGAGGATCTGGTGGACGAGGTAGAGGTTGCGCTCGAGATTGGAGGCATCGAGGACGCAGATGATGCGGTCGGGTTGCGGCGTGTCGGTCCGTCGGCCGAGCAACACATCACGGGTGACGGCTTCATCCGGCGAACGCGCCGCGAGCGAATAGGCGCCGGGCAGGTCGATGATCTTCATCGGCCGGCCGTGCTGGGAGTAGGCCTCGCCCATTTTCTTCTCGATGGTGACGCCGGGGTAATTGCCGACCTTCTGGCGCAGCCCGGTGAGGGCGTTGAAGAGCGTGGTTTTCCCGCAGTTGGGATTGCCCACCATCGCGTAGACCGGTGTGCGGTGCTCGACGGCGGGAGATCGCATGCGCGAAGCCTCTGTCGCGATGTGTGACGGCAGATCCGCCCGCGGGGCGGAAGCCTTTCTTCCGGCGCGTGGTGCTTCAGCCATGACGGCGCGGAGGGTTTAGCGTGCGCCGGCCGGCAGGTGTTCCACGAGAATGCACTGGGCGGCGTCGTGATTGAGCGCCAGCCGCGTGCCGTTCACCATGCACAAACTGGTGGTATGGCCGGAAATCTTGGTCACCAAGGAAGCCTCGCCAAAGCCCATCTCACGAATGCGCTGGCAAAAGCTCTCATCTCCCGTCAGCCGGCATACTCTACCGGTCACACCAGCAGGAAGCTGGCAGAGCGGGACGTGGGTGAATTGGTGGGAGGGGTTCAAGGCGAAGCCAAGTTGAGTAAAATGAGACTGAGTTTCAAGGGCAACATGCAGTAATTGGTGAAAATAAAAAACGCGGTCCGGAGACCGCGCTTTTCCTAATAGTTGTGCAGTGGCATCAGCGCCGCCGGCGTTTGACGGCAAGTTGGACACCGGCGAACCGCACCATGCTTTGCAGGTGTTCGAATTCGTTGGGATCCATGTCCTTGGCATCTCTCATGGCCTGCTCGGCGCGCTTCATGGCATCTTCCACGGCCTTTTCATCAATCTGCTCCTCGGTGATGGCACGTTCGGCGAGGACGGAAACCTTGTCGCCGTCAATCTCGGCAAACCCGCCACCCACAGCCAGATGCAAGGTCTGGGCGCCCTTGGTGACGCGCAATTCGCCATTCGCCACCTTGGTGAGCAGGGGAATATGGCCCGGGAGAATGCCAACTTCGCCTTCCATCGTGGGAATGACGACGCTGTCGATGGTGTCGGAATACACCTTGGCTTCCGGGGTGACGATTTCGAGGGTGAGAGGCATGGTGCTAGTAGCGAGTAGTGGGTAGCGAGTTGTGAGTAGGAGTGTGTCGGGCGTGTGGTCGGTTCGGTATGCTCGCTACTCGCTACTCGATGCTCGCTACTTTCAAATCACTTCTTCGTGGCGGCGAGCACCTCGTCGATATTGCCCTTCATGTAGAAGTCGCCTTCGGCCACTTGGTCGAGTTCGCCGGAGAGGATCATCTTGAAGCCGCGGATCGTGTCCTTGACGGAGACGTACTTGCCGGGCGAACCGGTGAAGACTTCCGCCACGGAGAACGGCTGCGAGAGGAAGCGCTGAATCTTGCGCGCGCGATAGACCATCTGCTTGTCCTCGGGGGAGAGCTCGTCGAGACCGAGAATGGCGATGATGTCCTGGAGATCCTTGTAGCGCTGAAGGACGCGCTGGATTTCGCGGGCGACGAAGTAGTGCTCCTCGCCGACGATGTCGGGGGCGAGGGCCTTCGAGGTCGAGGCGAGCGGGTCAACGGCGGGATAGATGCCGAGTTCGGCGATGGAGCGCTCAAGCACGATGGTCGAGTCAAGGTGGGCGAAGGTATTCGCCGGCGCCGGATCGGTGAGATCGTCCGCGGGAACATAGACGGCCTGGAAGGAGGTGATGGAACCCTTCTTGGTCGAGGTGATGCGCTCCTGGAGGTTGCCCATTTCGCTGGCGAGGGTCGGCTGGTAACCGACCGCGGAGGGTGAGCGGCCCAGAAGGGCGGACACCTCGGAACCGGCCTGCGAGAAACGGAAGATGTTGTCGATGAAGAGCAGCACGTCCTGGTTTTTCTCGTCGCGGAAATACTCGGTCATGGCGAGGGCCGAGAGGGCGACGCGCATACGGGCGCCCGGCGGCTCGTTCATCTGGCCGTAGACGAGCGCGACCTTGGACTTCGTGAGGTCCTTCTGGTCGATGACGCCGGCCTCGGACATTTCATGATAGAGATCGTTGCCTTCGCGGGAACGCTCACCGACCCCGGCGAACACGGAGTAACCACCGTGGGCCTTGGCGATGTTGTTGATGAGTTCCATGATCACGACGGTCTTGCCGACGCCGGCACCGCCGAACAGGCCGACCTTGCCGCCCTTGGTGAAGGGGGCGATGAGGTTAATGACCTTGATGCCGGTCTCGAGGATCTCGGCACTGGTGTTCTGTTCGACGAGGGACGGGGGCGGACGGTGAATCGGGTATTTCTTCTGGTAGGCCACGGGACCGCGGCCGTCCACGGTGGCGCCGGTGACGTCGAAGATGCGGCCCAGCACGCCTTCGCCCACGGGGACGGAGATCGGCGCGCCGGTGTCGACGACTTCCATGCCGCGCACGAGGCCCTCGGAGGAGGACATGGCGATGGCGCGGGCGATGCCGGCGCCCAGGTGCTGCTGCACCTCAAGCGTGAGGGTCTGGGGCTTGCCGGTGGTAGCGAAGTCGATGGTCAGCGCCTGATAGATGGGCGGGATGGAGTTTTCCGCGAATTGGACGTCAACGACAGGGCCGATGACTTGGACGATTTTTCCGGTATTGCTCATGACTTAAATGGCGGGGGTGATTACGTGAAAGGGATCAGGCGGCGAAAGAGGAGGCGGCAATTTCCAGAATTTCCTGGGTGATCGCGGCCTGGCGGGCCTTGTTGTATTCGAGGGTGAGGTCGCCGAGGAGCTTGGTCGCGTTGTCCTTGGCGGTCTTCATCGCGACCATGCGGGCGCTGTGCTCGGAGGCCTTCGCCGAGAGCACGAGCTGGTAGAGGTGGCGGTTGACGTAGAACGGGAGCAGTGCCTCCAGCACTTCCTGGGCATTGGGCTCGAAGAGCAGCTCGCGCGTGTCGGAGGCGTGGGTCGCGGTCTGGCTGTGTCCGGCGTCCGCCTTCACGTGCGCGACGAATTCCTGCAGGTTGGCGAGCGGCAGCACGGGGCGCACGGTCGGTTCCTGCACCAGCGTGTTGCGGAAGCGGGGGTAGATGACCTCGATGGTGTCAATGATGCCTTCGAGGAAATGCTTCACCATGAACTCGGCGGCAACCTTCACCTCGGTGAACGCCACGCGGTCGGTGACGGGAAAATCGGCCACCATGTCGCGCTTGGTGCGGGAGATGAACTGCGCGCCCTTGCGGCCGACGACGTAGAATTTCACCGGCGTCTTGATGTCGGTGACGAGCTTGAAGAGGTTCGCGTTGAGCGGGCCGCAGAGGCCCTTGTCGGTCGTGACCAGCAGAATGCCGCGGGTGCGGACGGGCCGCTCGGCCAGGAAGGGATGCTGGGATTCCTCAACGCGATGGGCGAGCGTGGCGAGCATGCTGGCCATGAGCTGCGTGTAAGGCCGCCCGGCCAGCGCCGCCTGCTGCGCCTTCTTCATCTTCGAGGCGGCCACCAACTCCATCGCCTTGGTGATCTGGCGGGTGTTCTTGACCGACTTGATGCGTCGGCGGATGTCGCGGGTTGAGGGCATGGGAGGAAACGCGGGTCAGTTGACTCAGCCGGCGTAGCTGGCTTTCCACTCTTCGCAGGCGGTCTGGAGCTTGGCCTCAAGGTCCTTGTCGAGGGCGGCCTTGTTGCGAATTTCGGTCAGGAGGGCGTCCTTGCGGGCGGTGAAGAAGTCCTTCAGCGACGCGGCGGCGGCGACGACCTTCTTGGTGTCAACGGCGTCGAAGAAACTCTTCTGCATCGCAAACAGCACGGCGACCTGCAGCTCGATCGGAATCGGGTTGAAGGCGGGCTGCTTGAAGAGCTCGACGATACGGCCGCCGCGGTCGAGCTGGGCCTTGGTCTTGGCGTCGAGGTCGGAGCCGAACTGCGCGAAGGCGGCGAGTTCGCGGAACTGGGCGAGTTCACCCTTGAGTTTGCCACCGACCTGCTTGGTGGCCTTGATCTGCGCGGCGGAACCGACGCGCGAGACGGAGAGACCGACGGACACGGCGGGACGGATGCCCTGGTTGAAGAGATCGGTCTCGAGAAAGATCTGGCCGTCGGTGATCGAGATCACGTTGGTCGGAATGTACGCGGACACGTCGCCGGCCTGGGTTTCGATGATGGGCAGCGCGGTGAGCGAGCCCTTGCCGTCGAGGCGCGCGGCGCGCTCGAGCAGGCGGGAGTGGAGGTAGAACACGTCGCCCGGATAGGCTTCGCGGCCGGAGGGGCGCTTCAGGATGAGCGAGATCTGGCGGTAGGCGACGGCGTGCTTGGAGAGATCATCATAGACGATCAGCGCATCCATGCCGTTTTCCATGAACCATTCGCCGATGGCGGCGCCGGAGAACGGGGCGAGGTATTGGTTGGCCGGGTTGTCGGCGGCGGGGGCGGCGACGATGACGGTGTATTCGAGCGCGCCGGCGGCCTCGAGGGCGGCGATGGTGCGGACGACGTTCGACTGCTTCTGGCCGACCGCGACGTAGATGGAATACATCGGGCGGAAGGCCTTGTCGCCCGAGGCGAGGCCGACCTTGTTGATGCGGGCCTGGTTGATGATCGTGTCGATGCAGATCGTGGTCTTGCCCGTGCCGCGGTCGCCGATGATGAGCTCGCGCTGGCCGCGGCCGATCGGGATCATCGAGTCGATGGCCATGATGCCGGTGAAGACGGGCTGGGAGACGGATTTGCGGACGATGATGCCGGGGGCGATTTTCTCGACGGGATAAAATTCCTTGGAATCGATCGGGCCCTTGCCGTCGACGGGGCGGCCGAGGGCGTCGACCACGCGGCCGAGCAGGGCGCGGCCGACGGGGACGGA
>CAZFHG010000050.1:0-19528 GCA_964518665.1 uncultured Opitutaceae bacterium | reverse complement strand
CCATCTCGCCGCTCATCTGGCGGAAGCGGCAGGCGTTCCAGAGCTTGTTGCAGAAATTCTTGCCGCCCTCGATGCGGTCTTCCTGGAAGCGGATGTCCTGGCCCTGGGGGGCGATGGACACGATGCCGAAGCGCAGGCCGTCGGCGCCGTATTTCGCAATGAGATCGAGGGGATCGGGCGAATTGCCGAGTGACTTCGACATCTTGCGGCCGAGTCCGTCACGGATGATGCCGGTGAAATAGACATCCTTGAACGGGATACGCTGCTCGATCGGCTGGCCGGGGTTCGAATACTCCAGCCCGGCCATGATCATGCGCGCGACCCAGAAAAAGATGATGTCGGGTCCCGTCACGAGCGTGCTGGTCGGATAGAAATAATTGTAGCCCGACTTCATCATCTCGTCGCGGTCCGGCCAGCCGAGCGTGGCCAGCGGCCAGAGCCAGGATGAGGCCCAGGTGTCGAGGACGTCCTCTTCCTGCACCCAGCCGGTCTTGTCCGCGGGACCCTCCAGTGAAACGTGCACCTTCGTCGGGTCGCGCAGGTCGGCTTCGGTGAGCTTTTCCTTGTAGAGACCGGCGCGGTACCAGACCGGGATGCGGTGGCCCCACCAGAGCTGGCGGCTGATGCACCAGTCCTGAATGTTCTCGAGCCAGTGCAGGTAAACCTTGGACCAGCGCTCGGGATGGAAGCGGATATGACCGTCACGCACCGCCGCCTTGGCTTCCTCAACGCGCGGATAGCGGAGCCACCACTGCCAGGTGAGACGCGGCTCGATGGGTACGTCGGCGCGTTCGGAGTACCCGACGTTGTTTTCGTAGGGTTCTTCCTGCACGAGGGCGCCGCTGGCCTTCAGGAGTTCGACGGCGTGTTTGCGGCCGGCGAAACGGTCCATGCCGGCCAGTTCGGGCCCGGCGAGGTCGTTGAGCGTGCCGTCGGCGTTGAGCACGTCGACCGGCGGGAGCTTGTGACGCTGGCCAATCTCAAAATCCACCTTGTCGTGCGCCGGGGTGATCTTCAGGGCGCCGGAACCGAATTCCTTGTCCACCATCGCATCGGCGATGATGGGAATCTCCGCCGCCGGCCCGAGCGGACGGCGCACCTTCTGCCCGAGTAGCGCGGTGTAGCGTGGATCCTCGGGATGGACGGCAATCGCCACGTCGCCGGGAATTGTCTCGGGGCGCGTGGTCTTGACGGTGATATACTGGCCGGGGTGGCCGATGACTTCGTAGCGCACCTGGTAGAGGTGGCCCTTCACCGGTTTCATGATGACTTCCTCGTCGGAAAGAGCCGTGAGGGAGACCGGGCACCAGTTCACCATGCGCTTGCCGCGATAGATGTGCCCCTTGGCAAAAAGGTCCGTGAACACGGTGAGCACCGCCTTGGAGTAGTGCGGGTCCATCGTGAACTGCGTGCGGCTCCAGTCGCAGGAGGCGCCGAGCGCGCGCAACTGCTGGAGAATCATGCCGCCCTTCTCCTCGCGCCATTCCCAGACCTTTTCGAGGAACTTGTCCCGGCCGAGGTCGCGGCGGTGCTGCTTCTGCTTGCGCAACTCCCGCTCGACGACGGTCTGCGTGGCGATGCCGGCGTGGTCGGTGCCCGGCAGCCACAGGGCCTCGCGGCCTTCCAGGCGCGCCCGGCGGATGAGGATGTCCTGCAGGGTGTTGTTCAGCACATGGCCCATGGTCAGCACGCCCGTCACATTGGGCGGAGGGATCATGATGCTGTAGGCCCGTTTGCCGGGGTTCACCCGGCCCGCAAAGGCACCGGCCGTCTGCCAGGCGGCATACCATTTTTTTTCAACCTCGTGCGGTTCGTAGCTCTTGCTGATTTCGGCCATGGCAGGTGCGGGGATATGAACCGCGGAGAAAACCGCGCCGGCCGGTTCGACGCAAGTGGTTAAATCCCCTCGCCCCATGCAGCTTTTTGGCTTCACTGCTGCCTCTTTCATGTCTGCTCCCCTGCTCCCGCCCGCCCGTACCGTTCTGGCCCTCCCCGGCGACCTCGATTCCGCCGAGCGCCTGGCCGTCTGCCGCGCGTTTCTGCAGGCGGAGAACGCCGCCCTGCGGGAGCACCACACCGCCGGGGCCTCCGGCTTCGCCATCGTGCGGGCCCGCTCCGCCCGGGTGGACGAACTGCTCCACCGGCTCTTTGCCCATGCCATGCACACCTATGAGCGCATCCACGGGGCCCCGCCCGTGCCGGTCGCATTGGTGGCGCTCGGTGGCTATGGCCGGGGCGAACTCAGCCCGCACAGCGACGTGGATGTCATGTTCCTGTTTCCCGCCAAGACCAAGCCGGCCACGGTGAAGCCCCTTCAGGAACACCTTTCCAACGAGATCCTCTACCCGCTCTGGGACTGCGATCTCAAGGTCGGCCATTCGACCCGCAACGTGGACGAGGTTTTCGTCGAGGCCCGCAAGGACATCCAGACCAAGACCTCCCTGCTCGAATCCCGCCTCATCGCCGGCTCGGCGGTGCTCTACGAGAATTTCGCCTCCGCTTACCAGAGTTACTTCACGACCGAGGACCCCAAGGCCTACATCACCGCGCGCCTCGATGATCAGGTCGCCCGCCGGACCAAGTACGGCGACACGGTCTTTCTGCAGGAGCCGGACATCAAGAACGGCGTGGGTGGCCTGCGGGATTACCAGAACACCCTGTGGATGGCCCGCGTGAAGCTCGGCATCACCGCCATGGACGAACTGGCGGCGCAGAACTACCTGCCCGCCGCCGATGTCACCGCCTTCAATCAGGCCTACGATTTCCTGCTCCGCGTCCGGAACGAGCTCCACTTCCTCGTCAAGCGACCCACGGACCTGCTCGACCTCGAAAGCCAGTCCCGCATCTCGGTCAGCCTGGGGTACACCCAGGCCGGCGACCTGCAGCGCGTCGAGAGGTTCATGGAGGATTACTATCGCGCCGCCAACACGATCCACCGGACCTCCAAACTCGTCGAAAGCCGCCTCGCCCTCACCCTTAACCCTGAAAAAAGCGGCGGTTTTTCCTTCCGTGACATCCTGCGCGCCCAGCGCCACCAGCGCACCAAGCGGCTCGACGGCTTCATCCTTCGCGGCCGGGAACTCGCCGCCGAGCAGCCCGGGGTGTTCCAGGAGGATCCGGTTCGTCTCATCCGCGTCTTCCGCCACTGCCAGCAACTGGACTGCGCCCCCGATTTCCACCTCGCCCAGCTGATCCGGGCCAATCTGCCCCTCATCACGCCGGAGGTGGTGAATTCGCCCGACGCCAACACGAGCTTCCGGGCCATCCTCTCCCAGCCCGGCGAGGTCCATCCCACCCTCAGCCTCATGCACGAACTCGGGGTCCTGGGGCGCTTCATCCCGGAATTCGACAAGCTCACCTGCATGGTGCAGCACGAGTTCTACCACCGGTACACGGCCGACGTGCACGTGTTGAACACGATCCGCGAGCTGGACCGCATCTTCACCCAGGCCGAGCCCATCACCCTTAAGTACCGCGAAGCCCTCCACGAGACCGCCGACCCCGACCTGCTCTACCTCATCCTCCTGCTGCACGATATCGGCAAGGCGGAGGGCATCCAGGGTCACGCCGACAGCGGCGTCCGCATCGCCGGTCCCATCATGGACCGCCAGGCGATTTCGCCCCGGATGAAGAAGGTTGTTTCATTTGTCATAAAAAATCATCTCATCATGGCACGATTCTGGCAGAAGCGGGATGTAGATGATCCCCAGACTGCCGCGGCCTTCGCCGAAATCGTCGAGGATGACGAACAGCTCCGCTATCTTTATGTCCATACCTTCTGCGATGCCCGCGGCACCGCGGCCAGCCTGTGGAACAGTTACAAGGACACCCTTCACACCAGCCTTTACCGCTCGACCCTAGAACGCTTGAAACTTGGCGAGGCTGTCCACGCCAGTTATCAGGAGAGAAAGCTCATGATCCAACAGGAACTCATCGCCCGCACCATCCCCGGCATCAGCCCGGAGGAAATCACGGCCCACTTCGGCCTCCTGCCGGAACGCTATTTTGTGCACACCGACTCCGCCGAGATTTCCCTGCACATCTCGATGGTCAACCGGCTCCTCAAGTCCATTTCCGGGGCCGACTCGGTCGGTTCGCTCAAGCCCATCATTGACTGGAAGGACGACATCAACCGCTCCCTAACCATCGTCAATGTGGTCACCTGGGACCGCGCCGGACTCTTTTACAAGCTCGCCGGCGCCTTCAGCGTCGCGGGGCTTTCCATCCTCGGCGCCAAGGTCATCTCCCGCTCCGACCATATCGCCATCGACACCTTTTACGTGGTCGAACCCGGCCGCGGCGTCGTCCAGAGTGTCAACGCCCAGGAAACCTTCGCCAAGACCATCGAATCGGCCCTGGTCACCAACCGGGATCTCTACCCCGAGATTTTCGCCCAGGCCAAGAAGCTCACCAGCCGCTACGCCGCCAATCCCAACGCCGGCCCGCACACCTCCTTCCCGCCCACCGTCGAGGTGTACCACGAGCTTTCGATGGAGCGCACGATCGTGGACATCCAGGCCCGCGACCAGATCGGCCTGCTCTACCGCCTCGCCAAGACCATTTCCGACCAGGGCTTTGACATTACCTTCGCCCGCATCGGCACCGAGCGCGGCGTCGCCCTCGACACCTTCTACATCGAAAGCTCCGACCCCGCCCGCCCCGCCGACAGCGCCCGCCTGCACACGCTGCGGGACACACTCGCCGAGGTCATCAAGCCGGTGGAGCCGGAGACGCCCGCGAAGCAGGCCTGAGGACTCTTTCTCTTTCCTCTTTATCTTTCTCTTTCTCCCGCCGGAGGCGCCCCCTAGGAAGTCGTACTCGTTCTCTTTCTCGTTCTCGAGTCCATCGTCCGTCGGTTCGAGAACGAGTACGAGAACGAGTACGAGAACGATGGATGGACGGACGGGCCCAATTCCCTGACGAAAGAGAAAGAACCCCGGAAAATCCCGGAGAAATACTGGCCATCACCGTCGCATCCATCAAAACTGCCCGCCGTGGCAGCTCATCCAGCCAAACCTGAAAATCCTCCGAACTCCGGCCCCCCCCATCCGGTATCCGATCTCCCACATCCGGTTTCAGCGCCCTCCAATCCGGTATCCGGTATCCCAATTCCGGTTTCCGAAGCTCTCTACGCCATCGCTGCACTGGCCGGCCGCGACCTCCCCGCGACCGACGCGGCCCAAACCGCCCTCGCGGTCATGGTCCGGGCCGTCAATGCCCGTAGCGGCGCCCTGCTGCTCTTCAATCCCGATACCAACCGGCTGGAGCTGGAGGCCCGGCACCTCATTCCCAATGTTGATGACGGCCTGACCTTTGAACTGGGCCAGGGCCTGCCCGGCTGGGTCGCCCTGCACGGCCAGCCCCTCCTCGCGACCGACGTGAGCTCCGACGCCCGCTACCGCGCGGTGCATGATAATGTCCGCTGCCAGATGGCCGTTCCGCTCCGGGCCGATGATCACGTCGTCGGCGTGGTCTTCGTCGACCATGAACGCACCGGCGCCTTTACCACCCAAGAGCTCGATCTGCTTGTTACCCTGACCGATGAGACCGCCCGCATGCTGCGCCGGCTCTGGCACTTTGAGCACCTGCAGGACAAGGCCCGCCAGTTTGAAACCCTCATCACCACCGGCCAGTCGCTCGTCGCCAAGCTCGAGGCCCAGGAACTGTTTGACGCCCTGACCCGGGATGCCCGGCACATGCTGGCCGGCCGGGCCTGCTCCCTGCTGCTCCATGACCCCGAGCGCAACACCCTGCGCTGCGTCTCTCTCGCAGCGGAAATCCCCCTCAATCCGCCGCCGGGCGATCTCTCGCCCGCGACCTGCCTCGCCGGCGTCACCCTCAACACACGCCGGCAGACCGAGTTTCTCGACATCCAGTCGCCCGAATATCACGGCCTCGCCGACCTGCCGGACGATCCCGGGCTGCATTCCGTCCTCATCACTCCGCTCATTTATGAACAGGAGGTGCTGGGCGCGCTGATCGTGTTCAGCGGACGCATCCACCGTTTCGACAACGACGCCAAGCGCCTCTGCGCCGCCCTCGCCAGCCTCGGGGCCGTCGCCCTCCAGAACACCAGGCTCTACGCCCGCGTCTTTCGCAGCGAGGAAACCCTCCGCAAGAGCGAACAGCTCACCACCCTCGGCCTCCTCGCCGCCGAGATCGCCCATGAGATCCGCAACCCGCTCACCGTGCTCAAGCTCCTGCACGGCGGACTCGGCCTCGACTTTGCCGCCGATGATCCCCGCCGCACTGACATGCGGGTGATCGGCGAGAAACTCGACCAGCTAGAGGCCATCGTCACCCGCGTCCTGCAGTTTGGCAAAACCCCCTCCAACCTCCACTCACGCTGGTCGGTGGCCGAGATTGTCAACGACACCCTCCTGCTCGTCCGCCTGAAGCTCGCCCAGGCGAAGGTTCAGGTGCACTACGAGCCACCCGCCCGCACTCCCTTCGTCGAGGGACACAAGGGCCAGCTCCAGCAGGTGCTGCTCAACGTGATCCTCAATGCCATGCAGGCCATGCCGGGCGGCGGCAGCCTCACTGTCACCTTGGGCGTCGAGGGCACCGCCGCCGTGCTCGACCTGACCGATACCGGCACCGGCATCCCCCCGGCCATTCGCGACCGCATCTTCGATTCCTTCCTGTCCGGCCGCGAAGGCGGCACCGGCCTCGGCCTCGCCATCGCCAAGCGCGTCATGCTCAGCCACCACGGCGACATCGTCCTGGTTTCCACCGGGTACAAGGGCACGACCATGCGCCTCAAACTCCCCCTGGCTCGGTAACGAGCCAGTTCCGGTGAATCGTCTATATTCCCGTCGAATTTGTGCCCATTTACGTGCATTAGTGGTTAAACGGTTTGATTAACACCATGTCCCTGCCGCCCACCGATCCCCGCGCCGGCGAAATCGCCCGCAAGAAACTCACCCTGATGATTGTTTGCAGCGCCTTGGTCATCGGGGCGTTGCTGCTGCTGGTGCTGCCCGTGAAACTCCCGTTGCCGCTGCGCCTCGGCCTGGCCTTCACCGATCTCGTCGCCGCCGCCGCCGTCTGGCTGGTCGGCCGGCAGCATTTCTCGAGGTAGAACGCACAGTGGCCGCCAACGCCATTGCAGCCGGGGTCACTGACCCCCGTGCTGGTCGTATGCATCCCGACCAAGGTCAGCGACCCCGGCAACAATATCATTTATTCACTCTGGCGGGGGTTCCGGGCTCCTTGACGTGGAGTCCCCGGAGAAATTCCAACGGCAACACCACCTGGCCGCTCTCCTTCCCGCGCTGCCAGCGCAGCTGCAGCTCACGCGGACTGACCACCATGGGGAAAAACAAACTGCCGGTGGCGGCCGCACCGGGGCCAAGAGTCAGGGGCAGATGCACCCGGCGACGGTTGTACTCGGCTTTGACCTCGGCCTTATTCTCCATGTTGATTCCAACCACCGCGAGATAGTAGATCGGCAGAGCGACCACCGTCACGGTCGCCGCCGTGGCCGCCCCCGTCGAAAGCACCCCTGCGCTGACCACGGCCGCAGTGCCGGCACCCAAAATGACAACTCCCGGCGCCGTGTAGCGCACGAAGGCCACCCCGGCATCGCGATATCGCTCCTCCCGGGTCCTGCTTTGCTTTTGCAGAACCCAGGGATCTTCGCCGGGTGCACAAAACTCGCCGGCATGATCAATGAGAAAGGCCTCGGTTATGGTGGTTGTTTCAGTCCCGGGGTTGCGAATCGTGAACACATACTCGTCCCAGAGCGCCTCGCGTTTCCACGCCCCGGGCCCCTGGTAGGTGATCAGGGTGTTCAGCGTTCCCGCGATCTCCGCCGTGGCAAACGACGCGTTTATCGCCACCGGCGGAATTTTGTCCTCCGCCTTGATCATCCGGTAATTTTTCGAGACGCAGCCCGACAACATGACTGCCGCCAGCAGGACCGCGAATACCGGCAGGTGATCGCACCATCGGGAGATGGCATGGCGAAGCGAAGAGCGCGACTGGCACGGACGACACATCGGTGGGGTAAACTGGCAACTGAAGAAGCCTGTGCCCGGTTGCACCTCGGCTCACTTGGGGTACCCCATCAGGTAAACCAAACGCATCCTGCCACAATCTGTTATTCGCCGCCTTCCGAATTATTAGGCGTCCTTTACCGAGGGTACGACCGCCAAAGTGGGCAGGTCTCTGCCCTGCCTTCGGGTGCCTCAACGCGGATGCAATCCCGCCACCGCAGGTCGCAGACCTGCGCAACTTGTCCTCAAGAAGGATTCAGCTTCAGGTCCACCATCAGGTCGGAGGCGATCTTCTCCAGATCGGCGCGCACGGCGGACAGACTGGCCGTCGCCGGCACCGCCACCCGCACCCGCGCCTGGAACAATGTACCGCCGCCCATCGGGGCGCTCACTCGCTCTGACGCCAGATCCTCAACGTTCAGGCCATGGGCGGCCAGAACGGCGGAAACCGCCCGAAGGATTCCCGGCCGGTCCTGTCCGACCAACTCCAGAGAGGCAATCGTGCCGGTCAATCCCACCGGCACACCGCTCACTGTGTGCAGAATCACCCGAAGCCCGGCCGATTCCAATCCACGCAAAGCCTGAACCAGGCCGTCGGCTTTTTCCGCGGGCACCTCGACCCGCAGGATTCCGGCAAATTGTCCGCTCAGATGGCACATGCGGCTTTCGAGCCAGTTGCCGCCGTTATCCGCCACGCGGGACGCAACCAGTTGCACCAAACCGGGGCGGTCGGGCCCGATGATCGTCATGACAAGGTTCGAGAGCATGCCCACTTCTTACACCCGACGGAGGGTTCAGCAATCCAAAGCCTTGGTCCAAACCATCAACCCGGAAACTATTGCTTCAGCTTACGGTCCCCGCACGTGTGCTCATCATGCGTGGCGTTCCAGTAGGAGTCGGTCCACTGCTTCGAAAAGCGCTCCTGTGTTGCGTAGGCATACTCGGTCGAAGCCGCATGGCCGGCCTCCTTGCGAAACAGGAAAAACTGCCGCGCGACATCATGGATCAACGTTCCGGACGGCGGCAGTTTTGGAAAAATCCTGCGCACAAGCTGCTTCAACCGTGCCACCGGGCTGCGCGCCGGCTTTGCCGTCATGCGTTCGGGCCGGAAGGTCCAGGCCTGCTCCAGCCGGCAGTCCATCGACTTCATCGTGGTCGCCAGCCCGAGTTGATTGAAGAACGTGCAGGACGTAGGCTCGTTATAGGGACTGCGCTCGACCGGACAGATGAGCAGCTCCACGTCTTTGAGATAGGGTGAGACGTTCATACCGCTCTCAAGCGCCAGCACCCCCTGATCCTCCAGACAATCAAGGATCCGCTTCAGGCCCCAGAACGGGTAGCGGAGGTGATAGAGCACGCCAAAGAACAGGATCACATCGAAGCGGCCCATCAACTCGGGCGTGAGGTCGTACAGGTTCATCTGCCGCATCTGCACCTTTGACCCGAAATGCGGGATCAGCAGTTCCACCGCCCCGGTGGAGAGATCATTGTCGATGCCGATCACCTCGCGCGCACCCCGCCGCTCGGCCTCGAACGAGAAGAGCCCGTCGCGGCAGCCGATGTCCAGCACCCGCTTGCCCTTGAAGTCCACCGACTCGAGGCACTTCAGGTTGAAGGCCCACATGTCCTTGAACAGGGGCACGTGCGACTCCGTGGTGACACCCTCCCCGAGGTCGATTGTGTGGTACCAGCGGTAACGGCCGACCGCCTCGATCAGTTCCGCGCGCGACATTTTCATGAGACCCGATCATTACCGGGCTATGCTCGCCTTGCCAGCGCCGAACGGCGCGTCTGCTAAAGGTCGAAAGAGAAAACGCTCAACGTTTAACTCTTAACATTTAACGCTCAAGTGAAAGGAGGCGCGCGTCAGATGTAGCTACGAGCGTGTGCGAGTGGAAATCACGCTGAGAATGCCCGCCATCCACTCGCTCACGCTGGTAGCTTCGTTCCGGAGTCCGCACTTCAGCGTTAAACGTTAAACGTTGAGCGTTCGGGCCGCCCCGCGGCCCGCGCCGCTATTCATCCAGCTCAACATTCCAATACGCCAGATCGAGGAAGTCCTTCCACATCTCGCGGTGCTGGTTGCCGAGCACGAGGGAGATCACGGGGCGCCATTTCGGGCGCACGGGCTTCCGGATGAGGCGCATCTGCGCCTCGTGCGGGAGGCGGTTCGACTTGCGCGAATTGCAGCGGATGCACGAGCACACGATGTTCTCCCACGTGGTCTTGCCGCCGGAATGGCGCGGGATGACGTGGTCGAGGTTGAGCTGCTCGCGCGGCATGACCTTGGCACAGTACTGGCAGGTGTTCTTGTCGCGCTCGAAGACGTTGTTGCGCGTGAGCTTCAGCTCCTTGCAGGGCAGTTTGTCGAAGAAGGTCAGCAGGATCACCCGCGGCAGCCGGATCGTGCGCGAGGGCGTGTGCACCGTCTCGATGGCGGCCAGCGGCGGATTGCTCACCGAAAAATCCATCCAGTCGAGCATCGAGAAGGTGCGGAAATTGTCCTCCTCGTTGTAAACCACCTGCGCATGCCCGCGCGCCAGCAGTCCGAACGCCCGGCGCGCACCGATGATGTTCACCGCCTGCCAGAGGCGGTTGAGCACCAGGACCGGTTGATCAAGGGCGAGCTCCATACGGGGCCATGGCTTTAGTGGCGCCGCCTCCCGAGTGTCAAGGGTCGCTATGGGCAGCATGCCAAACGTAGCGCGGTGCTTCAGCCCGCGCTCACCACGCCATACCGGCGGTCCGACCCTCCCGACCCAGTGCCGGCTGAAGCGCGGCACTACGCCCTGGCACGCTCATCGCTGCGGACTTGGCCGGTCACTCCGCCGCCGCATCCTTCGCCGTCGCCACCGCCGGGGCGAGCACCTCGCCCTTCAATCGGACGCCGGTGAGTTTCTTCCCGATCAGGGCGGCATGCTCCTCCTTCACATCCACCAGGAGATGCCGCTCGCGGAGATCAATGGCGCCGACCACGTCAGCCGGCAGACGCGTGACTCCCGCGATCTTGCCCACGACGTCCGCCGGTGTGACAAGCTGCTGGCGGCCGACATTGAAACAAAGCGTGACCATACCCGGCTCACGGCCGGTGCGCGTGGTCCGCGCGAATTTCGATTTGCGACCCGCCGGGGCGGCCGGGGCGGAAGAGACCGCCGGTGCTGCCGGGAGCGCGGACCGTTGGCCCGCTGGTTCGGCGGGAGCAGGTTCCGGTGCGGGTTTCGGGGACATTGCCTGTTTGGCCCAGCCGGGCGCAGCCTTGGCCGGCTTGGACTTCACGGGAGCGGGCGGTCCACCTGCGCTCCCACCGGTTCCACCCTGCAGCAGGTGGATCAGCACCGAGCAGATGTCCGTGCTCGCGTAACCCTGGTCGAGCAGCCGGTCGATCATGCGGTCATGCGGCTTGAACTGCTTGGCCTCGAGCGTCGCGCGGATCTTCTCGAAGAACACACTGGTGCGCGCCTCCTCCACCTCGTCCAGCGACGGGATGGTACCGCGCTTCACGTTGAGCTTGGCCCAGCGCACCATGCCCTGGAGTTTGTAGATTTCCTGGCCGGAAACGAAGGTGAAGGCTCGGCCCGACTTGCCCGCCCGCCCGGTACGGCCGATGCGGTGCGTGTAGTCCTCCGCGTCGTTCGGCAGGTCGAAGTTGAACACCACCTCGAGGTCGTCCACGTCGAGCCCGCGCGCCGCGACATCGGTGGCGACCAGGAACTCGAAGCCGCGGTGCCGGAACTTGTCCATCACGCGGTCGCGCTGCGCCTGCGTGATGTCGCCGTGCAGCCGGTCCGTCAGGTAGCCGCGCGAGTGCAGGTGCTCGTCGAGGTCGTCCACCATGATCTTGGTGCTGCAGAAAATGATGCCGTAGCGGAAATCATGCACGTCGATCAGCCGCGTGAGCGCCTCGATCTTCGAACGCCGGTCCACCTCGAAGTAAATCTGCTCCACCTGTGGCGCGTTTTGCGCGACCGACTCGATCCTGATCCAGGCCGGATCCTTGGAGTAACGGCTGATCAGGTCCTGGATCGGCCGCGGAATCGTGGCCGAGAAGAACAGGAGCTGCCGCGTCGCCGGCACCGATTTCAGGATGTGCTCGATGTCGTCGCGAAAACCCATGTCGAGCATGCGGTCGGTCTCGTCTAGGATCACCAGCTTGAGGTTGTCGAACTTAAGGGTGCCGCGCTCCATGTGGTCCATCACGCGGCCCGGGGTGCCGATGACAACCTGCGCGCCCGCCGCCAGGGCCCGGAACTGCCGCTCGTAGCTCTGGCCGCCGTAGATCGGCACGCCCATGACGCCGCGCTTGAACAGCGACAGCTTGCCCGCTTCTTCCGCCACTTGGACGGCGAGTTCACGGGTGGGACAAAGGATCAGCACCTGCACCGCCCTCAGCTTCGGGTCCACCCGTTCGATGGCGGGAATTGCAAACGCCGCCGTCTTGCCGGAACCGGTGGAAGACTGGCCCACCACATCGCGCCCGCTCAGGATGGCGGGAATCACTGCCGTTTGGATAGGTGAAGCTTCCTCAAAGCCCATCTTGTCCACGGCCTTGAGTATCTCATCGGACAGGCCGAGTTCGTTGAAGGGACGTTTTTCCATGCGACAGGGTATGAGCGTACCGGCAAAAAGCGGAGACTAATCGCGTCAGCCCAGTCGAAAAAGCCTGTCCAGGTAGTGTCCGGCCTCCGGATGGGCGGAGCATTGAGCCCCGTCGTCAAAACGCCCGTCCGGAGGCCGGGCGCTACCCCAATCCGGGACTATCTGCATCATTCCCAATCTTTGCCATTGGCCGACCCGCTTCGTGCTATCAACCTGTCCCTGCATGTCCGATGTCCCGACACCCCCGCTTCCGATCGGTCTGCGTCGCGAGCCGTTTTTTGACGATTGGCTGCTGGAAAAGACCACCGGCCTAGCCTGGGAACTGGTCGACCCGCTCCCCATGGGCACCGGTCTCACCTTCGACCAGCCCTGGGAAGGACCCTATTGCGGTTACCTCACCCTGATCCATGACGGCGAACGCTACCTGCTCTATTACCGCGGTCGCGGCAACCTGCCGAATTCGGAAACCACCTGCCTCGCTCTCAGCCGTGACGGCTTCAACTGGCAGCGCCCCGCGCTCGGCATGCACCGGTTCGCCGGCAGTCATGACAACAACCTGCTCTTCGCGAACAGCCCCGAGCTCACGCACAATTTCACCCCCTTCCTGGACACCAATCCCGCCGCCGACCGCTTTACGCGTTTCAAGGCGGTGGCCGGCGAAAAAAACGGCCTGCTGGCCTACGGTTCGCCCGACGGCATCCGCTGGCACATCCTGCAGGACACGCCTGTCTTCACCCAGGGCATCTTCGATTCGCAAAATGTCCCGTTCTGGTCCGCGAGCGAGGGCTGTTATGTGTTGTATTTCCGCGTATGGACCGGCGAAGGCTACAGCGGCTTCCGCACCATCGCCCGTTCCACCTCGCGGGATTTCCTGCATTGGACCGAACCGCAGCGCATGACCTTCGGCGCCGCACCGCAGGAGCACCTCTACACCAGCGCCACGCAGCCCTACCCGCCCGCGCCGCACCTCTACGTCGCCTTCGCCTCGCGCTTTGTCCCCGGCCGGCAGTGGATGAGTCAGACCGAGGCCATGGCCCGCGGCGTGCTGGACGGACGCGAGGGGGATGTCTCCGACCTCGTGTTCATGACCAGTCGCGGCGGCAGCGAGTATCGGCGGCAGTTTCCCCAAGCCCTCATCCGCCCTGGCACCGATCCTTCCGACTGGGTCGGCCGCAGCAACATGGCGGTCCTCGGCCTGCTTGAACTGCCCGGCAACCGTCTCGGCTTCTACCGCCAGCACGGCTACGGCACGACGCACAACCGCATCGAGCTGCAAACACTGCGCATTGACGGCTTTGCGCGCCTGCGCGCGGGATCAACGCCCGGCACGGCGCTCACCCGCCCGTTCACTGCGGCCGGCCGAAAACTCTGCCTCAACTTCGCCACCAGCGCCGCCGGCTCCGTCCGCATCGAGGTGCTGTCCGCCGACGGCACACCCCTGCCCGGTTTCTCGGATGACAGCGCCCCGGAAATATTCGGCGATAGCGTCCACTACCCGATCACGTGGGTCAGCGACCGGTCCTGGTCGCAACTCGCCGGCCAGGCCGTGCGCCTGCGCTTCACGCTGCAGGAGGCCGATCTTTACGCCCTGCAGCAGCAGCAGTAGGTAGGAAAACCCAGGCCGACCCTAGGAGCGCGGGCGGCCCGCCCGCCAATTTGACTGGATGCGCGCGAGTCGCCCGCGCTCCCGGGGAGTTTTGAAGGGCTGGAGCCGGTCGCGGTGTTATGCCGGGCAACCCAACTCTCCCATGAAAGCACTCCCAGCAACCTTGGTGTTCATGGCCCTCACAATCTCAGCCCCGGCGCAAATCCAAGCCGACCGACCGGATTTTCAATCGGCGCGGATCCACGAAAGCACGACGCCGCGCTACCCCCAGGCACTGCTGTCCACGCAGCGCAAGGGCGACAAGGCCCGCATCATGATCAACGTGGACCGCACCGGCCGGCTGGTTGACTGGCTGGTCATTGGTTACACGGACGTGCGCTTCGCCGATTCCGCGGTGGCCGCGCTCAAGGAGTGGACCTTCGAGCCGGCACTCTGGCAGGGCACGCCGGTGTCGGTGTGCATTCCGCTGACCTTCAATTTCGATGTCGAGGGCGTGGTGGTGTCGATCACCGCGCTGGAGGCCATGCAGTCGCTGATGAGCTCGCTCAGTTCGCAGGATCAGCGCGAGGTCTACGCCCCCTGCACCCTCCGCGATCTCGACCGCATCCCGGTCCCGCTGCACACGGTCACCCCGGCCTACCCGAAGGACCTGGCGGCGCAGGCGGTGGAGGGCGACGTCACCGTCGAGTTCTACATCGACGAACAGGGCGCCGTGCGGATGCCCAGCATCATTGGCCGGCCGCCGCGACCACTCGCAGAACTGGCCGTCAGCTCAGTGAGCCAGTGGAAGTTTGAACCGCCCACCAGCAAGGGCCGCCCCGTGCTCGTCTGTGTGCGGCAGGTCTTTCGGTTCAAGACCACAGCGGGCAAGGGACCGTCCAATGGAGACTAGAAATCGCCCGGTCTGTCACGAACAGGGTCCTGACGTAGCGCGGAGCTTCAGCCCGCGCTATTCACGTCACACTATCAGTTCAACGTCCCGATTCGGTGCCGGCTGAAGCACGGCACTACGTCGTCCATCGCCTCGCCCCAACGCGAATGCAACCTGCGCACCTGGGAGCGCGACCGCCCTCAAGTCCCCGCGTGCGCCGGGAGCCGTGCCGCCAGCTCTAGCTTCAGCTGTTGCCGCGCCCGGTACAGGCGGGTTTCGACACCGCGCTCGGAACAGCCGATGATCTCCCCCACCTCGCGGTACGGCAGTTGATCGTAATAGTGGAGCAGCAGCGTGACGCGCAGATCGTGCGGCAGATGGCCAATCGCCGCCGCCAGGGCGGCCAGCGCCTCGGCCTGCTCCATGGCATCGTCCGGGGAGGGATCGGACGCGGCCAACCCGGGATTATCCTCGATCATCGTGTCACCAGCCCCGACAGGCGCGTCGAGGCTGAGTGCCGCATGCCGGCGCCGCCAGCGGTGCTGGTTGTGACAGAGATTGCCCAGGGTCGTGAAAAGCCACGCCGACAGGTTCGTGTCCGCCCGCAACCGCAGGCGCTGCTGGTGGAGCCGCACAAAAGTCTCTGTCACCAGTTCGCTGGCATCCGCGGCGTTCTGCAAATAGCGCCACGCGAACGCGAACAGCGGACGCTCCCAGCGCGCCATGATGCGGTCCAATGCCCCGTCGTCGCCCTGCCGGAGGCGGAGCAGTTCGGCCTGGTCTTTGGCGGGATCGGTTTTCACGCGGCAGGCGGTCCGCGATCTCAGTTGAGCACTTGGGCCAAGGGTCCGTGCCGCACCGGCTCCAGCAGGGCGAGATAACGCGTCCTTTGCTCCGGGGTCATGACTTTGCTCGCGGCCAGAATCAACTGGCGGGTCGACTCCGTGCAGGCCTGGTCCACGGACCGCCTCTCCTCCACGAAGCGCGCAAACTCCAGGAAATCGACCTGGCCGGTGGTCAGCCGGCCGCGTTCAAAGGCCGTGAGTTCATTCCGCAGACGCGCCACCTCGGTCTCCAAGGCGAGCAATCGCGGGCTCGACTGCTCGTGCAGCGCCTTGATGCGGGCAAATTGCTCCGGGGTGAGTTGCAGGTCGTGCTGAATCCAGGCCAGTTGCGCGGACAGGTCGCCCGACTGCACCGGGCGATGCACCCCGAGCCAGCCGAAGTAGGCCGCCAGCCCGCCGACGCCACCGGCCAGGAGGACCATCAAGAGGCGTTTCATGATCCCGGGGCGGCGGGTGCGCCGCGCGTTTGGGTTCCGGCGAACGAAGGATCGATCAGCCGGAGATATTGCCGGGCCATCTGCACATTGCGCTCGGCCTGGAGCCGCGACAAGCGGGCCTCGGCCAAAAAGAGTCCCAACAGCACGCAGGCCGTCACAAACACGAAGGCAAAGGACGGCCGCGCAAACACCGCCTCCAATTGGGCCAGCCAGCCGGGCCGTTCCTGCCGGGCCTTCGTCGCGGCGATTCGCCGCCACACCTCGGGGGCTACCGTCCCCGCCGGCGGCGGAGCATCGCGCCAGTTTTCGAGCAGGGGATCGAGCGGATCGCGGGGAGTCGGCATGGGCTTGGTCGGTGGCAGACCGCGCAGTGGCCACCACTGACGGTCGGAGGCATAACACCATCAACGGCAAAAGTCCTTCAATTTCCCCGCCGGACAGTCCCATGGCGCATCAGGATCCCGGACCGTTGCTTGAATTCAGTCATTACCTCGGATCATGCAGGAAAGGATTTGCTGAGTCCCGCCAGCAAGTAGCGCCGCACACCAGACCTAAAGGAGCAGTACCAGGTCCCGGGATTCTTGTGCCAATCCGCATGGACAAAGTTGAAATCTCAGGCCGATCCCGTGGCGGATGTGAAAATGTGCGTCATCAAGCACCGGATGCGTGACTTACGGCGTCTAGGGTATCGGAAATCTTGATCCGCCGGACGGCGACCGCATTGTCCGCCTGTTCTTTCATCGCCTAAGGCGACGCGCCTTCCTGCGCGTCGACACGGGGGAACCAATTTCCGCCACGCACCCGCGCGGCGGATGGGGCGCACGGAGGCAGGCAACTGCCGCCAAGGTCACTTCCTGGGACCAAGCCCGTCAGCTAACCTCGTCGGCAACGGGAAGGGTGATCCACTAGGGCTCCGCCAGTGCGGATGTCTCCACGGTCTCCCCACACTAACTGCGTCCGCATGCAGCGACGGGAACACCGCCGCCGCCCGGATGCTTGCCGGAGACAGTCCATGCCACACTACTCGTTCCTCGGGGCGCTCAAGGCCCTCGTGATCGGTCGCGCCCGCTCGCTGACCGATCAGCGTCTATTCCACAAAGTCTCGCTCATCGCCGTGTTTGCCTGGGTCGGACTCGGAGCCGACGGCCTTTCCTCCTCGTGTTACGGCCCGGAGGAAACCTTCCGCACCCTCGGTTCACACCCGCACCTGGCCGTGTTTGTCGCGCTGGCATCAGTGATTACCATCATTGCGATCTGCGCCAGTTACTCCCAGATCATATCGCTGTTTCCCACCGGCGGTGGCGGTTACCTGGTGGCCAGCAAACTCCTGTCGCCCGCCGCGGGTGTCGTCTCCGGCAGTGCGCTGCTCATCGATTACGTGCTCACCATCACCATCTCGATCGCCAGCGGGGCCGACGCGCTCTTCAGTCTGCTGCCCCTGGAGTGGCAGACGGGGAAGCTCGCCTTTGCCCTGGCCGGCGTGGCCGGCCTCACCGTGCTCAATCTCCGCGGTGTGCGTGAGTCCGTCCTGCTCTGGGTGCCGGTGTTTTTCATCTTTGTGGGCAGCCACGCCTATGCGATCGCTTACGCCCTGATCACGCATGCTTCGGGCCTGGGCGAGGTCGCCCGCGCCACGGTGCAGGAGGTGAACACCGTGAGCGCCCAGCTCGGGTGGCTGGGCCTGATTGCCCTCCTCTTGAAAGCCTACAGCATGGGTGCCGGCACCTATACCGGCATCGAGGCCGTGAGCAACGGCCTCCCCATCCTCCGGGAGCCGCGCGTGCAAACCGGCCGGCGCACCATGGCCTACATGGGCGCATCCCTCGCCGTCACGGTGGCCGGACTGCTCCTTGCCTACCTGCTGTTCGCAGTTGCGCCCCAGGAGGGCAAAACGCTCAACGCCGTGCTGTTTGGCAATCTCACCGCCGGCTGGTCGCCCGGACCGGCATCTACCCTGGTCATCGTCGCCCTGGCCTCCGAGGCCGCACTGCTCTTCATCGCCGCCCAGGCCGGCTTTCTCGACGGCCCGCGCGTGCTCGCCAACATGGCGCTCGACCGCTGGGCGCCCAGCCGCTTCGCCAACCTCAGCGACCGCTTCGTAACCCAGAACGGCATCCTGCTGATGGGTGGTGCCGCGCTGGTCATGATGATCCTCACCCGCGGCTCCGTTGCGCTGCTGGTGGTCCTCTACTCGATCAATGTCTTCATCACATTCTCCCTCTCCCAACTCGGGATGGTCCGTCATTGGTGGCAGGTCCGCCGCACGGAGCGCGCCTGGTTGCGCCGGCTCGCGGTCAACGGCTTCGGCCTGATGCTCACGACCTTCATTCTCATTTCTCTCTCGGTCGTGAAATTCCACGAGGGCGGCTGGGCCACGCTGCTGGTCACCGGTCTGCTCGTCGCCGCCGCCTTTGGCATCCACCGCTATTATCGCAACGTGACCGCCCTGCTTTGTCGGCTCGACGTGATCGTCGAGGCCGCCCGCATCGAGACCACTTCCCGTGCCGCCGTCACGGCCGACCCCGATCCCCGGGCCCGTACTGCGGTCGTTCTCGTCAACGGTTACAATGGGCTCGGGTTGCACACCGCCCTGCAGGTGCCGCGAATGTTCGGCGACACCTTTCGGAATTTCGCTTTTCTCCAGGTTGGCACCGTCGACGCGGGCAACTTCAAGGGCGCGGCGGAACTTGAGGCCCTGCAGGAGCACACGACCGCCGAGGCCGGCCGCTATGCAGCCTGGGCCCGCGTGCACGGCTACGGAGCCGCGACCTTCACGTCGATCGGCCAGGATGTGACCAACGAGATCATGAAACTCGCCGAAACCGCCGCCGCGCAGTTTCCCAACCTGGTTTTCTTTGCCGGCCAGCTGACCTTTGCCCGCGAGACTCGGCTCACGCGCTGGCTGCACAATCACACGGCCTTCACCCTCCAGCGCCGCTTTATCCTCGCCAACCTGCCCCTGGTCATTCTGCCCATCCGCGTGGCGGATCCCGACCCAGTCACGGCCTGAAACCCCAGGCAAGGCGGACAACTTTCACAGTAGGGCAGGTCTCCGACCTGCCCAGTTCACGCCACCCCGCGGATGCAGCGCAAAAAGGCGGGTCACAGAGCCACCCTACCCCAAACCCCGACCCTTCGTAGGGGCGCAGCTCGACTGCGCCCGATCACTTGACGCA
>CAZFHG010000049.1:2956-19633 GCA_964518665.1 uncultured Opitutaceae bacterium | reverse complement strand
TTAGGCAGGCGGGTCATTACCGCGTGCATGGTATCGCCATTCATCGCGGCCACTTGCAGCTTGGCTAGCTCATGGCTGGCAATGTTCCGGTCGTTGAATTGCAGGCGAACGCGGCGGCCGTTCACCATGCCTGATATGCGGTAAGTCTGGTATTCGAATGTCCGGCCGTCCTGATCGGATTTGACGGTGACTCGCTTCATCCTGATTTGAGGCTTTTGCATGGGTTGCATCGGCCTTGGGCTTTGCGTCAACCCACTGTTGCCATTTTGATTGGCAACAGTAGGCCCGGAATCTCTCCCTTACCTATGAGAAAACTGGCGGAGGAGGAGGGATTCGAACCCCCGGTGGACTTGCGCCCACGTCTGATTTCAAGTCAGGTGCCTTTAACCACTCAGCCACTCCTCCGGACCCGATGGTTCAAGTTGAGAACTTGCCCGTTCAGGTCAACGGCGCAGATGGGTCTTTGATCAAATCGGAGACAGGGCTCATGCTACCTTGGCACTGCACGTGACTCAATCGCCCCACCTGCCATCATGAATTGCCATGGAAGCCCGGTGATCGGCGTCGAGGAGATGCAAGGCCTCTACGGACCGTTTACGTTTTCGGAAAAGCTGATGCAGCAAATCTGGGCGCGAGGTGATTTTGATCACGCGAATCTATCCGTGAACGACGGCCGGCGACTGCAGGTCGTGCACGCGGGTCGCTGGAATCTTTTGGGCGGGCCGGACTTCAAGGATGCCCGGCTGAGGTTCGATGACGGGCCGGTGATCACGGGCGATGTGGAACTGCACTTGTGCGCGGACGACTGGACGGCGCACGGCCATGCAGCGGATCCGGCCTACGACAATGTCTGCTTGCATGTCGTGCTCTTTCCCGCCGGAGCCGAACAGGCCACTCTTGGTGGGCAGGGTCGCAAGGTCCCCGCCTTGGTGCTCCTGCCGCGCCTACATCATGGATTGGAAGAATATGCCGCAGAGGCGGCCATCGAGGGACTGGCGGGGCGCCCGCTCAACCGGTTGCTGGAAATACTGCTGCAATTGCCCCCGGCGGATCTTGCGGCCGAGTTGCGGGCCTGCGCCGAGAACCGATGGCGGCAGAAGGTGCACTTTGCGCAACTGCGCATTGAGCGCTTGGGATGGGACGCCGCCTGCCACCACGCGGCCCTCGAAATTCTCGGTTACCGTTTCAACCGGGCGCCGATGCTGCGCCTGGCCGGACAATTCCCTTTGTCGGCATGGAAGGGTGGGGCGGTTGACCTCGATCACATCCTTGCGGCGGAAGCCGGCCGATGGAGCCTGCAAGGGGTGCGGCCGGCCAATCATCCGAAAACCCGTTTGCGGCAGTACGGGACCTGGATCACAGCGATGCCCGACTGGCCGACACATTTGGTAGAGTCCGTCGTCAACCTTCCGTCTCTGCCCGTGGTGGCGCCGACAGGTGAAGTGCGGAAGATACACCGGTTGCGGGCGCTCCGGACCGCTTGGGCCGGGCAGTTATGTGCCGGTGTCGTGGGTGGCACCCGTCTGGACAACCTGTGCTGCGACGGTTGGCTGCCTCTGCTGTCGGCCCGAACCGGGAAGGATCTGGCCGGACTCTGGCATCATTGGTTTCCCGGTGATCAGCCCCCGTCCATGATGAAAGCGCTGCGCGAACTTGGACTCTTCGACGGCCGGTCCAACCCGGCCTGCCAGGGCACTTTGCAGGGTTTGATGGGACGTTGGTTGGCGGCAGGACCGCAATAAACCCGGAGCCGGCGGTGTCGCCGAGGCTGCAGGGCTTGACAAGCTTTGCAGCCGACGAATAAGTTTACCGACTCAATAACACTCACTTTTAAATAAGTGGGCCCTGCGGCCCGCTTTTTTTTTCCCATTTAACAAGCACTATGAGCAGCGAAATCTTATCCGTTCTGGAATACATGGAGAAGGAAAAGGGCATTGGCCGCGCGGACATGATTGCGACCATAGCGAACGCGCTTAAGACCGCGGCCCAGAAAGGGGTTAACTCCGGTCAGGAGCTGAAGATCGATATCAACCCGAAGAACGGGCAGCTTCATGCTTGGGCTGTGTTGAAAGTTGTGGATTCCGTCAGCAATCCCAAGACCGAGATCCACATTGAGAAGGCCCAGGCGGTGAAGCCCGGTGTAGTATTAGGTGAAATGCTGGAAAGGGAAATCGATCCCTCCACTCTTGGCCGTATTGCCGCCCAGACGGCCCGGCAGGCCGTGATGCAGCGTTTGCGCCAGTTTGAGAAGGACCGCATTTACGACGATTTCAAGGATCAGGTGGGCAACATCGTGACCGGCACAGTGCGCCGTCGCGAGCGCAACGACCTGTACGTCGACCTCGGCAAGGCCGAAGCCGTTATGCCCGGCAAGGAACAGGTGCCGGCCGAGGAATACCAGCCCGGCGAGCGCATCCGCTGCCTGCTGATGTCCATTGATTCCACGCCCCGCGGCCCCGAGATCATCCTCAGCCGCGCCAGCCCGAAGTTTGTCCGCCGCCTGTTCGAACTCGAAGTCACCGAGATCGCCGACGGCACCGTGAAGATCGAGGCCTTTGCCCGTGAACCCGGTTACCGTACCAAGATCGCCGTCACCAGCGCCGACCCCAAGGTCGATCCGGTCGGCGCCTGCGTCGGCGCCCGTGGCGCCCGCGTGAAGACCATCGTGCGCGAACTCGGCGGCGAGAAGATCGACATCATCCGCTATTTTGCCGACCCGAAGGAAATGATCATTGAGGCGCTCAAGCCGGCCCTGCCGCGCGAGATCATCATCAATGAGAAGGATCACCGCATTCTCCTGAAGGTTGCGACTGACGATCTCGCCGTGGCCATCGGCCGCAAGGGCCAGAACGCGCGTCTGACCTCCCGGCTCATCGGCTGGCGCCTCGACATCGAGGAATTCAAGGCGATGGGCGACAATCCCCGTCAGACCGCCATCGACTCCCTGGTCAAGGCCTTCGCCGTGGACACGGCGGTCGCCAGCCGGCTCGTCGACATGGGTATCAATTCTCCCGCCGCCTTCCAAGGCGTCGAGGCCGGCGACTTGGTCGAAGCCGGTTTCACTCCCGAAGACGCCGAGGCGATCATCGCCCGGGTCAACCAATCGTAATCCTGCTTCATTCCACCCAGCCATTGCATGAGTATTCGCATCCATAAACTCGCCGAGGAACTCGGCTTGGACAACAAGGAGATGATCGCCCTTCTCAAGGAGCGCAAAATCATCGCCGCGGATGTGAAGTCGGTCTCGAGCACGGTGGACAACATCAGCGCCGACGCGCTGCGTGAGGAATATGCCGCGAAGCGTTCTGCGGCCGCCCCGGCTACGGAGCCTGCGGTTCCAGCCCGTCCCGCGACATCCACGCCCATGCCGTCAGCCGAAGCCCCGGCCGTGCCTTCCAAAGTGCATCTTCCTGCCGGCATTTTCGTCAAGACGAAGCAGGATATCGAACGCGAGCATGAGCTGGCCGCCGCCGCCAAGGCCGCCGCCAGCAAGCCGGCCGCTCCCGTTCTCCCGGTGATGCCCGTGCGGCCAGCCCCGGCCCCGGCACCCCTGAAGGTGCCCATGACCCCGCCGCCGATGCCGCCGCGTGCTTCCGTCCCGGTCGCACCACGGGTTGCTTCGGTTTCGACGCCTCCGACTCCTGCCCCGATGCCGGTTCGCGTGAGCGCACCCATGCCCGCGCCGATGGCCAAGAGCCCGGTCGCGCCGCCGCCGATATCCGCCCCGCCCCCCGTGCTGCGCATGACGCCGCCGATCCCGCGGCCCCCGGTTGCTCCCGGTTCGGCGCCCGCACCCGTCCCGGTCGCGATGCCCGTGGCTGCACCCGCTCCGATCGCGAGCGGTGACATCAAGATCATCCAAATCAAGCCGCCGATCATCGTGCGCGACTTCGCCATCGCCCTCGGCCTGCGGCCCTTCAAGCTCATTTCCGAACTGAACCAGGCGGGCGGTTTCGCCTCGATGAACACCACCATCGAGGAGGCCGTCGCGGTCAAGGTCGCCGAGAAGCACGGCTTCATGCTTGAGATCAAGCATCGCGGCGAGGCCCAGAAGGCCACTGTGGTCGTGGACAAGGACCAGAAGCGGAAACTGGCAGAAGAGGAAGAGGTCAAGAACCTCGTGCCCCGTCCTCCGGTCGTCTGCATCCTCGGCCACGTTGACCACGGCAAAACCTCCCTCCTCGATGCGATCCGCAAGGCCAATGTCGCCGCGGGCGAAGCCGGCGGCATCACCCAGCACATCGGCGCCTACCAGATCGAGTTCAACAAGCGCAAAATCACCTTCCTCGACACTCCCGGTCACGCCGCATTCACCAAGATGCGCGCCCGCGGAGCCAACGTCACCGATATCGCCGTCCTCGTGGTGGCGGCCGATGACGGTTTCATGCCGCAGACCGACGAGGCGCTGAAGCATGCGCAGAATGCCAAGGTCGCCCTCATCGTCGCCGTCAACAAGATGGACGTGAAGGGTGCGAACCTCGACCAGGTCAAGACCCAGATGCAGCAGCGCAGCATCGCCCCGGAAGACTGGGGTGGTGAGACCATCACCGTGCCGGTGTCCGCCATCAAGGGTGACGGCATCGACAGCCTGCTGGAGATGATCCTCCTCCAGGCCGACGTGCTGGAGCTGAAGGCCAATCCGAAGTCGGACGCCAGCGGCATCATCATTGAGTCGGAGATCGATTTCGGTCGCGGCCCGCTGGCCACGGTCATTGTGCAGCGCGGCACTCTCCGCGTGGGCGACGCCATCGTCAGCGGTTCATGCTTTGCCAAGGTTCGCGCGATGTATGACGACCAGGGGCTCAACCTCAAGGAGGCGCCGCCGGCCATGCCAGTGCGCGTGATCGGCTGGTCTGGCACACCCGAGAGCGGTGCGTCCTTCAAGGCCGTCAAAAACATCCGCACCGCCGAAAACCTCGCCGAGGAGGAGCAGTTGCGGCTCAAGCAGGTCACCACGTCGGCCGATGCGGTGCCCAAGGAAGTGTCCGTCGAGCAGTTGTTCGCGAACATCGCCGCCACGCAGGCGAAGGTCCTCAAGGTCATCGTCAAGACCGACGTCTTCGGTTCGGCCGAGGCGCTGCGCAATGTCCTCGAGGGCATCAAGAGCGCCAAGGTTTCGCTCGAGATCGTATCCACCGAGGTTGGCCTCGTGACCAAGAACGACGTGCTCATGGCCAGTGCGGCCGGCGCGGTCATCCTTGGCTTCCACACCAAGCTCGAGAACGGGGTCACCCCGCTCGCCAAGCATCACAAGGTGCGCATCGAGACTTTCGACATCATCTACGAACTTGGCGACAAGGTGCGCGACATGATGGCCGACCTGCTCGATCCGGACCTGAAGGAAATGAAGCTCGGCGGCGCCGAGGTTCGCGCGGTGTTCCCGCTGGCCAAGGGTTTTGTCGCCGGCTGCCTCGTCACCGAGGGCAAGATCACCCGCAACGCTTCCGCCCGCCTGCGGCGCAAGAAGGAGATCGTCCACGAAGGGAAGATCCTTACGCTCAAGCGCTTCAAGGACGACGCCAACGAAGTGCGCGCCGGCCTGGAATGCGGCATCAAGCTCGATGATTTCAACGGCTACGAAGTCGGCGACCTCATCGAGGTCTATGAAGTGCAGAAGGTTCGCGCCACTCTCTAAGCCGCAGCCCCGGCTGCCGGCTTCGAGCGGGCGCGGGTCCGGCCCCATCTTTTCATGAGCAATCGCACGTTGAGGGTAAACGAGCTGATCCAGCGCGAGCTCGGGGACATCCTCCGCCAGCGCTACCAGAGCGAGTCCGTGGCCATCACGGTCACGGAGGTGCGCGTTTCGCCCGACCTGCGGGACGGCCGTGTTTTCGTCTCCATTGTGGGCAACGAGACCTTCGTGGAGGAGAAGATGCGCTGGCTCCGCCGGCAGGCACCGGATATCCGCGCAGAACTCAGCCAGCGCATCGTCCTGAAATACCTTCCCAAGTTGGAATACGTCTTCGACAAGTCCGCCATCCGCGGCACGCGCCTCATGCGCCTGCTGGACGAGCTGGGCGGCCCCGAAAAGGAGCCTGAAACAGAGTGAGCGTGATCGTGGACAAATATTACCCGGTGCTTTCGGCGCGCTTTGCCCAAGTGCTGGCCGCCATCCGCGGACGCAAGATCGCGGTCGTCGGTCATGCCCGGCCAGACGGCGATTGCATCGGCTCGCAGGTGGCACTGACGCGCGTCCTGCACACCTTGGGCATCGAGGCGATCTGCGTGAATCCCGATCCGGTCCCGCGCCGGCTGCAATTCCTCACGGGTGGCATGACCTTCCGGCAAACCGATGAAATCCTGCCTGTGGCCGGTGAGTACACGGCGATCTTTGTGGATTGCGCCGACGGCGCGCGCGGTGGCGACCGGCTGAAAATCGCCTTTCCCAGCCCGATCGCGATGGTGGACCATCATCTCTCCAACGTCGGTTTTGCCGAGCATAACCTCCTCGACACCGCCTCCGCCGCCACCTGCGAGATCCTCGCGGGCGTGTTGCTCGACAACGGCCTCACAATCGACACGCAGGCCGCGCAGGCCCTCTACACCGGCATCCTCACCGACACCGGCCAGTTCCGGTTCACCTCGACCTCGCGGCGCTGCTTTCTCCTGGCGGCCGAGTTGCTCTCCCTGGGTGCCAAGCCCAGTGAGGCCGGCTACGAGCTCTACGAACGCGAATCACCCGGCAAGCTCAAGTTGCTCCAGCACTATCTCGCCTCGCTCAAGTTCGAATGCGGCGGCCGCCTGTGCATCGGCACCCTGGCCAACGGCGTGTTCGAATCAACCGGCAGCACGACCGAGGACACCGAGGGTCTGGTCGATTACGCGCGGTGCCTGGATGGCGTCGATGTGGGTGTGCTCATCGAGGAGCGCACCGACGGCACCGTGAAGGCAAGCCTGCGGGCCAAGGATCCGGCCTACCGCCTGGATGTAATCGCCAGCGAATTCAACGGCGGCGGGCACGCCTGCGCGGCCGGGCTGAATTTGAAAAAGGACATCGACGGTTTCTACGACCGACTCGTTGCCGCCATCAGCCGCCAGATCGCGGTGGTGGATGCGAAAGCTCCTGTCCGCCCATGATCGGCCAGCCCAAGGAAATGGAGGGAGTGCTGCTCGTGGACAAACCCACGGACCACACCTCGCACGACGTTGTGGCGCGCCTCCGCCGCAAGCTGCACATGAAGCGCATCGGCCATGCCGGCACGCTAGACCCCATGGCCACCGGCCTGCTCATCATGCTGATCGGCAAGGCCACCCGCATCTCGCAGTACCTCATCAGCCTCGACAAGGAGTACGAGGGGACCATCGAACTCGGCAAAGTCACGGATTCGCAGGACGCGCAGGGCCAGGTGATGGAAACCCGGCCCGTGCCGCCCCTGACCGAGGCGGAATTGCGCACGGCCATGCAGGGATTTCTCGGCGACCAGTACCAGATGCCGCCGATGTATTCCGCGATCAAGATCGACGGCGTGCCCCTCTACAAAAGTGCCCGCAAGGGCGAGGAGGTCGAACGCGAGCCGCGGTTCATCCGCGTGGCCAGTTTCGAGCTCACCCGCTTCGGTCTGCCTTCGTTTGATTTTCGCCTCCGCAGCAGCAAGGGTACCTACGTACGCACCATCGCCCACGATCTCGGCCAGCGGCTCGGCTGCGGCGCCCATCTTTCGGCCCTGCGCCGCACGGCCACGGACCGCTTCAACGTGTCCCAGGCGCTCACCTTGGATGCCATTGAACAAATGTCTCTGCCGGAAATCGAGAAGCGGCTGATTCCGGTGCGAGAGGCGGCTCCCAGTGTGGCCCTGTGAACGTTCCGCTCCAGCTTGACGGCCTGGAAAACGCGGCGTTGCCCGACCGCCCGTTGCAGCTCGCCATCGGCATGTTTGACGGTGTGCACCTCGGGCACCGCGCCGTGGTGGCTTCGGCTGTCGCGGCGGCCCGGAATTCCTCAGGGCTCGCGGCGGTGCTGACGTTCTGGCCTCACCCCAGCATTTTTTTCCGCGCCGCCAGTCCCACGCGGCTCATCATGTCGCCGGCCGACAAGGTCCGGGCTCTGGCTGTCCTCGGTATCGAAGCCATCATCACGCTCAATTTCAGCGAGGAATTGGCGCGCCTCCCGGCTGAGGAATTTTTGCCGTACCTGCGCCGGTATTTGACCCGGCTGGAGGGTGTCCATGTGGGTGACAACTGGCGCTTTGGCCGCGGCCGGACCGGGGACAGTTCCCTGCTGGTCCGCGAAGGCGCCCGGTTGGGCCTGAACGTGGCCAGCGTGCCCCGGGTTGAGCTGGCTGGCACCCCGGTCAGCAGCACCCGCATCCGCGAATTGTTGCAGTCAGGCGAAATCAGCCGGGCCAATGAGTTGCTGGGGGCACCGTATGCGGCGCATGGAACGGTCATTCCCGGCCGGCAATTGGGGCGGAAGCTGGGCTTTCCGACGCTTAACCTCGCATGGACGCCTGACTTGCAGCCCCGTTACGGGGTTTATGCCGTGAAGGTATCGGGGAGCAAATCAACCGTCGTATTGCCGGGCGTGGCCAATTTTGGACTGCGTCCGACTGTTGAAGCCGTCGCCGAACCCCGCCTGGAGTTGCATATTCTGGGAGACTGTCCCTATGGTACCGGTGATGAGGTGACTGTTGAGTGGCTGCGGTTTATCCGACCGGAAATGAAGTTTTCCGGGGTGGAGGAATTGCGGGCGCAGATTACCCGCGACCGGATGGAAGCTTCTGCGGATTTTTCCTTGCGCTGAACCGCGCAAGACTTGTTACTCACCGACCGCGATTTTGGACCTTTAGCTCAGTTGGTTAGAGCGTTTCCTTGACATGGAAGAGGTCACTGGTTCGAGCCCAGTAAGGTCCACCATCCTTCGCCTAATCGCCCTCGTTCGGGGCTTCGGATGACAAGCCCTTTGAAACCCGCCGCTTGAACAACGGCGGTTTTTTTGTGCCTATCTATCCCATGCTGCAGTCGCTCCATATCCGCAACCTGGCCCTGATCGAGGAAGTCAGCCTCGATTTTGAGGCCGGATTCACGGCGGTGACGGGCGAGACCGGCGCGGGCAAGAGCATCCTGCTCGGTGCTTTGAGCCTGCTGGCCGGGGAACGGGCCGACAAAACCGTGATCCGCCAGGGCGCCGCCGCCTGCGAGGTCGAGGCCAGCCTGTATTTCGAAAAACCAGCTCGAATTGACGCCCTCCTTGCGGCCATGGAACTCCCCGCCTGCGAGGAAGGCGTGCTGATCCTCAAGCGCAGCCTCGCACGGGAGAAGGCACCAAAGATCACGGTCAACGGGAGCCTCGCGACCCTCGCGGCGTTGCAACAACTCGGCGAGCACTGGGTGGATTTTCACGGACCCAGCGAACCACGCCGTCTGCTCAAGGAAAACTGCCAGCTCGAATTGCTCGACCTGTTCGCCCGGGCCGGGGCGGCGTTGAACACCTACACGGCTCACTATCGCGGCTGGCGCGGCCTGCAGACCGAGCGCGAGAAGCTGGCGAATGAAACCCGGCTGGCACCGGATCAGGTGGAATTTCTCCGCAACCAGCTTGCCCGCATCGAGGCCCTGGACCTGAGCGCCGAGGAGACGGCTGAATTGGAGCGCGATTTCCAGCGCATGAGCCGTGCCCAGGAACTGATTGAGCTGTCGGGCACGTTGGCCGCGGGACTCACCGGTGACGATGGCGTGCAAGGCCGGCTCGGAGCGCTGCTCCGCGAAGCCCGCACGCTGGAGAATCTTGATCCCGCGAGCCGCGCGCTTTCCGAACGTCTGGCTTCCGCCGCGGTGGAGCTGAATGACCTTGGGGCCGAATTCGAGGCCCTGAGCCAGCAGTTACAGTTCGATCCGGAGCAGGCGGAGTTGCTCACGGCCAAGATGAACACCTGGCTGGAATTGAAGCGTAAATATGGCGGCGACCTTCCGGCTGTGCTGGCTGCACGGGATGACATGCGCCGCCGGCTCGAGGCGCAGGGCGACCTGGCGGGTGCGCTGACCCGATTGGACAAGGAGATCGCCGCGGCCCTGAAGGCCGCCCGGCAGTCGGCGCAGGTCCTCCGCGCGATGCGGGAAAAGGCGGCGAAGGAACTCGCGCGGGCGGCGGCCAGAAACATTGCGCGGCTGGGTTTTGCGAAGGCGGATTTCCGCATCGAAATCCAGCCCCTGTCTGAACTGGGTGCGGCCGGGGATTGCCGCTGTGAATTTCTGTTTTCACCCAACGTGGGTGAAGCGCCGCTGCCTTTGGGCCGCATTGCCTCCAGTGGCGAACTCGCCCGCGTGATGCTGGCACTGAAGGCGGTCCTGGCTGATCTCGACGACGTGCCGCTGCTGGTGTTCGACGAAGTGGATGCGAATGTGGGCGGCGAGATCGGCAGTGTGGTGGGAGAGACGATGGCGGATATCGCCCGCTGCCATCAGGTGCTGTGTGTCACACATTTGCCGCAGGTCGCGGCTTATGCCACGTGCCATCTCGTGGTCACCAAGGACCAGTCGAAGGCCCGCGCCGAGGTGGCCATCGAGCCGATCCAGGCCGTACGGCAGGCTCGCATCAGCGAACTGGCCCGCATGCTGGGCGACCGCAATGCCAAGAGTGCGCTGGCGCACGCGAAGGAGTTGCTGGGGAAGCGGGGGTAGAGCGCAACGCGCAGCGCGTTGCGCTGGGAGTTGGGAGTTCGGAGATCGCAGTTGGGCAATGCCAATGCATCATTAAAGCGGGAATTTAGAAGCAAGGGTAGCTACGAGTGTGAGCGAGTGGATCAAACGCTGCGTACGCCGAACCGCCACTCGCTCACGCTCGTAGCTAGCTCTCTACTCGCTTACGCCTGTAGCCGCCTGAAAGTCCAAAGTTTACGACTTGGCCAACTCGCAGATCGCGTGCACCCGCTCCAATGCCATCTGCATCAGGTCGAGGGGAGGGCGGGCCTGCTTGATGAAATTCTGGCTGCCTTCCTCGATACGGCCGATGCGGGTGGCGAGCACTTCGGCACTGTAGGCATCGGATACCAATCGGATGGCCTCGGTTTGGCCGACGCAGGCCACGATCTGCTGCATCAACTCCTTCTTGGTGGTCTTTTCCATGCGGCGAACGCTGGGACAAAACCGTGGGCTTGTCGAAGTTGAATTTGGTCGGGTGACCGGCAATCGGATTTTGCAGGAGTAATCAGAGGGAGCGGAGATGCAGTTGGTAGCGTGCGGCATCAGGACGGGCGGTGCGGTGATGGCTGGCGTGCGACCAACGGCCCGCCCGGAGGTCGGGCCCTACCCAATTGATTCGCGTTTAGGCGGGTCATTTCGCGCTCGAAACGGCTGGCTGCGCCAGCGTTCCGGCGGCAGGGCGGCGACGGCGATGAAGGCGAGCTGACTGACGATGAATGCGCTGAGCCACCAGAAGGCGGCGTCCATGAAGCCGTAGCTGTGCAAACCGACGCCGAGCATGTTGGTGCCAAACCAGCTCCAACTCGTCACAATGTTGCCGAACACGGCCAGCATCATCAGTCCGCGCGGTTTCACCAAGCCGCCCCAGCGGGCGTGGAGGATGATGGCGTTCCAGAGGACGATGATGAGGGCGCCATTCTCCTTCGGGTCCCAGCCCCAGAAACGACCCCAGGACTGGTCGGCCCAGATGCCACCGAGGACGGTGCCGATGAGGCTGAAGAGCGTGGCGAAGCACACGATGCCGTAGACCATGCGGTTGAGCGCATCGGCGGTTGCCTGATCGAGCGAGGGCGTGAAGACCCCGCGGACGATGTAGATGAGCGCCAGGAAACCGGCGAGGAAGCTGGCCGCGTAGCCGATCGTGATGACCACGACATGGGTGGCCAACCAGAAGTTCGAGTCGAGTACGGCTCGCATCATTTCCAGCGTGTCGCCGCCCAACGACAGGTGGTGCGCGATGAGCAGGGTGCCAAAGCCGATCAGGCCGGCGGCGACGCTGCCGATGGCGTTCTGATAGATGGCCTCGAGCAGCAGGCAGAGACCGACGGCGCCCCAGCCGACGAAGAGCGCGGAGGAATACAGGTTGGTGACGGGCGGCCGGCCCTCGAGCCACATGCGGGTCGCGATGCCGGCCGTCGTGGCCACAAAGGCGAGGACCATCAGCCAGAAGGCCGAGCGGCCGAGGACGTCGGGGAATTTGAGCCAGGAAACGATGCCGAGGAGGAAAACCAGGGAGAATAGTTTCAGGCTGCGGTCGAAGGGGTCGATCGCGTTGAAGCGGGTTTCGGCAGCGGTCTTGCTTATTGCGGCGGGCAGCCGGCGGCCGAGTTCGGCGCCATAGAGCTCGACGATTTTGTTGAACTGCTCCGGCCGGCTGTTCCGCCACGCGTGGGCAAGGCCGGCATAGGCCATGACCGCCGGATTCAGGGAACCGGTCTGGATCGTGTCGAGAATCGCATTTCCCGTGGTCTTCCACGCGACGGGATCGGCGGCGGGGTCGGTCGGCGGAATGGCCAGTATGCTGGTTGCGCCGCCCATGAAATCATAGCGCGGGGCGAGTTCCATAATGGCCTGGAAGGCCTGCTGGTCGTAGCTCTGGCCGGCCTGCCGGGCACGCACGGCGGCAATGCCGGCTGGCAGGCCCTGTTGAAAGCGCATGAGCTCGCCGAGGAAATCCGCTGATCCGGGCATCACCACCATGTGCTTCAGTTCCAGGTAGTGGCGGACATTGCCGTAAAGCTGGATGACTGCGCGTTGGAACGGGGTGCGCGCTTGGGCTTCGATCGGCGCGGCCAGTTGCGACTGGCGTTCCAATTCGGTGAGTCGGGGTTCGAGTTGTTTGAAGGTGAAACGGGAGCGCGTGGAGGGGAGAAAACCAAGGATGGCGAAGGTGTGCTTTAGTCCACTGTCGTAGGTGATCTTGGTTTCAGCCTCCGTCAGGCCCATGAGCGTGAGCAACTCGGGGGAATCGATGCGGAAGGTCGGATAAGTGTCGGCTTTTTCCGGTGAGAACATCACGTCCGCCAGCCAGGCGGAGGGATTGGCGGCGTAAGGGGCGGCGACCGCGGGATCACTTACCCGCTGACGGCCCTGCAATTGCAGCAGGGAACTGCGGGCAATGGTGTCGAGCGGCTTGACGCGCCCATTGGCGAGTACCGGCAGGCGGCCGAAGCCGGCGAGGTCATAACCGGCGTCGTGGGCTGACGGACGGAAAGCGGACAGGAGATAGCCCAGGCCGACGAGTAGGACGATAAAGGGGATGAAGCGCTTCATGCGGTTATGGAGGAAAACTTAACCACTGATTTCACGGACGACAGGGATGGAGACATCCCGGAATGGCCACATAAGGCGCAAAAGGCACATAAACCAAACTTGGTATAGGTTCGGTCCTGTGCTTTTTGTGCCTCTTGAGGCCATCTGCATTCGTTCGATTTTCTCATCCGTGTCGTCTGTGAAATCCGTGGTTAAAAATGCAGTGTCAAATTAGCCTGTTAGCATCGCGCGGCGCCTGGCCACGAAGGCGAACAGGGAAATGCCAAACTGGATGCACAGGCCCAGTCCCATGAGGGCGCAGGCGATGTAAGGCAGGAGCCAACTGGGATTGCGCACAACCTGCAGCACCGTGGTGCGGTCGTTGTTGTCGAAACCGGACTGGTAGAACGTGAGGCCCGCGTAGCGCAGCGGGTTGTTCATGTAGATGAGCACTTCGCGGTCGTCGCGGCCGTCGGGGGTGGTGAGGCGGATGCGGCTGGAGAAGTTTTTCGGGATGTCCGTGCCGGCATAACGGTCGTGACTGAAATTCAGGAGGGTGAGGGAGTAGGGCTTGTAGTTGCGCTGCAGGCGCAGGGCGATCTGCCATGTGCGCCCGGCATGGGTGAAGGTTTGGGGTTCGGCGAGTTGACCGGACACCAGCCACGTGCCGAGCGAGCCTTCGGGGGCGATCAACTCGACGTAGGCGGCGGGCAGGTTGCGCTCATCCATCTTGTAGGTAAGGGCTAGAGGCGTGGTGGTGACCTGAAGGCCGAGGCCCTGGGTGGCGAGGGACGGATTCTGCGCGGTGGCCGGGTCCCGCATCTGCAGCGACGCGTTGGGATAGTAGGCCTTGGGCACGATCCGGAAGGGGAGCGGCGGATGGATCACCGCTTTGCCCCGGGCCAGCAGTTTCTCCGGCACGACGTAGACATCGTCGAATTGTGCGTCGGTGGTGTCGATGAGGGCCAGTTCACTGAGGCGGAAGCTCTCGGAGTAATTCCTGGTCTGACCCTCGTCGAGACGCAGCGAGTACTCCTCCTGCCAGAGGCCGCTGAGCAGTTCGCCGATGAGCAGAATGACCAGGCCGAGGTGCGTGAGGGCGATGCCGGACTTGCTCCACTTGAGGGTGAAGCGGGCAAAATGGGCGGCGCTCAGATTGAGCAGGAGCAGTCCGCCAATGAAGTAACCGCCGGGAAACACCGGAATTGGAATCTCGGTGCCGGGCAGTTTGCCCAGGACAAAAAACGTCCGGAAGAAATGCTCCTGCACGCCCCAGACACCGAGCTTCACCTGCGCGAGCGTGGCCCAGAAGATCAGGAGGATCGAAAGGACCAGCAGTACGACCGTGAGCTTCAACGAAGAGAAGAAGTCGCGGAACGAAGACCAGAGTTCGTGCATGGCTCAGGGTGCTTTGATGGTTTGCAGGAAGGCGACAAAGGCGGGCTTCTCGCGGGCCACGACGGCATCTGGGCCCATGAGTTTGAAGAACCAGGTTTCGCCGGGCCGGTTCAGGACAGCGCCCAGAATGCGCGCAGGGGCTCCGTTTGCCGTGCCGGGGAAATCCACGATTTCAAAGTGGAGGCCGTTGGCGTCGAGATGGTCGAGGTTCGCATCGAGCTCGGAGGCGGCCAGAGGGGCGAGGCCGATCTGGCCGCGCCAGCGGTTGAGGTTGGCGAGGAGACCGCCGGTGTCGCCCGGGAATGCGGTGATGGAGAGATCGGCATCACCGGACTCATGGCGGATCGTGTAGCTGCCCTTGCGCATCGCACTCGGGGCTTTGGCGCTCCAGGCCGCGGGTGCGGTCCACGTGAGTTGCCCGTTGCCGGTGGGAACGGTGGCCGAGGCCATGTCCGTGGCCGGCGCCGTGGCGGCGGCAGGCGTTGTTTCCTTGGGTATGCGGTAATGGCCGACCTTGGCCTCACGGCAGGAGGCGAGCAGGCAGAGGGCGATCAGGGCAAAAGACGGGGCTGAACGTCGGAACATGCGTGCCATGAACTCATGGCAAAGGCGGGAAACTTCAACCTTAACCGGCCGATTGCCGCAGGGTGCTCCTCACAGCATCCCGGCGGCGCGGAAGCTGTAATAACCCAGGCCATTTGGATCCGCGGCCATGCGACCGACGATGACGTGATCAAGCAGCACGATGTCGAGGGTCTTGGCGCTTTCACGCAACTGCCGGGTGATTTGGATGTCGGCGGCACTCGGGGCGGGGTCGCCGGAGGGATGGTTGTGGGCGCAGACCACGGCGGTCGCGGAAAGGCGCAACGCTTCCCGGTAAACCTCGCGGGGGTGGGCCAGGGTACTGGTGGCGGTGCCGGAGGTGATTTCGCTGCAACGGATGAGCCGGTTGCGCCGGTTGAGGCTGAGGACCCAGAATTTCTCGACGGCCACGCCGGATGTGAGGGGAAAGAGATAATTGAGGATCAGTTCGGGCCGGTTCAACAGCGGCGCCTCGCCCTGCTGCTGGACGAAGACTCGGCGGACGACTTCCATGATCGCGACGAGTTGGAGGGCCTTCACATGTCCGATTCCCTTGAAGCGCCGAAAATCATTTTCCTTCCAACCGAGGAGACCGGCGAGGGAGCCGGCTTCGGTGATCAGGCCGGCCGCGAGTGAGAGGACATCCATGCCCTGGGTGCCGTTGCGAAGGAGGATGGTGAGCAGTTCGGTATCGGACAGAACCGACGCACCGAAGGTCTCCATTCGTTCCTGCGGGCGCTCGCCCAAAACGGTGGAACGCAGACGGTTCTCAGGGGTGCAGGCCGGCTCGGTCATGAGGATTTGTTACTGGCTGCCGCCTCGCAAACGTGCAAATGCTGTGTGTGCCATAATCATGAATGCACTGCGCGTCACCGTGTGGGGTGAAAACGTCCACGAACATAAACATCCCGCCGTAGCGGCGGTCTATCCCAAGGGCATGCACACCGTCATCGCGGACGGGCTCAAGGAACTGCTGCCCGCGGCGGAGGTAACGACCGCCACCCTGCAGGAGCCGGATCACGGCCTGACCGAGGAGCGGCTGGCGAAGACCGATGTGCTGACCTGGTGGGGACACATGGCGCATGGCATGGTCGAGGACCGCATCGCGGAGCGCGTGCAGAAGCGCGTCCTCGAAGGCATGGGCCTGATCGTGCTGCACTCGGGGCATTACTCGAAGATCTTCAAGCGCCTGATGGGCACGACCTGCTCGCTGACGTGGCGCGAGGCCGACGAGCGCGAGCGTCTCTGGGTCTGCAATCCCGGGCATCCCATCGCCCGTGGCTTCGACCGCTATTTCGAACTCCCGAAGGAAGAGATGTACGGTGAACCCTTCGGCGTGCCGGCACCGGACGAGCAGGTGTTCATCTCCTGGTTTGAAGGCGGTGAGGTTTTCCGCAGCGGGTGCTGCTGGACGCGCGGCAACGGCAAGGTCTTTTACTTTAGGCCGGGCCACGAAACCTATCCCACCTATTACGACAAGAATGTCCGCCGGGTCATCGCCAACGCCGCGGAATGGGCCCGTCCGCA
>CAZFHG010000049.1:0-2856 GCA_964518665.1 uncultured Opitutaceae bacterium | reverse complement strand
ACGTACCCGTTGCGGCGCAGGCGCTCCAGCCAGCGTTCCTGGTTCTGGTTCGTCATCTGCTGGATGAGCATGCGCTCGATGGTCTCGCGCACCTCGTCAATGGGCTGAATGCCGGCGTACTTGCGGTCCTCGGCATAAAGAATGAATGCGCCTTCAGGCAGGATAATGGGGGCGGTGACTTCACCCTTCTTGAGAGCGAAGAGGGGCTCGCTGAATTCCTTCTTGAGGTCGGCCTGCTTCTGCCAGCCCCAGTCGCCGCCCTTGGTGCGGCGTGAGTCCTGGCTGTATTCCTTGGCGAGATCCTCGAATTTTTCACCCGCCCGGAAACGGCCGATGACTTCCATCGCCTTGTTGCTCAGATCGGTATCGGTTTCCTGGTTGCGGCGGTTGAACTGGATGAGACGGAGTTGAACGGAGTCTTCCTGGTAGAACCGCTCCTTGTTTTCGCGGTAAAACGTCTCAATGCGCACCGGGCTGACGATGCTGTAGGACTTGCGCTGCTGCTGGCGCATGTAGGTGTAGATGATTTCCTCCTCAACCTCGCGCCGGTATTCGCGCAGGGTGGTGCCGCGGGAGCGGAGGTAGGCGAGGAATTTCGAGCGGTCGTTGTCGAACTGCTCGGACTGGATGTCGGCGATGCGGTTGTCGATGAAGCCTTCAGGGATGCGCTTCTTCTCGTCCTTGCGGAATTCCTTCACAATGAGGACACGGTCAATAAGGCTCTGGATGACGTCGTCCTGGAGTTCCTCGAGCTTCTGGTTGAATTCCTTCTCGCTGCGGGATTCACGCTGAATCTGCTGGATGAGCGGGGCGATTTCCCGGCGGACATCGTCCACGGTGATGACCTTGTCCTCGGCGATCGCGGCGATGCCGTTGGCGAAGCGCAGGTTCAATCCGTCCGGGGTGCCCACCGAGGCGGACTGGCTGAAGGCAGCTCCACCGGAGCCGGTGGCGAGTAGGGCGATGGCAACGAAACGACGGAACGTCATGGGTTGGGCAGATTGTTCAGAAATGAGATAATTTCCCTCAAACGTAGGAGGGGCTTGGGGGCGGTCAACCTTGGAAACCGGGTACCGATCTGAACCCAGTCGTCGCGGCGGCCGCTCTGGCGCAGGCACTTAAGCCGGCTTGACTCTGTTTCGACGGAAACGATGCCCTTTTGTTCCGCCCTAACACGGATTTCTGTGATCAGCAGCAGGGCTTTGACCTCGTCCCCGAAACGTCCGAACCGGTCGCGCAGCTCCTGGTCGAGCTCCTTCACCCGGGCTGGCGTTTCAGCCAGGGCCAGGCGCCGGTAGAAGTCCAGGCGGAGGCGGGTTTCGGCGATATAGGCGATGGGGATGCGGGCCTGGATGTTGGCAACCTCGCTTACGGCCGCGTCCTCTTGGGCCTTCAGCACCGTGTAGGCATCCTCGTAGCGCCGCCGGTGGGAGTCCTCCCCGGTGCCCTCGCCAATAAACACAAAATCGAGCTTCACACTGGCGCGGATGGCGGAGGCCTGCTTGTCGCCCTTCAGCCGGGCCACGGATTGACGCAGGAGCTGGCAATAGAGTTCGAAGCCGACACCGGCAATGTGCCCGCTCTGTTCAGCGCCGAGGAGGTTGCCGGCCCCGCGCAGCTCCAGATCCCGCATGGCGATGCGGAAGCCGGCCCCGAGCTGGTTGTGGTGGCGCAGGGCGGTGAGCCGCTGCCGGGCGATCTCCAGCAGGCGGGTGTGCCGATGGAGGAGGAGATAAGCGTAGGCCTGGTGCTTGAACCGGCCGACGCGCCCGCGGAGCTGGTACAGCTGCGAGAGCCCGAAGCGGTCTGCGCCCTCGATGATGATCGTGTTGCAGTTCGGGATATCGAGGCCGCTCTCGATGATGGTGGTGCACACGAGCAACTGGTACTTGCCCGCCACGAAGTCGGTCATCATCAGCTCAAGCTCGTCGGCGTCCATCTGGCCGTGGCCGACGCCGATGCTCACGCCGGGCAGCAGCTCCCGCAACCGGGCTGCGACCAAGTCAATGGTCATGACGCGGTTGTGCAGGTAGAAAATCTGGCCGCCACGGCGGATCTCGTGGTGCACGGCGTCGATGATGATCTTTTCGTCGTAGGTGCGGACGATCGTCTGGATGGGATGGCGGTTGGTGGGGGCGGTCTCAATGACGCTGAGATCACGGGCTCCCGTCAGCGCGAGGTAGAGCGTGCGGGGGATGGGCGTGGCGCTCATTGAGAGCACGTCCACGGTGGCGCGCATGGCCTTGAAGCGTTCCTTATGCTTCACGCCGAAGCGCTGCTCCTCGTCGATGACCACGAGGCCGAGGTCCTTGAAGGCCACGTCGCTTTGCAGGAGACGGTGGGTGCCGATGAGAATATCCACCTGTCCCGCCGCGGTGGCGGCCAGGATGGTCTTCTGTTCCGCGCGGGAACGGAAGCGGCTGAGCATCTCGACCGCGACGGGGTAACCGGCCATGCGTTCGCGAAAGGTGTTGAGATGCTGTTGGGCGAGCACGGTGGTCGGCACGAGCACCGCCACCTGCCGGCCGCCCTGCACGGCCTTGAAGGCGGCGCGGATCGCCACCTCGGTCTTGCCAAAGCCCACGTCGCCGCAGATCAGGCGGTCCATCGGCCGCGTGAGTTCCATGTCGGCCTTGGCCTCCTTGATGGCCCGCAACTGGTCGCGGGTTTCGGTGAACGGGAACGAGGCCTCGAATTCCTTCTGCCAGGTGGTGTCCTCCGCAAAGGCGTGGCCGGGCTGGGCCTCGCGGGCGGCTTGGATGCGGAGCAGTTCGGCGGCGAGATCGATGGTCGAGCGCTCGGCGGCCTGGCGGGCCTTTTCCCAGCGGCCGGAGCCGATGCGGCCGAGTTGCGGGC
>CAZFHG010000048.1:0-19635 GCA_964518665.1 uncultured Opitutaceae bacterium | reverse complement strand
GTCACTGAGCCGGTCCATGGCTTCATCAAGCACGGGACGGAGTTGCTCCCAGTCGACCGAGGTTTCGGGAGGAAGAGAGACTTCAGGCATGGCCGTGAGGGTTTGCGCAAGTTTTTGACGGCGAATTTCAGCGCGCGTCGCATCAATCGCGGCGTAGCGCGTGCAACGGTGCAGCCATCCCACCAGGACTGGATGATGTGCCATGACGGCCGCCTTGCGGGAGAGATCACAGAATACTTTCTGCGCGATTTCCTCCGCCAGATGCGTCCGGCCGCCGGTGCGCCGCAGGGCGGCGGCGAACACCAGATCGAGGTGCCGGCGGACCAACTCGGCAAAGGCCTGCTCATCCTGTTCCATGGCGTAGCGACGGAGTAATGCGGCGTCGGTTGACATACTGTTTCACCTTATAACCGCCCGCCGGCGGAAAAGCGGACAAAAATTCGAGACCCCCTCCCTTCACCATGGATATTGAGAGCACAGTTTCCCGGGCCCGTCCCGGCAAACCGCGCTTTACGCCACGGCCCTCGGCGTTCATGCGTTGGGACCCGTGGCATCCCATCTTCCTTCTTCCGTGCTCGTGGTCGGCGGCGGCGGCCGCGAACACACGCTCGTCCGCTCGCTGCAGGCGTCGCCGGTCCGGCCGCGCGTGATCTGCGCCCCCGGCAACGCCGGCATCGCCGGGGACGTCCCGTGCTTTCCCGTCGCCGCCGATGATGTTGCCGGCTTGGTCGCCCTCGCCCAGCGGGAAAAGGTCGAGTTCGTGGTCGTCGGACCCGAGGTGCCGCTTGCACTCGGCCTCGCCGACCAGCTCATCGCCGCCGGCATCCCGGTTTACGGTCCTAAAGCCGCGGGCGCACGCCTCGAAGCGTCCAAGATTTTCACCAAGGAAATCCTGCTGAAGTATAATATCCCCACGGCCGCAGCGGGCATCTTCAGTGCAGTGGAACCCGCCCTCGCGTACGTACGCCAGCACGGCGCACCGATCGTGATCAAGGCCGACGGCCTCGCCGCCGGCAAGGGCGTGGTCGTTGCCCAGACCCTGGCCGAGGCCGAAACCGCGGTGCGGGAGATGCTCGGCGGCCGCTTCGGCGCCAGCAGCCAGCAGATTCTCATCGAGGACTGTCTCACGGGCGAGGAGACCTCGATCCTCGTCGTTGTCTCCGGCCGTGATTACGTGATCCTGCCGACCTCGCAGGACCACAAGCGCATCGGCGACGGCGACACCGGACCCAACACCGGCGGCATGGGCACCTACTCGCCCGCCGAAGTCGTCACCCCCACCCTGCTGACCCGCATCGAAAACGAAATCGTGCGCCCGTCCGTGAACGCGATCGCCGACGAGGGTCTCGATTACTGCGGCACGCTCTTCATCGGCATTATGCTGACGCCCACCGGCCCGAGCGTGATCGAATACAACGCCCGCTTCGGGGATCCCGAGACGCAGGTCGTCCTGCCACGGCTTGAGTCCGATCTCCTCGCCCTGCTCTGGGCCGCCGCCCAGCGCCGGCTCGACGGGTTTGTGCTGAAGGTGAAGCCCACCCATGCGCTCTGCGTCGTCGTCGCCGCCAAGGGTTATCCGGACAAATTTGCCAAGGGCGACGTCATCACCCTGCCTCCGTCCCTGCCGGCCTCCGTCACGGTTTACCACGCCGGCACCACGCTCAACGCCGCGGGCCAGATCGTGACCAACGGCGGCCGCGTACTCGGTGTCACCGCGCTCGGCTCCACCCTGCGGCAGGCGGCCGATGCAGCATATGCGGTCTGCGACGCGATCAAGTGCTCGTCAAAATACTACCGCCGCGACATCGGGGCGAAGCAGTTGAACCGGCGCTAGCCATGATTGATATCCACCACCTCGCCAATTGTAGGGGCGCAGCTCGACTGCGCCCGATTCGACACCCATGACGCATTTTCCGCCAAAGAGGGCGCACACAAGGTGCGCCCCTACATCTGGACTTTGGTGGCTACCGGCCATTCTCCTCTGCCTCGCCTTCGCCGGCAGCGCCATCGCCTTACCGATCACGCACGACCTTGGCCAGGGTCTCATCTATGTCCACGTGGCCAGCCTCCCGGCTGATCTGCCGGGGCAAAAGGACCTCCGCGCCTGCGTCCTGGACCTGCGCTATACCCAAGGTGACGATGCCGCGGCCGCCGCCCTCGCCGCCTGGCTCAAATTCCACGCCTCCGCCCGGACCCCGGTCCTTGTACTCGCCAACTCCGACACCGCGGCACCCCTGCTGGCAATTCTCACCCCGGGACAACTGCCCGCCGGCACCCTCACCATCGGGCGCGTGGGTAACGGCTTCACGCCGGACATCGCCGTCCACACCGACGCCGCCCTCGAGCACCGAGCCTCCGCTGCCCTGGCCCGCGGCGCCCTGCCCGCCAGCCTGCTGCAGGAAAACTCCGGCAAAACCCGTTACGACGAGGCCGCGATCGTCCGCCAGCTCGCCGGCGATGAAGTCCCGGGCGGGACCGCCCGCCTGCCGGAGACCGACTCCGCGGACGGGATCGCGCCCCCGCCGCTAATTGACCGTACCTTGCAGCGCGCCGTGCATGTGCACCACGGGCTTGCCGCCCTGAAACTGTTCCGCGGCTGAATGACTCAATCTTTGCAATCAACCGGGTTTTGTATCCCTTAGGGATTTCCGTCGTATGTCCGCGCCCGGTCACATCCTCGTCGTCTGCACGGCCAATATCTGCCGCAGTCCCATGGCTGCCGGCCTGTTGCAACATGCGCTATCCGCCCAGCCGGAGCCGTGGCGCTCCCTGCGTGTCGTCTCCGCCGGCATCGTCGCCCGGGCGGGCGACCGGGTCTCCGAGAATTCCGTCATCGCGCTCAAGAAGGCCGGTATTGATATCTCCGGCCACCGCAGCCGGCCGGTCACCCAGGCCATACTCGACGAATCGCTGGTCGTACTGTGCATGACCGAGTCGCACCGCGCCAGTATCCAACTGCAGGCCGAGGAAGTCCCCGGTCACCTGTATCTGTTCCGCGAGTTCCTGCCCCCGGCCGCCACGCGCGACATCGCCGACCCCTACGGCGGCTCACTCAAGGCCTACGAACAATGCCGCGACGAAATGGTCGAGGCCATCCCCTCGCTGGTCGCCCGCCTGAAGACGCTTGTGCCCGCCGAATAGCCGGCCGTTCGCTGGCCTCGGCCCGCGTGCAGGCGGGCGCCGCTTGCAGGTGTGTCGGTTAGCACACCGACACACGGAACCGAGAAAAAACCTTTGCCTCGCCGGAGCTTTCCACGTGCCCTTGCAGGGCAACCCATCATGTCTCTCAACGCCACACCGCTCCAGTCCCTCGATCCCGCCGTCCATGCCATCATCGCCGGCGAGCTCGCCCGCCAGCAGAGCCACATCGAGCTCATCGCCTCGGAGAATTTCACCTACCCGGCCGTCCTCGAGGCCCAGGGCAGCGTGCTGACCAACAAGTACGCGGAGGGTTATCCCGGCAAACGCTGGTACGGCGGCTGCGAGCAGGTGGATAAGGCCGAGACCCTGGCGATCGAACGCGCCCGGCAGCTCTTCAACGCCGACCACGCCAACGTCCAGCCGCACTCCGGTTCGCAGGCGAATTTCGCCGTCTACACCGCCATGCTGCAGCCCGGCGACAAGATCCTCGGCATGAACCTGAGCCACGGCGGCCACCTCACCCACGGCAATCCCGCCAATTTTTCCGGAAAACTCTACAATTTCTGCCAGTATGGCGTCCGCGAAGACACCGGGCTCATCGATTACGACGAGCTCGCGGCGGTCGCGCAGCGGGAAAAGCCGAAGATGATCACGGTCGGCGCCTCGGCCTATTCGCGCATCATTGACTTCGCCCGCATGGGTGAGATCGCCCGCTCGGTCGGCGCCTACCTGTTCGCCGACATCGCCCACATCGCCGGACTCGTCGCCTCGGGCCACCATCCGTCGCCGTTCCCTCACGCCGATTTTGTCACCACGACCACGCACAAGACCCTCCGCGGTCCGCGCGGCGGGCTCACGATGTGCAAGGCCGCCCACGCGAAGGCCATCGATTCCGCCGTCTTCCCCGGCGGCCAGGGCGGCCCGCTGATGCACATCATCGCCGCCAAGGCCGTGTGCTTCGGCGAATGCCTCAAGCCGGAATTCAAGCTCTACAGCGCCCAGGTCATCGCCAACGCCCGCGCCCTCGCGGCCGCCATGATGGCCCGTGGCCACAAAATCAACTCCGGCGGCACCGACAACCATCTCATGCTGGTGGACCTCCGCGCCAAGTTCCCGGAGCTCACCGGCAAGGTCGCGCAGGAAACCCTCGATCGGGCCAACATCACCTGCAACAAAAACGCGGTGCCCTTCGAAACTCGCTCGCCCTTCCAGGCCTCCGGCATCCGTCTCGGCTCGCCGGCCATGACCACGCGCGGACTGAAGGAAGCGGACATGGCCGTGATCGCCGGCCTCATCGACGGCGTGCTCTCCGCCATCGGCAAGCCTGACGAGGCCGCGGTCATCGCCGCGACCAAACAACAGGTCGTCGCCCTGACCTCCCGCTTCCCACTGCCGTACAAGCTGGCCTGACGGGTCGGAGCCAGTCCGTCTGCTGAAGGAGCGGCTCGACTGCGCCCGATTGACAGGCGCATGCGGCATTATCGGGCGCACACCAGGTGCGCCCCTGCAATGAGCCGGCCGGTTTCCCGCCGGGTGGCCCTGGTTTCTCCAGCCTTGCCGTCATAACGGCATCTTCCATGCTCACGCCACTCCATGTCTTCAGTGGCGCGCCTCAATCTTCCCGGCCGTAGTCCCCTCGTCGCCGGGATTGTCGTTTTGGGCGTGTCCGTGTCTTTGCTCAGCTACCATTGGCTGCGCCAGAGCGACGAGGCCCGGGTCGAAGCCGACTTCATGCGCCGGGCCGACACCCGCAACGCCCTGACCCGCGAGGTCATCGGCAAATTCGACGCACGCATCTTCGGCCTTCGCCATCTCTTCGTCTCCGAGGAAAAGGTCTCGCGCGCCGCATTTGCCGCCGCCGCCCGCGACATCGTCACCCGCTGGCCGGTGATCAGTGCGCTGGAATGGGTCCCGCTCGTGACGGCCGCAGAGCGGCCCGCCGTCGAGGCAGCCGCCACCCGGGAACTGGGCCGGCCCTTCCAATTCACCGCCCGCGGTCCCGACGGCACCCTCGGCCCGGCACCGGAAGCCGCCGAACACTTCCCCATCCTCTACGTCGAGCCCTACGCCGGCAACCAGCCTGCGCTTGGTTACGATCTGGCCTTCGGTCCCACCACTGAGCAACTGGCCAACGCCCGCCGCACCGGACGCATGGCGGTTAGCCGTCTCGTCAGCCTGGTGCAACAGCAGGACAACGTGCCCGGCGGGGTCGTCTTCATCTGGCCGGTGCACCGCTACGGCCCCGGTGGCGAACGGGAATTCATCGGCTATGTGCAGGGCGTGTTCCAACTGCGCACCATGCTGGAGGAATCCTTCAAGCTCCAGCCCGGCCTCTCGCTCGACATGCTCTATTTCGACGCCTACGAGAGCGAGCCGACCAAGCGCCTCATGCTCTACCTCTCGGCCGAGGGGAAGGTTTCCGAAACGGCCCTGCCCAGCGAGGCCGAGTTGCGCCGTGGCCTTACGCGCGAGAAGAACCTCCCGGTCGGCGACCGGCAGTGGCAGGTGCTCTATCGGGCCAGCCCGGAATGGCTGGAGTCCCAATATAGCCGCGTGCCCTTCTTCTATCTGCTGACCTGCCTGGGCATCACCGGCCTGTCCGCCGCGCTGATCTATGTCCTGCAACGCCGGCACGCGTTCATCGAATCGCAGGTGGCCGAACGCACCGCCGAGCTCAACGAAAGCCGGCGGCAACTGGAGAGCCTGGTGCAGGCCCTCCCCGGCATGGCCTACATGTGCCAGTACGACAGGCGCATGACGCCGCTCTATCTCAGCGATGGTGCACTGGAGCTTACGGGCTGGACCGCCTCCGACTTCATCACCGGCAATGTGCAGATGCGCGACCTCATGCATCCCGCCGATGTCGCCCTCGTGCGCGACACCACCCGCGCCGCCCTGCAGGCCCGGCAACCCTTCGAGGTTGAGTACCGCATTCGCACCAAGGACGGCACGGAGAAATGGGTGCTTTCCCGCGGCCGGGGCGTGTATGACGAGGAGGGCCAGCTGCTGTCCTTCGAGGGCCTCGCCTTCGATATCACTGCCCGCAAGATGGCCGAGACCGGCAAGCTGACCCTGGAGCGCCGTCTGCTCGAAGGCCAGCGGCTCGAAAGTCTCGGGCTGCTCGCCGGCGGCGTGGCCCACGACTTCAACAATCTGCTCACGAGCATCGTGGGCAACGCCGGCCTGGCCCGGCTCGACCTGCCCGAAGGTTCGCCCGCCGCCCTGCCCCTCTCCCGCATCGAGACGGCCTCCCAGCACGCTGCGGAACTCTGCCAGCAGATGCTCGCCTACGCGGGCAAGGGCCGGACCGCCATCGAGCCGCTCGACCTCAACGCCCTGCTCAGCTCCCTGCTGCCCCTGCTCCAGACCTCCCTCAGCCGCTTTGTCCTGCTGCAGCACCGCCCCGCGCCCGACCTGCCCCGCATCATGGGCGACGCCACGCAACTGCGGCAGATTGCGATGAACCTCATCATCAACGCCTCGGAGGCCATCGGCGACCGGCCCGGCGAGATCACCGTCACCACCGCCTTCACCCGCGTGCCCCGCGCCCTCCTCGCCGCCGGCGTCACCGGCACCGACCTGCCCGAGGGCGACTACGTCATCCTCCAGATCAGTGACACGGGCTGTGGCATGGCGCCCGAGACGCTCGCGCGGATCTTCGATCCTTTCTTCACGACCAAATTCGCCGGACGCGGACTCGGTCTCTCCGCCATCCTCGGCACCGTGCGCAATCATCACGGCAGTCTCCATGTCAGTAGCACCCTTGGTCGCGGCACCCTCTTCCGGGTCATTTTCCCTCCGGCTTCCGCCCCCGAGGCACCCGCTGAAACGGAGACGTGAGCCAGGATTACTAAACCTGAGACTTGAAACCTGAGACCTGAATCAAGGTCAGGCCTAAGTCTTGAGGTGCCAACTGCAGTTCCAGCAACCTGCAGTCGCTGTTGAGGATATCGCTGTCACGCAGTTCACTCAGGTCTCAGGTTTCAAGTTTCAGGTTTCAGGTCTCTTCTTCTTTGCGCCTTGGCGTCAGCCGTGGAACCTCCTTTTCTGTCCCGCCACACCCGTGTCCAACACTACCATCACACCTCCAGTCCGTCCGCCCTCCCTCGGTGTGATCTTCCTCACGCTCTACATCGATCTCATCGGGTTCTCCGTCATCTTCCCCCTCGGGCCCGACCTGCTGCAATACTACCTCGCGATCGACGGTCATTCGGGTGTCCTTGGCTGGCTGCTTGGCCAGACTGACGCGCTCGCCCGGGTCCTCGGCCGCGACAGCCATTTCGCCGCCGTGCTCTTCGGCGGTATCATCAGCTCGTTCTACTCGATCCTCCAATTCATCTTCGCGCCATTCTGGGGCGCCCTGTCCGACCGCCGCGGCCGCCGCGGCGTCCTCCTGCTCTCGGTCGCCGGCACCGCCCTCGGCTATCTTGTCTGGGTTTGCAGCGGTTCGTTCTGGCTCTTTCTGCTTTCCCGCATCGTCACCGGAGGCTTCAGTGGCAACCTTTCCGTCGCCACGGCCGCCGTCGCCGACGTCACTTCCCGTTCCGAGCGCTCCCGGGCCATGGGTCTGGTGGGGGCCGCCTTCGGTCTCGGCCTGGTCACCGGACCGACGCTCGGCGCCATCGCCGTCCGCTGGAATCCCCTCGACCATTTTCCCGGCCTCGCGCGCTTCGGTTTCAATCCCTTCTCCGGACCCGCCCTGATCGCGTTTGGGCTCTGCCTCGTCAACTTCGTCTGGATTTATCTGCGGTTCGGCGAAACCCTTACTCCCGCCGGCCGGGCCGCGTCCCACGACCCCCGTATCCGCAATCCCCTTGCCGCCATCCTCGGGCTCAGCATTCCCGCCGTGCGCCAGGCCAACGTCGTGGCCTTCATCTATTCGGTGGCCTTCGTGACGATGGAAACCGCGCTGACCTTCCTCGCCGCCGAACGCTTCGGCTACACCGCCCGCCAGAACGGCCTGCTGCTCGCCTACCTCGGCCTGTGCGCCATCGTCACGCAAGGGTACATCGTCCGCCGGCTGCTGCTGCGGGTGGACGAGGTTCGCATCCTGGCCTCCGGCCTCGCCGCCTCCTGCATCGGCCTGGTCGTCATCGCCTTTGCCGGCGCCCCCTGGATGCTCTACGTCGGCCTGGCCGCCCTCGCCCTCGGCTCCGGCCTCGTCAACCCCGCCTCCACCGGCCTGATCTCGCTTTACAGTCCGGCCGCCGACCAGGGCCGCGTGCTCGGCATTTTCCGCTCCCTCGGTTCGCTTTCGCGCGCCATCACGCCGGTCATCGCCGGCGCGGTGTTCTGGATCTGGGGTTCGGCCACCGTCTTCATCCTTGGCGCCATTTTGGCCGCCATCGCCGGGCTGCTCAGCCTGCGCCTGCCCAAACCGGTCAAATGACCCCACGGTCCGCCCTCGCCCTGCTCTGCGCCGCCGCGCTGTTGCTCGGTGGGTGCGTGACTTTCAAGCGCGAGGCCCCGCGCCCGGGCCGCACCACCCTCGACGCGCCCCTGGTCGTGGTGCCGGCCGTTACCCTCGGCAATTTCCTGCTCGTCGAGACCAAGTGGGACCGCCACGGCCCGTATCGCTTCCTCGTGGACACCGGCTCCTCCGCCACGATCGTCACGCCCGAGCTCGCCCGCCGCTATCGCGCCAGGAACCAGCCGCCGGAAACCATGCCGCAGGTGCGCAACCGTGCCGCGCGGGGCGGCATCACCCTCATGGATTCAGGAGTGATCAGCCGGCTCGAGCTGGGCGGGGCGAGCTTCGAGGACGTGCGTGTCCTCATACACGATTGCCGCGAACTCTCCGCCCACCTTGGCGTGAGGATTGATGGCATCCTCGGGTTCCCCCTCTTCCGCGAAACCGTGCTCACGCTCGACTACACCCGTTCGCGCCTGCTGCTCCAGCCGCGTTCGCCCGCGCCGCTGGTCCCCGGGATCGCCATTCCCTTCAACAACGAATTCCGCACCCCGATCATTCCGCTGAAACTCGGCGAGCAGAGCATCACCGCGCTCATCGATTCCGGCAGCGACGCCCCGCTCAGCCTGAATCTGGCCGGCCTCGCCGCTGACTTTGCCCAGTTGCCCCGCCCCGGCGGCGCGGTCGGCACGCTGAGCGGCGACCACCTCCAGTACATCGGCCGCTGGCGCCAGCCGCTCCTGATCGGCGAATACAGCGTCACCGAGCCGATCGTGGATGTGACGGAGGAACTCACTGCTCTCGGAGGCGGCATCCTCCGGCATTTCACCGTCACCTTTGACCAGGAACGCAGCCAGGTGACTTTCCATCGCGAGGAGCGCGGACCGGTCGTGCTGCCACCCCGCCGTAGCACCGGCCTCAGTTTCACCAAGTTTCCCGCCTACTGGCGCGTGGTCAGCGTCGTCCCCGACTCCCCGGCCCACGCCGCCGGCGTGCAGGGCGGCGACCTCGTCACCCGCATCAACGACGAACCCGTCGCCGCCTGGGATTATCCGCGCTTCGAGAAGCTCGTCGCCTCGGCGAAGGACATCCGCTACTCCTTTCTCAACGGCACACAGGAAAAATCGCGCACGCTTCCGGTCTTCGAACTGGTGCCGTGATTGCGTTCGGATGGCAGATGTAGGGTGGGGATTCCGATCCCCGCCTGGGAGCGCGACCGCCCTCGGTCGCAATCGTTGGCCAATCCCCAGGGCGGGAGAAAGAGAAAGAGTAAGAGATAGATTGGATTCCAGCGTCGGAGGACACGAAAGGCGGGGATCGGAATCCCCGCCCTACATCTGCCATCCGCCACGGTCTTTTCCTACGCCTGCCTCCGCAGCAAAAACGCTCCCGCACCGTCGTGCCCGGTCACCCAAGGCAGGCTCTGTGCCTTGCTCTCCAGCTTGAACGGCCCGCCGGCGCGGCTCTCGAAGAAAGTCTTCAGCACCTGCTCATTCTCCTCCGCGTCGATGCTGCACGTCGAATAGACCAGCCGGCCGCCGGGAGCCACGAGTCGCGCCGCCGCGTGGAGCAGCGCCAGCTGCTGGCGGCCGTGCTTCGCGAAATCCGTTTCCTGCAGACGCCACTTCACGTCCACCCGGTGCCGCATAACCCCGGAGTTCGAACAGGGCACGTCGATCAGCACCGCCGCGAATTCTTCGGGCAGGTTGTGCTCCCGCAGTTCCAGGGCCGCCCCGCGCTGCACGTCGGCCAGCACCAAGGCGACATCCAAACCCTGCACGCGGGCGAGGTTTTCCTTCAGCCGCTCTATGCGCGGCGCCGGACGGTTTCCAGTCTGCTCGACTGGTGCCGGCGGCAGATCCATTGCGATCAAGCGTCCCGCTGACGCGTCCGTCAGTTCGCCACGCATGACATCGGCGATCAGGAGGCTCTTGCCACCGGGCGCCGCGCAGACATCGAGCACGGTCTCTCCGCGCTGCGGGGCGAGCAATTCCACCGCCAGACGCGTGGCGGGATCCTGCAGATAGAGCTGCCCGCCCTTCAGCAAGCGCTCCACCTCGGGCCAATGACCCGAGGCCACCTCGTAAAAACCCGCCCAAGCGGTGGGTTTGAGCCATTCCGGCGGGGCTTCAGTCTTCCCCGCCCGCCAGCGGGCATAGACTGGCGCCGGTTGCTGGTTCCACTCGAGCAACTGCCGTGTCGCTTCCGCTCCGAACGCCAGCAGCCAGCGCTTCACGAGCCATTCGGGGTGGGAAAAATACTCCGCCAGCACCTCGGCCGTCGCCAGTTTCGGCGGCGGCGGGACGGCCAGGAGCGGCGCCAGCTTGCGGACCACGGCATTTACCAGTCGTGCCTCGGCCGGACTGGCCAGCACTTTGGCCTGTTCCACCGCATGATGAACGATCTTAGCCACCAAACCTTCCTCCACCGGTGGCACCGAGCCTTCCAATAATTCATAGCCGGCCATCAACAGCACCGCGCGGGTTGAAAATCGCGGCGGGTGCGACACCAGCCGCCGCAAGGCCGCATCCAAACGTCCATGATGACGCAAAACGCCATATACAAGATGCTGGCAACGTGCACGTTCGACACCTGCAAGCCCGGGGGGCAGGGTCTCCAGCAATTCGTCGATTCGTTCATGGCGGTCCAGCCAGCGGGCGAGCAGGCGGGCCGCGGCCGGCCACGCCGCTTGGCGGGGTTGTTCAATTCGCATGTTCATAAATGCCTCCGCTGACACACTGTTTGACAAGGTTCGTCATTCTCCGCTCAACTCTCCCGTTCAGGTCCTCACACACGCAATCATGAATTCCGAAGCTGTTTCCGCGCTCATCGCCAAAAACCCGTCCCTCAAGGCGGCCAAAGCCAAACTTGAGGCCATGGAACCCGGCGCGTACGTGGTCCACCGCAGCTGGGGCTTCGGCCAGATCAAGAGCTACGACGACGCCTCCCAGCGCCTGCTCATCAATTTCAAGGACAAGAAGGCCCATCCCATGGACCCGGCCTTCTGCATCACGACCCTGGATGTCCTCCCGGCCAAGCATCTCCTCGTGCGTAAGGAGACCGATGCCAAGAAGATCGCCGAGCTGATCGAGGAAAATCCCGCCCAGCTGGTCGTCGAGGCCCTCGAGTCCTACCCCAACAACGCGGCCACGGTCATCGAGATGGAAATCGTCCTCGCCCAAGTCGTTGGCCAGGAGAAATTCAAGAAATGGTGGTCCGCCGCCAAGAAGGCCGTCGCCAAGGATCCCCGCGTTTCCATCCCGGAGAAAAAGACCGAGTGCTACGTCCTGCGCGAGACCCCCGTCTCCGCCGAGGATGAGATCCTCGAACAGTTCAATTCCACCCGCTCCGCCCGCCGCCGCATCGCCCTCGCCGAGGAGCTGCTCGATTCCTCCACCAAGAAGGACATCAAGACCGACCTCAGCGCCATCCTCAACGGCGTGGCCGAGGCGGTGAAGTCCAGCAATCAGCTCGACGCCGCCGAGCGCCTCTATGGCGCCGCCATCCGCGACGACCTGGCCAAGCTGCTCGGCGCGGACAGCGCCGCCTTCGAACCCCAGCAGACCACCCTCATCGCCAATGTCCGCGACCTGCCCGGCATTGCCGAAAAGATTCCGGTCCACTTCCAGTCCCGCTTCCTCGAGCTGGTCAACGCGACGCATCCGGTCGAGAGCCGCGACATCCTCTTCACCCTCCTGAAGGTCTCGCAGGGCAAGTTCACCACCGAGTGCATCAACTTCCTCGTCGAGCAGGGCCATGCCGATGAACTCGCCGCCGCCCTCAAGCGCTGGCAGACCGAGCAGAACCTCCGCGCCCCGGTCCTGCTGTGGATCGCCAAGAACCGCCACTCGAAGAAATTCGCCAAGCTGCTCAACGACCTGATCACGCCCCGCCTGCTGAGCGCCATCTTCTTCGCCATCGACTACGAGGCACTGCAGGCTTCCAGCGCCCGTCGCATCCCGCTCGCCGACATCCTCAGCGATGACACCGAGCTCATCTCCGACCTGCTCTCGACGGCCGATCCCGAGACCGCCCGCGACCTCGCGAACACCCTCATGCTCAACCAGGGCTTCGAGGAACTCACCAAGAAGTCGCTGCTCGCCCGTTTCATCAAGCTCTTCCCCAAGATCCAGTCGCTGGTCGCCGCCGATGCCGAGAGCAAGGAGGAGCAGCTCCTCGTCTCCCGCTCCTCTTACGACCGCCGCCGCGAGGAATACGACGCCATCGTCTCCAAGAAGATTCCGGAAAACTCCAAGGCCATCGCCGCCGCCCGCGAGCACGGCGACCTCAAGGAAAATTCCGAATACAAGATGGCCAAGCAGGACCAGCACATGCTGATGGCCCAGAAGACGCTGCTCGAAAAGGAACTCGGTCGCGCCCGCATCACCAACTTCGCCGAAGCCACCGTCGAGCAGGTCAGCGTCGGCAGCGTGGTCGAAGTCGAGAACACCTCCTCCAATCAGGTCACCCGCTACAGCATCCTGGGCGCGTGGGACGGCAATCCCGAGAAGAACATCCTCTCCTACAAGACGCCCTTCGGCGCGGCCCTGCTCGGCAAGAAGTCCGGCGAGGTCGTCACCGTGAAGACCGGCGCTTCCGAAGAGGACTACAAGATCGTCAAGATCAGCCGCTACATCGACAGCCAGTAAGTCGTCGGACCGTTAGGATTGGTCCCATCGGTCTCATAGGACTTATAGGTCTCATGGGACCTATTTCTTCACCCGCACCGCGCGCCTACGGTGTGGGAAAAGCTTCCGGCATATCTCGCATACCGTGCCATCACACCCGCGTGCCGTGCAGTGCTCGCGCCCGTAGAAAATGATCCGCAGGTGCAGCTGGTTCCAGTGCTCGCGCGGAAACAGCTTCTTCAGGTCCGCCTCCGTCTGCTCCACGTTGCGCCCGTTGCTCAACTGCCAGCGCTGCGCCAGCCGGTGAATGTGTGTATCAACCGGAAACGCCGGCACGCCGAAAGCCTGCGCCATGACCACGGACGCAGTCTTGTGCCCCACGCCCGGGAGCGCCTCGAGTTCCTCGAAAGTGCGCGGCACCTGGCCGCCATGCCGCTCCAGCAGTAAACGGGAGAGCCCGGAGATGGCCTTGGCCTTCTGTGGTGAAAGCCCGCAGGGCCGGATTATTTCCTGAATCCGCGCCACCGGCACAACCGCCATCGCCTGGGGCGTGTCCGCCACCGCCCAGAGTTGCGGCGTCACGAGGTTCACGCGCTTGTCCGTGCACTGCGCCGAAAGCAGGACCGCGATCAGGAGCGTGTAGGCATCCTTGTGGTCGAGCGGCACCGGCGTTTCCGGATATAGCTCGGCCAGCCGCCGATCGATCCAGTCGGCGCGCGCGGCCTTGGTACGGAAGGGATTGGGCGGTTCCACGATTAGCGCAAAAGCAGCGCGGCTTTCATCCGGAAAACAAGCCCTTAAATGCCCGCCCGCCGGCCAAATCGCCATTGCCCCGCCTTTACCCCGGCCTAGCTTGATCCGCATGCCTACGTCTCGCGAACTGCTCGAACCCCTCGACACCTTTGAACGCCGCCACACCGGCTCGCCCGCGGCCGATGTCGCGGCCATGCTGCGTACCATCGGCCACTCCTCCGTGGAGGCCCTGGCCGACGCCGCCGTGCCTCCGGCCATCCGCCTGCCCAAGGCCCTCAACCTGCCCGCCGCGGCCAGCGAATCCGCCGCCCTTGCCGAACTCCGCGAAATCGCATCCCAAAACCAGGTGTTCCGCAGCTTCATCGGCCTGGGTTATTACGACACCGCCGTGCCCGGTGTCATCCAGCGCAACATCCTCGAGAATCCCGGCTGGTACACCGCCTACACTCCCTATCAGGCCGAAATTTCCCAGGGCCGCCTCGAGGCCCTGCTCAATTTTCAGACCGTCGTCACCGAACTCACCGGCCTCGAAATCGCCAATGCCTCCATGCTCGACGAAGGCACCGCCGCCGCCGAGGCCATGATGATGTGCCACCGCGTGAAACTCGGCGACAGTGCCGGCGCCAGCACCTTCCTCGTTTCCGACCAATGCCACCCGCAGACGATCGACATCGTCCGCACGCGCGCCAAGCCGCTCGGCATCACGGTGGTCACGGGTGATCACCGCACCTTTGATTTTCAGGGCAATGTCTTCGGCGTGCTGGTGCAGTACCCCGACACCACGGGCAGCATCCACGATTTCTCCGGCTGCTTCGCCCGGGCCCATGCCGCCGGCGCCCTCACGGTCGTCGCCACCGATCTCCTCGCCCTCACGCTCCTGCGTCCGCCCGGCGAATTCGGCGCCGATGTCGCCGTCGGTTCCGCCCAGCGCTTCGGCGTGCCCATGGGCTTCGGCGGCCCGCACGCCGGCTTCCTCGCCACCAAGGACGCCCACAAGCGCCAGATGCCCGGCCGTCTCGTCGGCGTCTCCAAGGACGCCCAGGGCCAGCCCGCCCTCCGTCTCGCCCTCGGCACCCGCGAGCAGCATATCCGCCGCGACAAGGCCACGTCCAACATCTGCACCGCCCAGGTGCTCCTGGCCGTCATGGCCTCGATGTATGCGGTGTACCACGGACCCGAGGGACTGAAACGGATCGCCCAACGCACGCGCCTGCTGACCAAACTCCTCGCCCAGGCGCTCACCACCCTCGGCGCGAAGGTCAACGCCGAGCCCGTCTTCGACACGCTCACCATCGGCAATGTCGCCGCCGAGCGCGTCCACGCCGCCGCCGCCGCGAAGAAGCTGAACCTCCGCCGCATTGATGCCTACACCGTCGGCCTCTCGCTCGACGAGACCACCACGTTGGCCGAGGTGCAGACCCTCCTCGCCTGTTTCAACGAATCCGCCCAACTCCCGATCTCTGATCTCCCCCCTGCCAGCTCCGACGCGTCCGACGCGTTCGCCCGCACCTCGGAATTTCTCAATCACAGCGTGTTCAACCGCTATCACACCGAGCATGAGATGCTGCGCTACATCCGCCGGCTGGAGGCAAAGGATCTTTCCCTCTGCCATTCGATGATCTCGCTCGGCTCGTGCACGATGAAGCTCAACGCCACGAGCGAGATGTTCCCCGTCTCCTGGCCCGAGTTCTCCCGGCTGCATCCATTCGCACCGGTCGGGCAGACCCGCGGCTACCAGAAACTCTTCAAGGACCTTGAGGCCTGGCTCGCCGAGATCACCGGCTTTGCCGCCGTCTCCCTCCAGCCCAACGCCGGCTCGCAGGGCGAATACGCCGGCCTGCTCGTCATCCGCGCCTACCATGAATCGCGCGGCGAAGGCCACCGCCACATCTGCCTCATCCCCACCAGCGCCCACGGCACCAATCCCGCCAGCGCCGCCATGTGCGGCTTCAAGGTCGTGCCCGTCGCCTGCGATGCGAGCGGCAACATCGACGTCGCCGACCTCAAGGCCAAGGCCGATCTCCACGCCAAGGATCTCGCCGCGCTCATGGTCACCTATCCGTCCACGCACGGCGTCTTCGAGACCGCCATCAGGGACATCTGCGCCGTCATTCACGGCCACGGCGGACAGGTTTACATGGATGGCGCCAACATGAACGCGCAGGTCGGCCTGACATCGCCCGGGTTCATCGGCGCCGACGTCTGCCACCTGAACCTGCACAAGACCTTCGCCATCCCACATGGCGGCGGCGGCCCAGGCATGGGGCCCATCGGCGTCGCGGCCCATCTGGCTAAATTCCTGCCCGGCCACGTGTATTCGAACTCCGATCTCCGCTCTACGAGCTCCGAATCGCGCGTCGGCGCCGTTTCCGCCGCACCCTACGGCAGCGCCAGCGTACTCGTCATTTCCTGGATGTATATCCGCATGCTCGGGCCCGACGGCCTCAAGCGCGCCACGCAATTCGCCATTCTCAACGCCAACTATGTCGCCCGGCGCCTCGATGCGCTGTTCCCGGTGCTCTACAAGGGCGCCGGCGGACTCGTCGCGCATGAGTGCATCCTCGAATTCCGCCCATGGAAGAAACACGGCCTCGAGGTTGAGGATGTCGCCAAGCGCCTGATGGATTACGGCTACCACGCGCCCACGATGTCATTCCCCGTCCCCGGCACGCTGATGATCGAGCCGACCGAGAGCGAAACGAAGGCCGAGCTCGACCGTTTCTGCGAAGCCCTGATCGCCATCCATGGCGAAATGGCCGCCGTGGCCAACGGCGAAAGTGACAAGCTCAACAACCCGCTGAAGCACGCCCCGCATACCGCGGCGGTCGTGACCGCCACGGACTGGCCGCACCCTTACTCGCGTGAGTCCGCAGCCTTCCCGGACCGACACACGCGGGCCTCCAAGTTCTGGCCGACCGTCGGCCGCGTGGACAACGTCTACGGCGATCGCAACCTGGTCTGCTCCTGCGTCGGCATGGAAGCCTACGCCGAGACGAAGGCGTAAGTCTCGGTCCATTCGCTCACGCTCGTCACTTCGAGCGTGAGCGAGTGGCCTTCATGCCCCGCCGCGGGTCAAACTCTGCGCACAGCGCATCCGCCAGGCCCACCGCTAGGCGGCACGCCGCCTTCACTTTCTTGCGCCGCGCCTCGCGCACCCGCGCGACCCGGACCTGACGCGCGGCGGTGGCGTGACCGCCTTTCTCCACCGTGAGCAACAGGGTCAGGTCACGGGCGGCGCCGAGCTTCCGCGCCACAGGATGCAGTTTGCCGGCATATCTTTGCTGCTGTGGCGAAAGGATCTCGTGCAATACGTTCAACTGCTCCCGCAGCACGATCACGCTCTTGCGCCAGTCATGCAGCCGGCGGGCCCCCGCATCGGTTCTGGCGGCTGCTTCCCGCCGTTGCAGACGCGTCGCCGACTCGGCGAGCGCTTTCAGGCAATCCACGCGCTGCAGTACCGGCCAGTGACGGCGGGCGAGTTGCTGTCTTTCCGCTTTGGCCTCTTCCTGCCAGTCGGGCCATGATCCTCCAATGTCCGTGTCGGACAACGCAGCTGTGAGACCGAGCTTGCGTCGCGCCTGCCCGAGCACCTCGGCATCGCGCATCCGTGAAAATTCCCGGGCCAGCCGAGCCATTCGCCGGCGCGTGTCCCGGGCCCAACCGACGCCGCAGGCCTCGATCAGCCGCAGCACCGCCCGGGTTCGTTTCAACGCGACCCGCGCCCGGTGCACCTGCTCGGCCACGGACTCGTTTTCATCCGCCATGGCCTGGCATGCCTGGTCCAGTCCGGCCAGCAACACCCGGCGCAGCCCGACACGGATTGATTCGTGACGGTGCAGTCGCGGCCCGGTCCCAAGCTTTCCGATCCGGCGGCTCATCCCGCCATCCTCGTGCGAGCGGTCCGTCGGGTCAAATATTCACGCGCCAGCATCCGGAGATCGGAGCGTATGTGCAAAAGCAGTTTCGGTAGGACAGCGAGCTTGCTCGCGCCCAACTGCGCCCGCCAGCGGGCTGCCTACCGCGGCCGCTCCGGGTTTGAGTGAGTATTTGCAAACACCCTTGTTCAGCCGGCAGGCATGACTCACGCGGTCAGCGCGCTGGGTTCGCGGCGGAAATCACATTTTAAATGCGGGCAATATTTGCACGGCACGAGATCAGCGGGCTCTCCAACCGCATCCTTGGTGTCGGCCATGGCAAAGACTGCGAGTTGCGACTTCTTCGGCCGCAGCATGCCGGAGTCCATGACATCCATCGGACCCGGCTGCACGTGGTCGCCAAACAAGGAGAATACCATCGCCTGGTCTCCCACCGACCAGCCGTGATAGCCTGGACTGTAATGCGGCAGCAGCACCCGACCCTGTGCATCCGCCCAGGCGCACAACCGTGCCCGCGCCTCGCCAATGAGGGCCTCGACGATTGCCGAGGCATAGGACTCCATGAAGTAATAACGGTCCGGCTCGTCCTCTTCCCAGCGTACGGCCGCCTCCGCCTCGGCCTCGGGTCCGGCGCTCGCGGCCACGACAATGGCCGACCGCGCCTTCCGAAACCGCCGGGCAAGTTCGCGGCTGTGGACAGTCACCCCGTCGAGTCGAACTGTATCACCGTCGGCCTCGCACCGTTCCACGGCCACGGCGCTGAGCCAGGGCCGGCCGTGCGCAGCGAACCAGGATTGCACCCACTCGACGTGTCCGGCCATTGGATCGCCAAACACATAATCCGGTGGCAGGCGCAGGAGGCGCTTGAACTCCGTCATGCGCACCGTCGGGTGCAGGTTGGTTTCGTGGAGGATCATGCGGAGGTCACGGAAGTCCCGAAGGCTGATGCCACGGGCATGGCGCGTCGAGCCTGCGCGATGGATCAACCCAATGCGACTGAACCGCAAAGTAGCGACAGTGCTCGTGTAGGCAGTCCGCTTGCGGACGCTCGAACCGCGCCCGCAAGCGGGCTGCCTACCGATGCACTGGTTTCCTTCGCGGTTACAGTCGCCCGGGCGTCGTCTCAGGAATCCTCGTTGAGGCGCTTGTAGGAGACAGTCGCGCGGACTGGCGTCTGCACGTGGCGCTCGACCACCGGCCGGGGGGAACCGCCATTCTCCTCGCCCCAGATGAGCACGACCTCGGAGCCGTCGGCGACGTTCTCATCGAGCATGGCCAGCGAGAGCCAGCCGCGCACGTTGACGGTGTAGACCGTGTAGGTGGAGAGACCCACGAGGTTGCCGCCGACCAGCACCTTGTCGAAGGGCAGGATCGCGTAATAGGCGTTCGGCATCTCCATGTACTTGTAGCGCTCGCCCTCGCCAAACTGGCTGGCGAAAATCTTCAGCGAGTCCTCCTTGTTCCAGCGCAGCCACACCTTGCGGCGGTGCGGCTGGGTCGCGAGTTTCTCAAGTGCCTCGCGGCCGATGAAATCGTGGTCAAACTTCACGTGGCGGCCGTAACCGAGGTCCCACGGCGTCTGGTAGTAGTCCTCGATGTTGGCCGAGGCAAAGCTGCCGCCGAGGGACGCGTTGGCCTCGAAGCCGTCGGCGCTGAGCCATTCGCGGTAGGGCTTCATTTTCTCGCCGTGGTAAATCGCGGGCATGGGCGAAGGGATCCAGCCGCTCTCGGGTGAAACCGTCGAGTAGGAGCGGCTGCCGCCCTGCACCAGGCCGAACTTCAAGCCCGCCTTGAGGATGGCCTCACGCACGACGTCACCGTCCTCGGC
>CAZFHG010000047.1:0-19943 GCA_964518665.1 uncultured Opitutaceae bacterium | reverse complement strand
AGGAGATGCTCAAGTACCGCAACTTCGGCAAGAAGTCGCTCAACGAGATCAAGGACAAGCTCGAGGCCCTCGGTCTCTCGCTTGGCATGAAGTTCGACGAGCGCCTCCTCGACACCAAGAAGGAAGCCTGACGCGGAAGTAGCGAGTAGTGGGTAGCGAGCATCAGGCTCACCCCGCTGTTCTCCTACTCGCTACCCATTACTCGCTACTCACTACTAATTCTGGCCTCGCGCCGTCCGCTGCCGCCCCACGCTGCGACCGGATTGCCGATCGGGTGCCAACCTAAAATACAACCACAATGCGTCACAACAAACACCGTTCCTCCCTCGGCGTCACCCGCGAGCACCGCGCCGCCATGCTTTCCAACATGGGCGCCTCGCTCCTCAAGCACGGCCGCATCGAGACCACCCTCACGAAGGCCAAGGCCCTTCGCCCCTTCATCGAGAAGGTCATCACCAAGGCCAAGCAGGCCGCGGCGAAGACCGAGAAGAAGGACGCGATCCACCTGCGCCGCCTTGCCCTCGCCTCCGTGCGCGACGAGGACGCCATCACCAAGCTGTTCAACGAGACTTACAAGGACTTCGCGAACCGCAATGGCGGCTACACCCGCATCTACAAGCTCGGCCAGCAGCGCATGGGCGACGCCGCCGAGATGGCCCTGATCGAGTTCGTCAAGGCCGATGATCCGGGCTACAAGAAGTCCAAGGGTCGGAAACCCGCCAAGGCCAAGAAGGCGCCGGCGGCCGAGTCCGCTCCCGCGGCTGAAGCGGCTCCCGCCGCCGAGGCACCCAAGGACGGCGGCGAAGCCAAGAGCTGAGTCCCGGGTCACCTTATGCCAAGTCACGCGTCGAAGTTTCACTTCGGCGCGTTTTTGTTTATATTTCCGCCATGCTCGCCCTGCCCACCGCCGCCGTCATCTACTGCGCGCTTGTCGCGGTGGTGTTCCTGGCGCTCTGGCTCTGGTACGATCGCCGCGATCACGCCCGCTTTGAGGGGCAGCGGCGCAAGACCACCTTTCATTGCATCCGCTGCGACCGGCTATATGCCGCGCCGGGCGGACGCGAACTCTGCCCGTGCCCGCGCTGCGGACACGAAAACACCCGACTACGGTTCTAGTGCGGTTGACAGCCCGGCCCCGCCTGCGCGTTGATGCTGCCTTTCCGTTAAAAATCACCTCCTGAAATGTCACAAACCATCGCCGTCATCGACTTCGGTTCCCAATACACCCAGGTCATCGCACGCCGCATTCGCGAGTGTCAGGTTTACTCGAAAATCTACCACTACAGCACACCCGCGGCCCAGTTGAAGGCGGACGGCGTGGTCGGCATCATCCTTTCCGGCGGTCCGAGTTCGGTCTTTTCCCGCCAGGCGCCGATTCCCGACCGGGGCATCTTTGAACTGGGCGTGCCCGTGCTCGGCATCTGCTATGGCATCCAGCTCATGGGCCACCTGCTCGGCGGCAAGGTCTCCCGCAGCGATGATCGCGAGTACGGCCACGGCACCCTTTCGATCCGCCGGCCCGGCCGGCTCTTTGCCGGGCTGCCGCGCAAGCTGCGCGTGTGGAATTCGCATGGCGACCGCCTCATCAAGCTCCCGCCCGGTTTTGTCGCGATCGGTACCACGGACAATTCCGAGTTCGCCGCCATCGAGGATCTGAAGCGCAATTTCTACGGTATCCAGTTTCATCCGGAAGTGTTTCACACCGAGGGTGGGGTTGATGTTGTCCGCAACTTCCTCGTCGGCGTGTGCCAGGCCGCGCAGGACTGGACCACGGCCGATTTCATCCGCCGCTCGGTGGAGGAGATCCGCACCACTGTCGGCAAATCCCGCGTGCTGCTCGGCCTGTCGGGCGGAGTGGATTCCTCGGTGGCGGCCGCCCTCATCCACAAGGCCGTCGGTCGCCAGCTCACCTGCGTGTTCGTGGACAACGGTCTGCTGCGCCAGGGGGAACGCGAGCAGGTCATTTCGCTGTACGCCCGCAATTTCAAGATCGACGTCCGCGTCGTGGACGCCTCGGCCCTCTTCCTGCGCCGGTTGAAGGGCGTCACCGAGCCCGAGCAGAAGCGCAAGATCATCGGCCGCACGTTCGTCGAGGTGTTCGAAAAATCCCTCAAGACCATCGGCGGGGCCGAATACCTCGCGCAGGGCACGCTGTATCCCGATGTGATTGAAAGCGTCGCCATCGGCAACAACCCCGCCGCGCTCATCAAGTCCCACCACAATGTCGGCGGCCTGCCGGCGCGAATGAAGCTCAAGCTGCTCGAGCCGCTGCGCGAACTTTTCAAGGACGAGGTCCGTGCCGTCGGCGCCGCCTGCGGCCTGCCCCGCGAGGTCGTCTGGCGTCAGCCCTTCCCGGGCCCGGGCCTCGGTGTCCGCGTCATCGGTGAAATCACCCGCGAACGTCTCGAAATCCTGCGCAAGGCCGATGCGATCCTGCAGGAGGAGATGATGGAGAACGGCTGGTACTGGAAGGTCTGGCAGTCGTTTGCCGTGTTCCTGCCAGTCAAGTCCGTCGGCGTGGTCGGCGACGAGCGCAACTATGCCTATGTCATCGGCCTGCGCATCGTTGAGAGCATCGATGCCATGACCGCCGACTGGACGCGTCTCCCGTACGAGATCCTCCAGACCATTTCCAGCCGCATCACCAATGAGGTGCGGGGAGTCTCCCGTGTGGTCCTTGATGTCAGCTCGAAGCCGCCGGCGACCATTGAGTGGGAATAAGTCCGCCCCAGCATTGCTAGCGGCTGATTCTTTCCCATACTTTGCCCAGCCATGACGATTACCAGCCTACTGCAACGTTGCTGTTTCCTGCTCGCCCTTGCCGGCCTGGCCCTGCCGCCAGCCCATGCAGCCGAGCCGGCAATTATCGCCAAAGCCCGGACCTATCTCGGGAGTGAGGCGGCACTGGCCCAGGTCACGACGCTGCGATACACCGGCATGCTCGTCCTGGATGACGCCGGCACCGCCGCCGGCCCGCAGGGTCCGGTGAAGGTCGAGATCATCTTCACGAAGCCGAGCCGGCAGCGCAGCGTGATCACTGCCGATAAGCGCGTCGAAACCACTGTGCTCGACGGCTATGAGGGCTGGCAGAAAGTCCAGGACCCCGCCGATAACACAAGATGGCAGCTTTCGTTGCTGCAGGCCGACCAGATCCGGAGCCTGCGGGCCAACGTGGCCGAGAATCTCTCCTTTTTCCGGAACGCCGGGGATCCCAAGTGCACCGTCGAGGACCTGGGTGCAGCCATGGTTGATGGCATCGCCTGCCGGAAGATCGCCTTCATTTATACGCCGCAAATCGCCTTCTACCGGTATTTTGACACGGCCTCGGGCCGTCTCGTGATGACGGAAACGCAACAGGGTGAATCCATCCGCGAACAGGGCGAAATCGTCGCCGGCGGGGTCAAGTTCCCCCGCACGCTGGTAACCACGCTCAAGCGGTCCGACGGCGGTGCGCAGCGCATTACCATCAACTTTGAACAGGTCACGGTGAACGAGGATTTCCCGGACAGCCTGTTCGCCATGCCATCACTGGGCGCGCCCTGAGCCCCCGGTACCGCCTTCGCGTTTTGCCCTGCCGTGCGCACGCTTCAATTCGCCAGCAAAAACTTTGACGCCGAGTTGGCGGCCTTCTGCCAGTCCTCGGCCGTATCCCACGAGATCGCGGCGGCTGTGGCCGGCATCCTCGCCGATGTCAGGGTCCGGGGCGATCTGGCCGTGGCCAATTACGCGGCCAAATTCGACGGCGCCAAACTGCGCTCACGCGAGTTCCGCGTCTCCGAGGCCGAGTTGACCGCGGCCAGCCACCGTCTGCCCGCGGCCGACCTGCGCGCCCTGCGCGAGGCCCATGCCGGCATTCTCGCCTTCAACCGCCGCGGACTGCCTCAGGCTTGGAGCGGCCGCAACCGCCATGGCGCCATCGTCGGGGAGAAGCACGACCCCATCCGCCGCGTCGGCCTTTATGTGCCCGGTGGCCAGGTGCCGCTGGTGTCAACCGTCCTGATGACGGCCACGCTCGCGCAGATCGCCGGTTGTCCCGAGATTGTCGTCTGCACCCCTTCCAATACGCAGGGCAAGGTGGCCGACGGCCTTCTGGCGGCGCTGCACCTAGTCGGCGTGAAGGAAGTCTATCGCATCGGTGGCGTGCAGGCGATTGCGGCCATGGCCTACGGCACCGAGAGCATTCCCGCCGTCGACAAAATCTTCGGTCCCGGCAACGCCTACGTCTGCGAGGCCAAGCGGCAGGTCTTCGGCACGGTCGGCATCGATTCACTGCCCGGCCCGAGCGAATTGATGGTCATTGCCGACGACACCGCCCGGGCTGACTTTGCCGCGGCCGATCTGCTGGCCCAGGCCGAACACGGTTCCGGCCGCGAAAAAATCTACCTCGTCGCCACCTCCGCGGCGATCATCGCCGCCGTCTCGGCCGAGGTCACCCTGCAGTTGGGGTTGATCACCCGTTCCGAAAAGACGGCGCGCGTGCTCGACCAGGGATTTCTCGCCGTGGAAGTGAAGTCGCTGACCCAGGCGGCCGCCGTGGCCAATTACGTCGCCCCCGAACACCTTGAACTGCTCGTGAAGGAAACCGCCGTGAAAAAGCTCACGAAGGCCGTCACAACCGCCGGCGCCATCATGATCGGCAACTATACGCCGACCGCCCTCGGCGATTTCACCGCTGGACCGAGCCACGTGTTGCCCACGGGCCGCGCCGGCCGTTTCTTCAGCGGGTTGCGCGTGGCGGATTTCATGCGCCGTACCAGCATTGTGCGCTACGACAAAACGAGCGTCCGCGCCGGCAACCGGGTGGTTGCCGCCTTTGCCGCCATGGAGCGGCTCGATGCCCACGGACGATCGGTGGCGGTCAGAACGGGGAAGACATCAAAGTGAGCAGCGACGACGCGCTCCGGTCGCTGGCGCTGCCCCACGTCGCCAGGCTCCACGCCTATACTCCCGGTCTTCAGCCCACGGAACCAGGCTGGACCAAGCTCAACACCAACGAGTGTCCCTATCCGCCCAGCCCCCGCGTGGCCGAGGCCATTCGCCGGGAAATGGGGGAGGACGGCGGCAGCCTGCGGCTCTATCCCAATCCCAAGAGTTCTCCCCTCCGTGCCGCAGTGGCAAAACTGCACGGCCTGAACGAGGACAACGTCTGCATCGGCAATGGCTCCGACGATATCCTGAATCTGCTCGTGCGCTGCTTCTGCACGCAGGAGGTCGCTGCCGGATTCACCCTGCCCAGCTACTCCCTCTACCCGGTGCTCGTGGAAATCCAGGACGGACGCAGCACGGTGATTGAGTTTGACCGTTCGATGCGGCTGCCACTCGCGCAGATCGCCGCCTCGAATGCCCGCGCCTTTTTTCTCACTTCCCCCAACGCGCCGACAGGCGTCGCCTTTGGCAACGCGGAGATTGAGCAAGTGCTGCAATCCTTCCGCGGCCTCCTCGTGGTGGATGAAGCCTACGCGCCTTTCGCCCGGGAAAACGCCATCCCCCTGCTGGCCCGATATCCCAATCTCGTCGTCGTCCGCACCCTCTCCAAGGCCCATGCGCTGGCCGGCCTCCGGGTGGGGTACGCCTTGGCCGATCCCGTGGTCATCGACCTGCTCGACCGGGTCCGCGACAGCTACAACGTCAACCGCCTTTCCCAAGCCGGCGCCATCGCGGCACTGGGTGACACGACCTATTATGAGGGGATTGTCGCCAAGGTCCGGGCCACGCGTGACCGTTGCATCGCGACCTGGGCTGCGCAGGGCTGGTTCACCTATCCGTCGCAGGCCAATTTCATCTTCACCGAGCCGAAAAACGCCCGGGGTGAAACCGGCCCCGTCGTGGCCAAGGCGGCCTACGATTACCTCTACCGCCACAAGGTACTGGTCCGCTACTTCCCCAGCCATGCCTTGACCGCTTCGTTCCTGCGCATCAGCGTCGGCACGGATGACGAGATGCTCGTCCTCCAACGCACCCTTGAAGCATGGCTAAAGCACGCATAGCGACCATCAGCCGCAAAACGGCCGAGACCGACATCGTTCTCAAACTCGGGATCGACGGCACCGGGGCGTCGAAAATCGACACCGGGGTGCCGTTTTTCGACCACATGCTGACCCTGTTTGCGAAGCACGGCCTGTTCGACCTGGAGATCAAGGCCAAGGGCGACAACGACGTTGATTATCACCACACCGTCGAGGATGTGGGGCTCGTGCTCGGTGAGGCCTTCAAGGCGGCACTTGGCGACAAACGCGGGATCCGCCGTTACGGTTTCTTCCTCCTGCCCATGGACGAGTCCCTGGCCCGCGTGGTCGTGGACCTCAGCGGCCGGGCCTGCCTCGTGTACGATGCTTCGGCGCCGACCATGTTCATCCGCGATTTCAATCTCGTGCTCGTGAAGGAGTTCAGCCGCGCATTCAGCAACGCGCTCGGCTGCAACCTCCACGTGAAGCTCGAGTACGGGGAGGAGCCGCATCATGTGGCCGAGGCCATCTTCAAGGCCCTGGCCCGCGCGCTCGACATCGCCACGCAGTTGGACCCGCGCACGGCGGGTGTGCTGCCGAGCACCAAGGGGCTGCTTTAAGTCATGGGCCCGGCGCCGACAGTGGCCGTAATTGATTACGGCATGGGCAACCTGCGCAGTGTTGCCAAGGCGGTCGAGGCGGCCGGCGGAGCCGTACGCATCGTCACCCGGCCGGATGAAGTGGCCTCGGCCGCGGGTCTGGTGCTGCCCGGGGTCGGCGCCCTGGCCGACTGCATAACCGCACTCAAGGCCGGCGGTATGGACCAGGCGGTGCGCGAGTGGATTCGCGCGGACCGGCCTTTTCTGGGGGTCTGCCTCGGTCTGCAGGCGCTGTTTGATTTTTCAGAGGAAGCCGACACCAAGGGCCTTGGCATCTTCCCGGGCCGGGTGGTGCGCTTCAAGGTCCCCGCCGGCCTGAAGATCCCCCACATGGGCTGGAATACCGTGCGTTTCACCCAGCCGGGCTCTCCCTTGACCGCAGGTCTGGCCCCGGAAGGGGAGGCATTCTACTTTGTGCACAGCTATCATTGCATGCCCGCCGATCCCTCGCTCGTGCTCGCGGAATGTGAGTACGGCGGCCCCTTTACGGCGGCGATTGCCCGCGGACGCTGTTTTGCCACCCAGTTCCACCCGGAGAAGAGCCAGGCGAAGGGCCTGCAGCTTTACCGGAACTTCGTGGCCGTGGCGGCTAAGGCCTGAGATGAGGGTGGGGCGATAACTGAAGGGGCGGCTTTATGCCGCGATGTTGCGCTCCCGATCGCGGCGTAAAGCCGCTCCTACAGTATCGCCCGTCCAGCCTGCCCTCAGTCGGCCAGGCGCCGCGCCAATGGTAATCTCAGGCGAGATTGAACATAGGCGCATTGGTCTCCTTCCCACACGGGTCACTGCGTGGGATTAGCCAATCTATTCCCGGAATTTCCCGTGAGGGAGGCTAATGTCCGCGCTATCTAGGCGTTCGGCGGCAACTTTTCTTTGCAAGGTGGATTTTTTTTGTTCTCCATGACGCCCATGGCCACGACCACCCTGAAGCTCGACAACAAGGAAATAACCCTGCCGGTCATCACCGGTTCCGAAGGCGAGAAGGCCATCGACATCCGTAATTTGCGTCAGGAAACCGGCTGCATCACCTACGACGACGGCTACGGCAACACCGGCGCGTGCCTGAGCAATGTCACGTTCATCGACGGCGAGGCGGGCATCCTGCGCTACCGCGGTTATCCGATCGAGCAGCTCGCCGAGCAGTCCAGCTTCATCGAGGTGGCCTATCTCATCATCTACGGGGAGCTGCCCACGGCCGTGCAGCGCTCGCGCTTTTCGGCCCTGCTCACGGAGCACGCCCCCCTGCGCGAAGGTGTGATCCGATTCATTCAGGGCTTCCCGCGGGATTCGCATCCCATGGCGCTGCTGTCATCCTCGTTCAACGCCCTGGGCGCGTACTACCCGCACTTGGTGTCGAACACGCTCAACATTGACGGGGCGCATTTTGACGAGGGCGCGGCCATCGCCATTTCCAAGGTTCGCACCATCGCCGCCCACTCTTTCCGGGTCAGCCGCGGCGGGCGGTTGAATTACCCCAACCCCGACCTCGGCTACTGCGAGAATTTCCTGCACCTCATGTTCTCGGAGCCTTACCGCGACTACGTGGCCAAGCCCGAGGTCGCCGCTGCGCTCAACCTCTTCCTCCTGCTGCATGCCGATCACGAGCAGAACTGCTCGACCTCGACCGTGCGCATGGTCGCCTCCGCCGGAGCCAATCTCTTCGCCTCGGTCTCGTCAGGCGTGAACGCCCTCTGGGGTCCCCTGCATGGCGGCGCCAACATGGCGGTCATCGACATGCTCAAGCACATCCATGCCGATGGCGACGACGGCACCCGCTTCATCCAGGCCGCCAAGACCGGCAAGGGCGACCGTCTCATGGGCTTCGGCCACCGCGTCTACAAGCACTACGATCCGCGCGCCGCGATCATCAAGAAGAGCTTCTACAAGGCCCTGGCGTCCCTGGGCATCAAAGATGATCCCTTGCTGAACATCGCGATGAAGCTCGAGGAAGTGGCACTGAGTGACGAGTACTTCGTCTCCCGCAAACTGTACCACAATGTCGATTTCTATTCCGGCCTGATCATGCGCGCCATCGGCATTCCGGAGAACATGTTCACCGTGATGTTCGCCATCGGCCGCATGCCCGGCTGGGTGGCCCACTGGCACGAGGTCGCCAGCACGCCCAAGCTCAAGATCCACCGTCCGCGGCAGATCTACATGGGCCCGGCCAAGCGCGACTTCGTCCCGGTCAACAAGCGCCGCTGAACTGCGGTCGTCTTTCGGTTCGAATTTCAAACCCCGCGTTAATCCCGCGGGGTTTTTCATTCCCTGTGGGTTCGATACCCCAGGATTTGTTTCGCGTTGGGTAGGAGCCTGCTTCCAGGCGATGGAGCGCGACCGCCCTCGGTCGCAATTATCCACCGTTATGGCGATGCACGCGTACGTCGAACCATCGCCTGCAAGCAGGCTCCAACCTTTAATCCCCGGGTGTACCCGGAGGATATTCATTTCTAGCGCTTCTTCTCCGGCTGGGGGTGAAAAATCTCCTCCAGCGGCATCCCGGTCAGCCGCGTGATCCCGCCCAGCAGCTTCCAGAGGGCAAACATCATGATGGCGGTACTCGGCAGCGCGATGACCGGCCAGCTCAACAGGTTCATCTTGGCGAGTTCCGCATTGAACTCCGGCGTGCCGGGCGGACTTTTCAGCAACCAGCGGGCGAGGGCGAAGTTGAGGACGGCGCTAAAAAGAAAGGAGGCGACGAGCCAGTAGCTGGCCGTGGCCAGGAGCCGATCAAAAGCAGGCACGGCATTCCGCTCGACGAGGGCGTCATGGACCTTGGGGACGTTTATCACCTGCTCGTTGTAAAGAAATTGCCGGACCAGCGGACGCTTGCTGCGCATCGACGCCCAGACGGCAAAGCCGATCACCGACGGGACCGAGGCTTCCTTGACCGCAAACCAGACCCCTTCCATCTGCATCAGGCCCAAGCCGCCGGTCAGGAGCACACTGATGAAGCCGATGACCGAGACGAAATTCGCGGTGCGCCGCTTCCAGAAATCGAAGAGCCCGTAGCTCAGGGGGAAAGCCAGGGCGGCCACGAGGGAGACGACCGGGCCCAGGCGATCCGGGGTGCTGAGCTTTGCCAGGATCAGCGAAGGGATCAGGATGTTGAACGCGAGGTTGAGCAGCAGGTTCTCCCGTTTGACGGGGGGCCTGGGGGGTGGGGTAGAGGTCATTTCGCTTTTGCGTTGGAGAATCGCCGGCGGCTTAATCACGTCAAACCTCCCCGCATGATTTTTCTCGGCGTAAATATCGACCATTGCGCAACTGTCCGTCAGGCGCGCTACAAACAGGCCGCCGCCACTGCCGGTGGCGCGATCGAGCCTGATCCCGTGACCCTGGCCCTGCTCTCCGAGCGCGCCGGCGCCGACGGCATCACCGTCCACCTCCGCGAAGACCGCCGCCATATCCAGGAGCGCGATGTCTGGCGCCTGCGCGAAAGCATCGCCACCCGGCTCAACCTGGAAATGGCCTGCACGCCGGCCATGACCGCCTTCGCCCTTAAACTGAAGCCCGACTTTGTCTGCCTCGTGCCCGAGAGCCGCGAGGAAGTCACGACCGAGGGCGGCCTGGACGTGAAGGGCGGCCGGCAGCGCGTGCAGGATTGCGTCGCGGCCATGAACGCCGCGGGCATCAAGGCCAGCCTCTTCATCGATCCCGACGAGGCGCAGATCGAATGTTCCGCGGCCGTGAAGGCGCCGTTTGTCGAATTGCACACCGGCGCCTACGCCAATGCTTACTTCACCCCGCGACGGGCGGAGGAGTTCAAGCGCCTGCGCGTTGGCGCGGTCCGCGCCCATGAACTCGGGCTTATCGTCAATGCCGGTCACGGCATCAACTACGTCAACATCTCCGAGGTCCGCACCCTGCCGCACCTTCATGAATTGAACATCGGGCACAGCATCATCAGCCGGGCCCTTTTCACCGGCATCGAGGAAGCCGTCCGCGAGATGAAAACGAGGATGAATGGCTGATATGAAGTAGCGAGTAGTGGGTAGCGGGTAGCGAGCATATCGACCCACTGACCACTCGCTCACGCTCGTAGCTACAACTACAGCCGTCTTTCTACTCGCTACCCACTACCCGCTACTCGCTACTCCCACCATGTTCCTCTCCCTTCCACCCGGCGGCATTCTCCTCGGTCTCGGCTGCGACCTGATCGAGGTGGAGCGCATCCACAAGGTGCTGGAGCGGCATGGGGAGCGGTTTCTGAGCCGCGTCTTCACGGCGGAGGAGCGGGAATACTGTTCCGGGCTCAAGCATCCGCACAAACACTACGCCGCGCGTTGGGCGGCCAAGGAGGCGGTTTCCAAGACCTTTACCACCGGCATCGGCACGCACCTCGACTGGACCTCGGTCTCGATTTACCACGGCGAGCGCAAGGAACCGCTCGTGCGCTTGGACGACAAGGGCCGGGCCCTCCTTGCGCAGGTGGGCGCCACCGGCGTGCTGGTATCCCTTTCCCACACTGAAACTCATGCCATGGCCGTGGCGGCGTTGATCCGGACCTGAACACCATGGACGAGGAAGATCCCAAGCCACCGTCGCCGAGCCAGCTCTCCAAGATTCCATCATGGATTTCCTTGGGATTTGTCCTGGGTGCGCTCTTTGTCTGGGCCCTGCCTGAACCAGAACCGGCCGCTCCCGAACCGGCGACGCCGGCCGAGACCGAGGAGGAAGCCCGGCCGGCAGTCCGATCCGGCCCGGCGCCCATGAGTGACATCGAGGTCGTGTTCGCCGAGTGGGGCCGCTACGCGATCTGGGAGCATGACCTGTCGGAGGTGGCGATGTGGGACGTTGAAACCAAGTCGTTCTCGCGCTACTATGAGGTCTTGCGCACCGGCGAAAATTATTACTTCCGCACCATCGACCGCCTGACACGGCCGATCCTGACCCATGGGGTCAAGGTTGACGGTCCGCTACTGTATACGGAAACCGAGGCCATGAGGGCTGAATGGCTGCAAGAGAAACGCCAGGAGAACTGGAACATGATCAGGGAGAGTAATCCCTTGCTTGTGACACCGCCGATCGAACCCCTTGATCCGACGCTGGTGCCTCCTCCCCCAAGGGTTGATGCCTGGAAGCGGGACACCCCCAGGGTCACAACCGGCGACGGCCGGTGAGCCATGGCTACTGTCCATATCCATCCCATCCTTCCCTGTGCCGGGGCCAAGGCGCTCGAGAATAAACTTTTTGGCGGCGATGAATCCCGGGAGTGGGCGGCAATGCGTCAGGCGGGATTGGCGGTGGCGACGGCACTGCTGACAGATATTGAGGAAATCGGCGGGTTTCCGGCGGCAGGTCATGTGCTGGTGTTGGCGGGCAAGGGCCACAATGGCGGCGATGCCTTGCTGGCGGCGGCGGAAATCCTGCGGCGCCAACCCCGGGCCAGTGTGGACGTTTTTCTGGTTTATGGTGTGCGGGGTTTGCGTCCATTGGCATTGCGCGCTTGGCAGGAATTGCAGCACGCCGCTCCGGAGCGGGTGCGCTCCGTCAGCGCCCGGTCGCTGCGGGGCAGTTATGCGCTGAGTCTCGATGGTCTGTTTGGCTACCAGTACCGACCGCCGCTCGACGCCAGGTCAGTCGCGGCCCTGAAACTGGCGAACGCGCTCAAGGTTCGGTTGCGAGCGGCTGTGGACTTGCCGAGTGGCTGGGAGGCTCCGGAGGCGTTTCGGGCGGACTTCACCTATGCGACCGGGATCGTCAAATCGCCGTTGCTGACGCTGCCCAATGCCGGCCGGCTGCGCTACCTCGATCTCGGTTTCTTCCCGGTTCCGGTTGAGGCGCCGGAATGCGTTTTGACCCGTCGGGTGCTCGCCCCGTTGCAGGGCTGGCGCGATCCGCACGGGGACAAACGCACATTTGGCCACGTTTTCGTGCTGGCCGGTTCAAGGCATTATCCGGGTGCGGCGCTCATGGCGGTGCTGGCGGCCCTCCGGAGCGGGGCAGGATTGGTTTCGGCCTTTGTCCCCGAATCACTCGTACCCGCATTCGCCGCCAAGGTGCCGGAAGCCATCTGGGTCGGCTGCCCGGAAACACCGGACGGCGGGATTGCCCTGGAAGCGCGGCACCTCTTGGTCGAGCGCTGGGAGCGTGCGAACGCCCTCGTGATCGGCCCCGGCCTGGGTCGCGAACGGGAAACCGCGGCGTTGGCGATGGAACTAGTCAAGGCTGCGCCGGTGCCGGTGGTGCTCGATGCGGATGCGTTGCAGCCGGATATCATCGCCGCGGCCCGGACTCCGCTGGTGCTTACGCCCCATGCCGGGGAGTTTGCCCGGATCGCCGGAAAGAAAAGTCTGCAAGTCTACGCCTCCTCGACCGGCACCACGGTCGTGCTCAAGGGTTCGGTCACACGCATCGCGAACGGCAAAACCGTCGTACATAGTTTCTTTGGTGGATCGGTCCTGGCCCGGGGCGGCAGTGGCGACCTGCTGGCCGGCTTGATCGGGACCCAACTCGCCCAGTCACCCAAGGATCCTTTCGGGGCGGCCTGCCGCGGGGTCGCCTGGCATGGATTGGCGGCCGATTCACTGGCGCGAAGCAAGGGTAGTACGGCGGTGCGCACGACGCAGGTGCTTGATCATCTGTCGGTGGTACTCCGAATGGCGGAATAGTTGGACTCGCAGATGGGAGATCGGTAAGCACCACTCGCTTACGCTCGCAGCTACATGACAGGGGGATTTTCGAGACATCAGTCCAGCAGCAGCTTTACGACAGGTGGTTAATGCCTCACGTTGGTGAACTCGCGGCATCAAGCTGCACCACTTTCTTGTGTCCACCCCTACCGACATGACCGAACTGCAGGCGTTTCTGGTCCTGAACGCCCTGCCCAATATCGGCCCCATCACCCTCAACCGTTTGCTGGCAGATTTGGGCGGTGATCCGCGTGCGATATTTTCCGCTACCGCCCGACGTTTGGAATCGGTGCAGGGAGTCGGACCCGTCATCAGTGCGACCATCGCCGCCTGGAGCGAGCACTTCGATCTCGTCCGGGAAGAGGAACGCATGGCGAAGGCTGCGACTACCTTCATCACCACGCGGGATCCCGGCTATCCCAAGCTGCTCAAGGAAATCAACGACCCGCCGATCGGCCTTTACCGCAAGGGGAGCTACGATTTCGCCCAACCCTGCATCGCAATTGTCGGCAGCCGGCGCACCACGCTTTACGGCCAGGGTGTGGCGAAGAAGCTGGGCGCGGACCTGGCCCGGCTCGGCTTTTGTGTCGTGAGCGGACTCGCCCGCGGCATCGACACGGCTGCGCACGAGGGCGCTCTCTCAGTGGGTGGCAAGACCGCCGCGGTCCTGGGCTGCGGGATCGACATCGTCTATCCGCCGGAAAACCTGTCGCTCTACCGTCAGATCGAGGAGCACGGGGCGATCCTCTCGGAATTCCCCTTTGGCCGGCGCGCCGACCGTCAGAGTTTCCCCATGCGCAACCGTGTCGTCGCCGGCATGTGCGAGGCCATCGTGGTGGTGGAGACCGATGTCAGCGGCGGTTCGATGATCACGGCACGATTCGCCGGCGAACAGGGTCGGCTCATTTTCGCCGTGCCTGGGCGCATCGATCAGAACACGAGTGCGGGTTGCCACCAGCTCATTCGCGACGGCGCCACGCTCTTGACCGGCGTGGACGACATCCTCAACGAGCTGAACTACCTCGGCGGCATGCGACCGCAGCCGATCCCGGCGAAATATGAAAATGGGAGCGGCGCCTTGCCAGCCGCCGGCCTGGGCGAAAATGAAGCGATCATCATGGACTGCTTCCGGGGTGGGGCGTTGCTGACGCCGGATGCACTGTCCGGCCTGACCGGTCTGCCCGTGGCTGAACTTTCATCCACGCTGATGATGCTTGAGCTCAAAAAGATGGTGGCGAAGCGCGCCGATGGTACCTTTGAAGCCCGAACCTGATTCGCCAGCTCTGCCACCTTCCACCTTCCTGTTTTCCCCATGAATACATCCATCGATCTCTCCACGATCTTCCTCAAACGCCAGGCTGAGTCGCGTTCGCTCTCCGCCGAGAATTATCGCGGAGAAAAAGGTGCTGGCGGCATGGCGACGAAAGAGACTTCACTCACGCCCGGGGCATGGGAGCAGGCCATTCATCTCGGCCGCGGCTGGAAAATTTCCCCGTGCCTGCCGCTCAAGTCCGGCCAGACCCTCACGCTCATGGATCATGATGGTCCCGGTGTCGTGCGTCACATGTGGATCACCTTCGACCAGCGCCTGCGCCGGCAGATCATCCTGCGAATCTATTGGGACGACCAGGAGCATCCCTCGGTCGAGTGTCCGGTTGGCGACTTCTTCTGCCAGTCGTGGGGCAAGGACCAGAACATCGCGGCTCTGCCCATCAATGTGAATCCCAAGGGCGGCATGAATTGCTTCTTCCCGATGCCCTTCCGGAAGCACGCCCGCATCACGGTGCAGAACGACGGCGCCGCGGACATCCAGCATTTCTTTTACACCATCAACTACACGCTGGAGGACGTGCCGGATGACTGCCTGTACTTCCATGCGCAGTTCCGCCGGACCAATCCCATTCCTTACAAGGATGTTTATACGATCCTCGATGGGGTGAAAGGGCATGGCCACTATGTCGGCACCTTCATGAGCTGGCAGCAGAACACCTCCGGTTGGTGGGGCGAGGGCGAGATCAAGATGTACCTCGACGGCGACAAGGAATGGCCGACCATCTGTGGAACCGGCACGGAGGATTACTTCGGCGGGGCCTGGTGCTTCGATGAAAGCAACTACTCGGCGCCGTATTTTGGTTTCCAGCATGTCGTGGGCAAATCCGGCCAGACCGGTGCCCGCATGACCCTGTACCGTTTCCACATGCAGGATCCGATCTTCTTCAAAAAGGACCTGCGCATCACGATGCAGGCGCTGGGTTGGCGTGATCTTGGCTGGAAAGAACTGGGCCTGCCCAATCCGCGTTACCATGCCCTGCAGGACGACCTGGCGTCAGTGGCCTATTGGTACCAGACCCTCCCGCACGCCCCGTTCCCGCCGCTGCCGGACCGCGAGGCCCGGGAGATCATCTAGGGCCTAGATAGGGACTTGGGAGCGCGACCGCCCTCGGTCGCAATCATGCGAAAACTTTTGGCCATGCGTGCGCTCGGCGGGTTTTCAAGAGCTGGGAGCGCGGGCGGCTCGCCCGCATCTGATGCTGAGCGGGCGGGCCGCCTGCGCTCCCAGAGGTGCATCAATTGTTGTTTGAGTGCTCTGCCCGCGAAGGACGAATCGCTTACTCTTGACTAATTGCGACCGAGGGCGGTCGCGCTCCCAGGGTCAGTGGCTTTTCGTCGCCCGGGCCACCTCGGCGTCCCAGGTGCCGGCGATGACGCTGCCGTATTCCTCGAATCCGCCCGAAGCCTTCGGGCCGGTGAGACGGGGGCGCGGATTGCCGATGCGGCCGCCGTTGTAGAACGACTCGTCCGTCTGGTCGTCACAGAGGAAGTGGTAGGCGAGACCGGCACGTTCCGAGTCAGTCGTGTTGTCGCCGGTGCAATGCGGGGTGCCGTAACAGAAAAATAGCACGCTGCCGGCCTTGAGTTCGATGGTCTCGGCCTTGGACTCATCTGGGAAACAGCGGATGTGATGGTCGCTGTTGCCGTCGCGCTCATGGGGCAGGGCGGAGTTCCAGGCGTCGGGCACGACGCGCATGGTGCCGTTGGCCACGGTGGCGTCGTGGATCGCGATCCACATGGCGGTGCCACGCAGGGGCTGCGGGATCTTGAAGTAGGCGTTGTCCTGGTGCCAGGCCGTGCCCATGCCGGTCTTCCCGGGTTTCAGAAAGATCTGGTCGAGATGCAGGGTGACTTCATCGCCGATCAGGTGCGTGACCGCCTCCAGCACCTTGGGGGCAAAAGGCAGCGCGCGGATCAGCGTGCTGTAGAAATTGGCCGGGCAGAGCTGCAGGTTCTGTTTGGTCGTGGCGGGCGTCTTGCCGTCACCGGCCGTGGCGACATTGCGCAGGAAACCGTTGCGCTTGAGCCGGCTGATGTCGGCCTGAAGAGCGGCGGTTTCGGTGGCGTTGAAAAAGCCGGGGACGGCCAGGTAGCCATGACGGCGGAAGGACTCTATCTGGGTGTGGGTGAGTTTCATGGGGTGGAAACGCAGACACTTTACCAGAGAGGTCGCGGGCTTGCGTTCAACCTTCGCCAGTGGCAAATCGTGCACATCGATGAAGAGCATACCCCGCTTCGGCCGCGGCAGCGCCCGCACGCTGCCTACCCACCGCGATTTCGGGCTGGAGATCATCTACCTCGAGAAGGGGGCGCTCAACTGGCACGTGGAGGGCCGCGTCGAGCGCGTGACGGCGGGATCGGTGTACTTCTCGCTGCCCTGGCAGGAGCACGGCAGCGTGGATGAATTCGAGCCGGGGCATTACTGGCATTGGGTGCAGCTGGGTCTCGATGGGAGAATTGACCGGCCGCGCAAGCGTTTTGGTTTTCATCGTGATTTCAGCATCAAACGGGCCGAGGCGGCTGAGATCAGCGCTCTGCTGACGCAACGAGGCCGCCACTGCTGCCGGGCCACGCCGCGCATTGCGTGGCTTGTGCCGACCCTGGTGGAAGAATTGATGAAGCCCGCCGGCCCTGATGCCAGCTATGTGCAGGCCTTGGCACGCCTGGCCGTGCTGGAGCTAGCGCGCTGCCTCAAGGCGGATGCGGCGCAGGATCGCAGCGAGTCCGCCTCGTTACGCCGCGTCGAGGCGTTCATCGCCACCTTGCGGGCGCGATGCGACGAGACTTGGACGCTGGCGAAGATGGCGGCGGCCTGTGGACTCGGCCGGTCGCGTTTCGCCCTGTTGTGCCGGCAGCTGACCGGTGACAGTCCCTTCACGCTGGTGAACCGCCTGCGCGTGGATCGAGCGAAGTCACTGCTCAAGGCCTCACCCAAGCCCGTGACGGAGATCGCGCACGAGTGCGGCTTCAGCACCAGCCAGTATTTCGCCCGCGTCTTCCGCCACTTCACGGGCCTCGATGCCCGCGGCTACCGGCAGCGGCACCGGGCATGAAGTATGGCAGGCCCTCCAACCTGCCTCGGGAGCACGACTGATCTTTCTCTTTCCTCTTTATCTTTCTCTTTCGTCAGGCGCGCAGGTCGAACCTCAGAAAGAGAAAGATAAAGAGGGAAGAGAAAGAGTTGGACTAACCCGGAGGCCAGCCGAGCTGGCGGCCGGCGAGGAGGTGGACGTGCAGATGCGGGACGGATTCGCCGCCGTGGGGACCGTTATTGATCACGACGCGGAAGCCGGCGCCGAGATTCAGCTTTTTCGCCAGGGTCTGTGCCGTCAGCAGTAGGTGACCCAACAGGGCCTGGTCACCGGGGACGGCTTCGTTGAGTCGGGTGACCAGGCGCTTCGGGAAGATCAACACGTGCACCGGGGCTTGCGGCTGGATGTCGTGAATGGCGAGGCACAGGTCGTCCTCATGGATGATCTTGGCCGGAATCTCGCGATCGGCGATTTTCTGAAAGATGGTCTTCATGACGAACTAGCGAGTAGTGAGTAGCGGGTAGCGAGTAGCAGGCAATGATGCTCTTTCCATGCTCACTACTCACTACCCGCTACTCGCTACTACAAAAACAACAACTGTAGACTCGAGCTCGGCGCGGTGCGGGCGGCGGCGAGTTCGCGGATGAAGGCGAGGGCGTCGTCGTACTCGCGCTGGCGCCTGGCCGTGGCGCGCTTTTCGGGCGGGATCAGTGCAGGGCGCAGATTGGTGATGAGTAGCGTAGACTCACGGTAGCCCGCGAGGTGTTTCAACCCGGTCATGATCTCGTCACGGGCAAAGAGCGGCGTGGCCGAGGTGTCGGTGCGGGCTGCGTCCCAATGGTAAAAACCGTGGGAGGGCAGATGCGCGAAAGCCTGGCCCAGCAGGTTGGCGGCCGCGGCGGTGAATGCGGCGTCAAACTTGGCGGCCAGCTCGGGATGCTCCGCGGTCTGGGATTCGAGTTCGGTCAGGCTGAACGCGATGGCCGACTTGATCTGTTCCGCGAGATAAAGGTCTTGCCCCGTGACGTGGGCGAACAGGGCGTTGATTAAATGCAGCCGGCGCAGGTCGTCACGGTCTGGCGTCATTTCTTCGGTTTCGGCAGCGAGCTGATTTCCTGCATGAACTCCGAGACGTCGCGAAACTCCTTGTAGACACTGGCGAAGCGGACGTAGGCGACCTGGTCGATGGTGCGCAGGCGCTGCATCACAGCATCGCCGATGGCGCTGGAGGGAATGTCGTTCTCGAACTGGGCCTCGAGGGCGTCGATCACGTCGTCCACCAGCATGCTGATTTGCTCAAGGTCGATCGGGCGCTTGTGACAGGCGGCGCGGACGGCATGGACGAGCTTGGCGCGGTCAAAGTCCTCCCGGCGTCCGTCGCGCTTGACCACGATCATGCCGTCACGCAGCAGGGCCTCGACGGTGCTGTAGCGGTGGCCGCATTCCAGGCACTCGCGGCGCCGGCGGATGGTGCTGCCTTCCCGGCTTATCCGGGAATCGGTCACTTTGTCTTCAATGGAGGTGCACTTAGGGCAGCGCATGGTTTTTTGGTAGTAGCGAGTAGCGGGTAGTGGGTAGCGAGTAGGTAGGTGGCTTGGAAGATCGATATGCTCGCTACCCGCTACCCACTACTCGCTACTTTGCCTCAGTTCAGCGACAGGAAGTTTTTCAGAATGTTCATCCCGTGTTCGGTCGCAATGGACTCCGGGTGGAATTGCACGCCCCAGATGGGCAGGGTGCGGTGGCGGAGGCCCATGACTTCACCCTCGGCAGTCTCGGCCGTGATCTCCAAGGCCGCGGGGAAAGTGGACCGTTCGACGAGGAGGGAATGATAGCGGGTGGCCTTGAAGCCCTGTGGCAAGCCCTTGAACAAGTCAGTGTTGCGATGCAGGATAGGTGAGGTCTTGCCGTGCATCAGGCGGTCGGCGCGTACCACGTGTCCACCGAAGAAATGGCCGATGGACTGGTGGCCGAGGCAGACGCCAAAGATGGGCTTCTTGCCGGCAAAGGCCTCGATCATCCCGAGCGACACGCCGGCCTCCGCGGGCGAACAGGGCCCGGGGGAAATGAGCACCCGGTCGGGATTGAGGGCGAGGGCCTCGGCGGGGGTGATCTCGTTGTTCCGAAAGACGCGCTGCTCCACGCCCAGTTGGCCAAAGTATTGGACTAGGTTGAAGGTGAACGAGTCGAAGTTGTCGATGACGAGCAGCACGTTGATTAACCGTGGATTACCTCGTAAAGACCGGCCGCGGTCAAGCACGGCGCGGCGGGGCTCCGCCTCGAACTTCCAACATCCAACATTCATCGCCCAACATCCACTGCCGGACATCTGAAGGTATA
>CAZFHG010000046.1:0-20037 GCA_964518665.1 uncultured Opitutaceae bacterium | reverse complement strand
CTCGACGGCTGGCTCGCGCTGGCGACCGGCGAGGCCCGCGTGGTCGTCGGCGCGCGCTCGGCGGTCTTCGCCCCGGTGCACGACCTGCGGCTGATCGTCGTGGATGAGGAACACGAGCCCGCGTACAAGCAGGACGAGACTCCGCGCTACCACGGTCGCGATGTCGCGGTGTACCGCGCCAAGCTGAACAACGCCCTCTGCCTGCTGGGCTCCGCCACGCCTTCCCTGGAAAGCTACGCCAACGCGCAGGCCGGGCGCTACGCCCTGCAGGAGTTGCGGCAGCGCGTGGATGACCGCCAGTTGCCGCACATCAACGTCGTGGACATGCGGGTGGAAATCATGCGGTCGCGCGGCCTGACGACGCTCTCGCGCAAGCTCGCGGATGCGATGCAACTGCGGTTCGAGAAAAAGGAGCAGACCATCCTGTTCATCAACCGGCGGGGGTATTCCTCCTCGATGCTGTGCACCGAGTGCGGCCATGTGGAGGAGTGCGCGCACTGCAGCATCGCGATGACCTACCACCGCACGGACGAGACCCTCCGCTGCCACCTCTGCGGTGAGCAGCGGAACGCACCCGTCACCTGCCCCAAATGCCGTTCGCCGAAGATCCGCTGGAAGGGACTCGGCACGCAGCGGGTGGAGGAGGCCGTGCGGCGCGTGCTCCCGCGGGCGCGCATCGAGCGGATGGACACGGACACGATGTCGAAGAAAAACCGCTTCCGTGAAGTCCTCGGGCAGTTCCGCACCGGCAAGATCGACGTGCTGGTGGGGACGCAGATGATCGGCAAGGGGCTGGATTTTCCCAACGTGACCCTCGTGGGTCTCGTGGATGCCGACATCTCGATGCACATCCCGGATTTTCGCGCCAACGAACGCACTTTCCAGTTGCTGGTGCAGGTCGCGGGCCGGTCGGGTCGGGGCGACCGGGCGGGCGAGGTGATCGTGCAGACGTTCACGCCGCAGGCCGAGGCGATCCAGTTTTCGCGCCATGCCGACTTTGCGGGATTCGCCGAGGCAGAGCTGAAGCTGCGCAAGGATTTCAAGTATCCGCCTTTCCGGCACCTGATCCAGCACCGGCTGCGCGGCAAGAGTCAGGAGAAGCTGAAATTCTTCTCCGAGCAGTGGGCGAAGCGCCTGGAGCAGACCTTCGGCGACCGCATCGAATTGCGCGGCCCGTCACCGGCCCCGATCGAAAAGATCAAGGACGAGTACCGGTGGCAGCTCTGGATCTTCACCGGCAGCGTGACGAAGATCATCGGCGAACTGGACAAACTCAGATCGGAATTCCCCTGGCCGGAGGAGATCACGCAGGTGCTGGATGTGGACCCGGTGGGGCTGACGTAGCGCGGAGCTTTAGCCCGCGCTTGGCGTACTACGCGGCGGAGCTTTTCTCCCGATCCAGTGCCGGCTGAAGACCGGCACTACGAATCTGTCTCATTCTCGCACGGCCGGTGCGCGCCAGAGCGTGGCCATGATGCAGGCCTTGTGCTTGTGGATGTCGGCGGGATCGAAGGCGGGCTTTTGATAATACACGGACAGAATAACTCCCGGCGTGACCTCTATCGAAGCGGGGTAGCCGAGGTCGTGGTTGCCGTTGTCGTCGCGGAGGATGATCTCGCGGCTCGCATCCCAGGTGATGCCGTCGCGACTGAGCGCGGCCCGTTCGCCGAAGGGGGCCCGGCGGCGGCCGTAGGTGCAAAGCGTGCGGCCGTCCTGCAGCACCAGCAGATGAGGCGGGAAGCCGAGCAAGGGAGTGCGGAAGGGTGCGCTCCAAGTGCGGCCGTTGTCATCCGAGTAGCTTTCCCAGAGATGCAAGTCGTCGCGGCGATCATCATACTGCTTCGCGGTGTAGCGAATCATGAGCAGGATCCGGCCGGAAGGGAGCTGGGCGACATGGGGCTCGCCGAAATGGTGAGTGTCCGGGGTGGGACATTTCACCAAGGCTGCTATGGTCCACGGACCTTCGGGTTGGAGGGCGGTGTAGATGTTAATATGGCCGCCGTCCTCGCGGTAGGCGGCGACCAGGAGTAAGCCGTTTTGCAGGGTGATCCCGCCATGCACGCTATCAGGTCCGCGGACGGGAGCCGACCAGGTGTGCCCGTGATCCGAGGACACGATCACCCAGCCGCCGTGGCGGGCGGCTTCGGCGCGGTAGGCAGGTTCGTTCACCTGTTTCACCCAGGCGGAAATGATTTCCGGCGGGTAGGCATCGTAGGGCAGGGACGTGAATCTCTCCGCCTTCCAGAAGGTGGACCAGACGTGCATCACGATCCGTCCATCCGGCAAAACGGTGAGGCCGCATTCCCGGTCGTCGATGGGAGTGTCGAAGGCCACGACGGGCGTTGTCCAAGTGTGGCCGTTGTCCTTCGACCGCATGGTCACAATCGCGCCGTCGGGATACATGTGGTGCTCGGTGCGGACGAATGCGAGGAGCAGGTCGCCGTTGGCGGCCCGCACCAGCGCCGGCCATGCGCAGTAGTGGGCCGGGTCCTGATACAACGTGGAGTGGGACAGGATTTCAGGGGCGGTGGACATGGGCGGCGGACTGGCAGGATTCAGCGGGATGGGGAGGCTAAAGTTGTCGGAAGTTGACCGGGTGAGAGCGCCCGCGGCAAGTTCGCTCTCGGTCCGGTTCTACACGTTGAATGCATTCGTCCCTGCAAATGTCTTGTCTGTGTTCCGCCAAGCCTGTCCTGCTGGTCTGGCAGCCGTAACGGGCGGTTCCGTTCCAACTCTCATGGCGACCAAACAATATCAGGTGGGGACGCTGACCTACACCCGGGGTGGACTGATCCAGGTGATGTTCTGGATGCTGTGGGGGGATTTTTTCTTCCAGCTCATGGAATCGCTGCCGGCGCTGATCCCGCTGCAGTTGCGCTGGGAGGGGGCGACGGACACGACCATCGGTTGGGTCAACAGCCTGCCGCCGTTCATCGGCTTCTTTCTCTTCCCGGTCGCCGGCGTGCAAAGCGACCGGCACCGCGGCCCGCTGGGCCGGCGGCGGCCTTTCCTGCTTTGGTGCACGGCCCCGGTGGTGCTCGGCCTGGTCCTGCTCGGGGCCGCGAAGCCGATCGGAGCGTTTGTCTATGAGATGCTTTCCACCCATGCCGGACTGGCCGTGACGATGGCCGGCTGCACGATCGTTTGGATTGCGCTGTGCCTGATCGTCTTTGTGGTCTTCAACGCGTACATCGTGCAGGTCTACTCCTGCCTGGTCGTTGATGTGATCCCTCAGAGGGTGCTGGGCACCTATTACGGCCTGTACCGCGCGGTGGGCGCGCTGGGGAATCTCGCCTTCAACCGCTATGTCTTCGGCTGGGCCGAGACGCACACCTTCCACGTGTATCTGCTGGTGGCGCTGCTCTATGCCCTGGCGTTCTACATGATCGTCTGGCGGGTCAAGGAAGGCGACTATCCCCCGCCGCCGCCGCGGGCCGGCGGCAGCCTCAACTGGCGGGTGATCCCGAACTATTTCAAGGAGTGCTTCAGCGAGCGGCTGTACGTCTGCTATTACTTCTTCACCTTCTTCGTCTGGAGCGCCGGCGTGCCCCTGTCATTCATGGTATTCTTCTCCACCAAGGCCGGCCAGCCGGGGTATGCAGCCACGCTGGGGCTCACCCTGGAGCAGTTCGGCGAGGTGAAGGGCTGGACGTTTCTGGTCAGCATCCCGATCTACTTCATCGCGGGGCCGGTGATCGACAAATTCCACGCGATGCGGCTCACCCTGATCGGCATCATGCTGGTGTGCGCGAGTTACTTCTGCGGCTTCTTTCTCGTGCAGGATGAAGTGAGCCTGCTGAGCTGGTGGTGCGTGAACCAATGTTTCATGGCCATCTATCTCGTGGGCGTATGCGTGGTCGCACCGATCGTGCTGCCCCGGGAAAAATTCGGGCAGTTCGTGAGCGCCAATGTGGCCTTTGGCTACACCGGCCTGATGATCATGCACCCCACGGTCGGATGGATTCTCGAGCACGTGCGCAATTACCGGTATATTTTCATTCTCTGCGGTGGGCTTACCGCGTTGGCGACCGTGGCCTGCAGCCTGCTCATTTTGGAATGGCAGAAGAAAGTCCGGGCGCAACGGGCGGCAACGGCGACCGCGCCCGTGCCGGAGGGCTGAGCCCAAGTATCCGATCCAGTTTTTACCCCATGAAAAAGCCACGAGTCAGGGCCATGCCGCTTCATCAAAAATCCCGGCGGCCGATTCCGATCAATGAGGCCGAAGCCGTGATTGACGGTTTCTGGGACAAGGATTTGTCACCGCTGGCCAGCTATACGTTGGTGCCGGCCGTCGTGACCCGGCCGCCCGCAGTGACACGAGCAGAGATGCCTAAGCCGGCGGTTGCAGGCGCGCCAAATCCGCTGGTGGTCGGGCCCATGGGTGAGGATCAGGTGCGTGCCACCCAGGCGTGGTGCTGGTTGACGTTTGATTGGAACAGGACCGTGCGGAAACCCTCATCAGGCTCAGGCCGCGCTGCCCGGTCCCGGCCGGTGCTTTCGTTTGCGCGCGAGCTCGACGTGGACCTGTCCGGTTATGACCGGCTGGTGGTGCGCATGGCGTGTCCGCCGCATGCGCGCTTGACGGTGACGGCCACGGTCGACGGCCGCACCCGCATCCTCATCAACGCCGAGCCGGGCCGCGGCATCGGGCATGAATTTGAAGGCCGGCTGCACGGTACCCATCTGCAGGCGATCAGGCTCGAGCTGGCGACCAGTCAGGATGGCGCGGCCGAAGCGTGGCTGGATTGGGTGGGCTGTGCGCGGTCGGCGGTGCGTCACGCCATGCTCACCCGCCCGCCGCTGTACGGACCGGAGTGGGAGGGCTGGCTGCATCCCGAAGGTACCAATGTGGGCGAGAAGCTGCGCTACGGATTTTTCTTCGGCGACGAGGAGGTGGCGATGCTGCGCCGCAAGGCCCTGTCGCCGCTTTACCGCCCGATCATGGACAATCTCCGGAAGACGGCACGGGCGGCCATGGCTGCGCCGCGCACGCCGGAGGCGCAGATTGGCCCGCTCATCGGTGCCGGCGACAATTCGACCACGCTGGTGAGGGAGCGGGATCTCGCAACGCGGTCCTTCCACACGGACGCCCCCATCTGCGCGCTCGTGGGCCTCATTGACCGGGACCCGGAGTGCCTGCGTTTTGCCGCGCGCATTGTGATGAGCCTGGCGCATGCCGGCACCTGGGCGCCGCACTTCATGCAGGAGTTTCCCGGTACCTCCTGGGATCAGCGCGGTTTTCCGGAGGCCTTTGCCATGGCCGGGCTGGTGCTTGCGCTGGACTGGGCAGGCGCGTGGTTCACCCCCAAGGGCGAGCATCTCGTGCGGCACGCCATCGCCACCAAGGGACTGCCCCGCGTGCGCACGGTCTTCCTCCAGTACGAGTATATGCTCAACTGCAACCAGAGCCACATGATCGCGTTGGGCCGGCTTCTCGGGTTGCTCGTGCTCGAGCGGGCATGGCCGCGCACTCGGGCTGACATCGATGTCTTCGAAAAGGACCTGTATGAGATCATTGACCGCTACATCCAGGCGGACGGGTCCACCGACGAAGGCTTGCATTATTGGAATTCCACCTTCCGGACCAATATCCCGGCGCTCGCGGCGCTGGCCCGCTACCGGGGCAAAAAGCTGTCGGACATGGTGCCGCCAAAAGTGAAGGCGATGGACGGATTCATGGCGTCGCTGCTTTCCACGACCGGCGAGCCGGGCGCGTACCTGACGATTGCCGACACCGTGGCAGATTCGCTGGCCGTGGATGCGATCACGATGATGGCCGCGGCCACGGATTCGCCGCTGTGGCGCGGGCTCGTGGCGGATTGTTTGCGCCGGGGCAAACTGCCGAAGGCCGAGCGCTGGTCCTGCGACGGTCCCATGTCAGTGATCCATGGTCCCGCGGTGTGCCCCAAGGATGCGATCAGGCTGCCGGTCTTCAGCCGGTTGGCCAAGGCCGGGCATGTTTCCAGTTGCCGCCCGTTCCAAGGGGGCAGCGTGCGATTGTTTCTGGTCGGCGCCATGGCCAACGCCGGGCACTGCCATCGCGACAAGGGCTCCTTCATTCTTGAGGCCGGGGGCGAGGCTTTTGCCGTGGATCGCGGCATGGTGCCCTACCACGACTCCGAAAACCTGCCGTTCCTCAAGAGCGAGCTGTCCCACAATCTCGCCGTGCCCGCCGGCTGCATCCAGCAGAACCCTTCACCCCATGCCTCGCACTGGGAGGCGCGGGGTGGGAAGGTGGCGTTGCACGCGTCGGTGGACACCAGCGGAACCTGGCTGCCGCCGGTGCTGGGCTGCCGCCGGAGCATCAGTTCAGCGAGGCCGGGTCGCATCGAAATATGCGATGAGTTCGATCTGGCCGAGCCGCGGGCCGTCACGTTTTACCTGCATTCACCCCTGAAAATGAGTGCCGGGGGCGAACGGGCGATGATCCGCGGCCGGCGCCTGACGCTCACGGTCCGGGCGGACTGGGCGGTGGAAAAAAGCGCCGCGGCGTGCGGCGTGAACTGGCGCTATGTGCCAGTCAACCGGCTGGCCTTGGTGTCGGCGCCGTCTGTCCGGCACCGGCTGGTCACCATCCTGGAGTTTGAACCCGGCCGGTGATCGGCCTCGTGTCGAAAGTCAGTGGCGCGGTGTCTGGTGATATTCACCATGACGGGCGGCTTCCTTTTGCTGGCGCCGGCGTTCCTTCTTCTCGTGCTGCTCATCGGGGCTCTGCATCCCCCGGTAAATACCGTAGATGATGACGAGCATGAGGGCGACCACGACCGCGATGACAGTGATGACGGCGATGTCCATGACACGAGGCTAACGGCCGGCCGCCGTCATGCAATGCTGGGGTGGCGGACTATTTGTATGCCCCGTACTTCAACGCGTCCTTGCCGGCCTTCTTGTCTTCCTGCTTTTTGCGGCGCTCGTCGGCCCGCATCATGACGGCGGTGATGAGATACAGCGTGCCGAGCATGACGACCACGATGGCGAGGGTGCCCCAGAGGTTCATGGCTTCAGCCGCGGCGACTTTGCGCCACGGCGAGCTTCTCATTGAATGAACTCTCGGCCTGGCGCGAGTTGCGCTTCATTTTCCGATTACGAACCTCGGCGTCCTCCAATTGGGAGGTGAGCCCCGTGTTGACCAGCGTCAATGCTGCCAGTGACTCATTCGCGGTGGCCAATTGCAGTTCCAGTTCCTTGATGCGTGCTTCAAACATGGGACAAGCATAATCCTGCCGGTGATCTTTGGCGAATTTCTTCCCCGGATATGAATCCCGGAAGCCGTTGCTCTGGGCTCAGCCAAGCTCAAGCAGTTGAACCACAGATGCACATGGATAAACACCGACGATCATTCTGATCGGTGTTCAGCGGTGTCTAGCGGTGGTTTCCTGATGAATTGCCCGGGCGCAGGGGATTTCGCGACCTTGGCATTCCAGTTTCTGTGGGCATGGCGGCCCTTCAATAAATGGTGCTGACCAACAGGCGCAGCCCCTCGGGTTTCGAGCGCAGGCGCACCGGTTCCCGGTTGGGACCGTGGCACAGCATGAGAACCGTCTCGCGGTTTTTCAGGTTTGGCGCCCGCTCCAGGGTGAGGACGAGCTGGCCGGCCAACTCGCCCGGCTCGGAGGCAAGGACGAGATAGGCTTCGTCGGCGATGATGAGATGGGGGGATGAAATCATGGGCCTGCATCCTAGCCGGCAGCGTGGGACATCCACAGGGTCAGGCTGGAATGGCTTCATGAATCTATTCATTCCCGCGGGAAGGATCCAGAAAGACCCATCACCCGGTCGCCTTTAACCGGAACAATGCAGTAGGCGAGTAGGCCGGGAGCTTGCTCCCGCTCTGTAAGCGCCAGCAAGCTGGCGGCCTACCGGACATACTTTGGGTTTCGCCATCATTGCGCAGTCCGACGCCGATTGCATCGATCCGGTTTATTGTTGCCGCGCGGGGTGCATCGCCAAGCCTTGCCGGCACAACATGCGCACGGAATGAAACTCTATTTCATGGGGATATGCGGTACGGCGATGGGCAATGCGGCGCTGCTGGCGCGGGCGGCGGGACATGAGGTGCTGGGGTCGGACACAGGCGTCTACCCGCCGATGAGCACGGTGCTGGCCGGCGCGGGCATCACGGTGCACGAGGGCTATGACCCCCAGCGGTTGGCCCGGCTCGCGCCCGATCTCGTGGTGATCGGCAATGCGCTGTCGCGCGGCAATCCCGAGATCGAATGGCTGCTGGACACCCGGGCGTTGAAGTTCACCTCGCTGCCGGCGCTGTTGCATGACCAGGTGCTGGCGGGGCGGCGCAATCTCGTGATCTGCGGCACGCACGGCAAGACGACGACGACCGCGCTGGCGGCGTTTCTGCTGCGCGAAGCCGGCCGCGATCCCGGCTTTCTGATCGGCGGCGTGCCGATTGACCCGCCCGTGGGCAGCCACCTGGGTGCGGCGGGTGATCCCTTTGTCATCGAGGGGGACGAATACGACAGCGCCTTTTTCGACAAGCGCAGCAAATTCATCCACTACGCGCCGCACATCGCGGTGTTGAACAACCTGGAGTTCGACCACGCGGACATCTTCCGTGATCTGCAGGACGTCCAGCGCACGTTCAGCCACCTCGCGCGCATCGTGCCGCGGAACGGCTGCATCGTGATGAACGGTGACGACGGCAACCTGCAGGCCCTGGGGGCGATGCCGTGGACGCAGGTGATCCGGGTCGGCATCGGCGAGACCAACGACGTGCGGATCACGGATTTCACCGAGTCGGCGGCCGGCGTGGAATTCCGCCTGACCTGGCACGGCCGGCCCTGGGCCAAGGTCAGTTGGGCGCTGTCCGGGCTGTACAACGCGCGCAATGCCGCGATGGCGGCCACGGCGGCGGGTCTGGCCTTGCATCCGGATGATCCCACGCGGTTGTCATTGTCGGCGCTGGCGCGGTTCCGCGGGGTGCGGCGGCGCCAGGAAATGCTGTTCGACAGCGCACCGCTCAAGGTGGTGGAGGATTTCGGCCATCATCCCACGGCGCTGGCGGAAACCCTGCAGGCCTTCCGGCAGCGTCATCCCGGGCACACGCTGACGGCGGTATTCGAGCCGCGCAGCAACACGGCGCGGACCAAGGTGCTGCAGGCGGGCTTCATGCGCGCACTGGCGCAGGCCGACGAGGTTTACCTCGGGGCGGTCAACCGCGCGGAGAAACTGGCGGCCGGGGACCGTTTTGACACTGCGGCGGTGGTCCAGTTACTGGACACGCAGGGCATCGAGGCGCATGCCGCGGATACGAATGCCGCACTCCTTGAAGAACTCACGCTGGCGACCCTGCAGGACCGCGCAAAGCCGCGGGTGGTGATCTTTTTCAGCAACGGGTCGTTTGACGGGATCATCCCGCGTTATGTAGCCGCGGTGACGGCGGCTGTGGTGTAGGTCAGCGCGCCCGCAAGCGGGCTGCCTACAATATCCCGATCTCAGTTTACGCTGAGGGTCTGGTCGTAGGACTTAGCGCGGTAGTACTGGATGTCCAGGGGCTCTTTGCTGGGATAGAAAGCCTCCACGTCGGAGAGCGACATCAGGATCCAGGGGGCGTTGGGGGACGCGCCGTTCTTGGTGTAAACGATGTCCCCGGCGATGAAGACGCAGGAGTGGATGACACTGCCGTCGGGCTTGGTGAACATGATGATGTCCCCGAAGGTGCAGTTCCCCATGACGGGATAGTATTCGTTGAGGAAGGCGGCGGTCACTTCCTCCAGTTTCTGGTAGCGGTCGTCGGGCCGGGGCTTGAAGAAATTCAGGACGGTCCAATGGCAGTCGAGGTAGGTCGTGCTGCCGGGTTCCGTGGCCGCCGGGTACGTGTAGAGCAGGGAACGCGGCACGCGCGGGAGCAGGTGAATGATGTCGATGGAGGTGCTGGCGCCGTCGCGGAGCAGGGATTGCAGCAGGGGGCGGATGTCCTTGGACCGCTGGCCGCGCCCCCAGTAGTTGTCGAGCGCGTCAATGTCCGAGTTGGCGTTGATGCGCAGCTTGACCATCAGGGTGGACTTCCGCGCGAGGGTCTTGATCAGCAGCATGCGCTCCTGCAGCGACGGGATCTGTGCCAGCACGAGGTTCTGGTCGGAAAACACCAGCGAGGAGCCGCGGCGGTAAAGGAGGCGCTTGACGTGCTCTACCGTGGGTGAAGGCAGTCCGCTGTGACGGAACCATTCATCGGCCACGTCCGCGCGGAACCGGTAGGGATCGTGCTGGTCGGGGTTTTCCACGAAGGCGGACAAGGCGGTGTAAATGACGGCCCGCGATTCCGGGCTCAGTCCCTCGATGAATTCCCGCGACGGACGGACAAGGATGCCGGCCGGCGTGGTCTCGGAGTTGGCGGCATCGGCGGTGAACTGCCGCTGGCTATCGTTGAGGGCCGCGGAATCCCAGAGGGCTGCCAGGGACGCGGCGGTGTAGCCCTTGAATAGCCACACCGGGTTATGCGTCGTGGGATGGGCGGTCTTGATCAGGGACTCGGGCGGCTCGATGAGGATCCGGGTGTAGAACAATTCACCCCAAGGGCCGGGTTTGACCGCCACCTGGCCATTGTTGCCATCGGTGCCATGGCTGGCGGGAGCGGCGACTAGGGGTGGAGACGTGGGCCGCTGGCCAAGGTAGAGTAAAATCAGCCAGGGTGCCACCAGGAGCAGGCCCAGCAACCAGAGCACAGTATAGGGCAGGTGGAGGGTGACGGGCGGTTTCCTTGAACCGGGATCGGAGCTCACGGACGGATGAGAACGCTACTGGGCCTGTCGGGCAACCTTCCAAGTGACGGGCTGTTCACCCGGGGCGAGCGCGAGCAGGTCATAGTCGCGGAAGGAATTGATGGAGACCTCGGCGAATTCACCCTTGGCGAGCGTCCGCGGCACATAGACGCGGCCGTCAATGTCCGGGGCGTCGGCTTCTCCGCGGGCGACGCCGGGTTCCTCGACGAGGACCTTGAGCTTGCGGCCGACCCAGGACTTCGAGACCTCGGCGGCGATCTGCTGCTGGAGCGCCATGACCCGGTGCCAGCGCGCCTCCTTTACCTTGGCGGGAATCTGATCGGGCATTTTGGCCCCGCGCGTGCCGTCTTCCTGCGAATAGCGGAAAACGCCCAGGCGCTCGAATTTCGTCTCCGTGATGAACTGGCAGAGCTCGTCAACATCCGCCTCGGTCTCGCCGGGGAAGCCGACGATGAACGTGGTGCGCACGGCGATGCCCGGGATGCCGGCGCGGATGCGGCGGATGAGGTCGCGGATGTAATCTCCGCTCGTCTCGCGCTGCATGCGTTCGAGCATGCGGTCGGAGATGTGCTGGAGGGGAATGTCAATGTAGCGGGCGACCTTGGGGCACGCGGCGATGGTGCGGATCAGTTCGTCGCTCCAATGGGCCGGGTGGGTGTAAAGGAGGCGGATCCAGAAATCACCCTCGATGGCATTGAGCTCGCGCAGCAGGGTCGTAAGCGCGGTGCCGCGGGCGGAATCGACCGGGGTGCGTGGATTCGGGCGTTCCGCCCAGGTATCCATGCCGAAGAACGTCGTGTCTTGGGAAATGAGGTTCAGCTCCTTGACGCCCTCTTTGACGAGCTGGCGCGCCTCGGCGACGACACTGGCCACGGTGCGGCTGCGGTGCCGGCCGCGGATCTGGGGAATGATGCAGAAGGTGCAGGGGTGGTTGCAGCCCTCGGCGATTTTGATGTACGCGAAATGCTTCGGGGTGAGCCGGAAGCGGGGCGTGTCGTAGTCGGGGATGTAGGTGGACTTGCCCTCGATGAACATGGCGGGAGCGTCCTTCAGGTTGCGCTCCTTGGCGTAGAGTTCCTCGATGATGGGCGCGACCTTGGTGACCTGGTCGAGGCCGATGAAAGCGTCCACCTCGTCGTGCAGCGAAGTGGAGAGGTCCTTGGAGAACCGCTGGGCCATGCAGCCGGCGACGATCAGCTTCTGCTCCTTGCGGCGCTTGGTCATGCCGCGGTTCTGGTGCACCTCAAGGATGTGTCCGATGGACTCCTCCTTGGAGGAATCGATGAAAGAGCAGGTGTTGACGATGACCACGTCGGCCTTTTCCGCCTCCGGGATGACTTTCATGCCCGCCGCATGGAGATGGCCGACCATGATCTCGCTATCCACGAGGTTCTTGGCGCAGCCGAGGGAGATGAGACTGACTTTGATCATGCTGGGCAGGGCGTCCGGCAGGCGGGAATGAAAAACCGCGGCCCAGGCCGCGGTTGGTTTCGCCGGCAGGAACGCTCGCAGGCTTACTTCTTCTTCGCGACGGCCGGGGTCCGGGCCTTTTTGCGTTTCAGGTAGGCAATGCGGCGCTTCTTTTTGATGGTCTTGTTATACTGTTTGCTCATGTGGTTTGGAAATGGAGGGGGCCAGCATTCGGGTTAGGCCGTGCGAGTCAAGTGCCGGACTGGCCTGTCTGCATGGGTTCGGAGGGAACGGGTGACGGGGTCTCATCGGGTTCCTGAACAGGCATGAGGCCGTTAGGTCGGAACTCAGTCTTGGGCTCCGTTTTGGTTGCTGGAGCCGGGTCTTCGCCGATCCAGGCCCGCAGCCGGGCCTTCTGGGCCTCGGTGGCGTCATCCCTGACTTTCAATGACCGGCTCGTAACCGGTTCCTCGCCCAAGGTTACGGGCAGCCGCAACAAGCGGTCGCGCCGGGAAACCAGCAGGGTGACGGCATCGCCGGCCTTGTAGGCGCCGAGGCGCAGGCCGAACTGGCCGGGCGGCACCCGGTAGTCATCAATGCCAATGATCTCGTCACCGACACTGAGTCCGGCCGCGGCGGCGGGCGTGCCGGTGCGGACCGCGGTGACCGTCAGCAATCCGTCCTGAACCTTGGTGTCGGCGCCGAGCCAGCCGATGGGCGGATCGGTCGGTTCGATGCCATTCGGGGAAACGCTCTTTTCGGGCTTCGGCGACTCAAAGCTGAGTCCGTACCAGTCGAGGAAAGGCGTGTAGTCCCATTCTCCGGGGGTTTGGACCACCTGCTTGAACCAGGCGCTGAGATCATGGCCGGCGATTTCACCCGCCAGGGCGATGAACTGCGCCTCGGTGTAACCCTGTTCACCGCTGTACCGGCTGTAGGCGGCCCGCATCACGTCGTCGAGGGACTTGGCTCCGTCACTGACGCGGCGGATCTCGGTGTCGAGCAGGAGCATGGCGAGGGCGCCGCCGCCATAGTAGCTGAAGAGCACGTTAACGGAGTTCTCATCGGGCCGGTAGGCCTTGATCCAGGTGTCGAAGGAGGCGTCGCTCAGGGACTGCACCAGCCGGGCGGGGCTCTTCTGCACATCGCCAAATGTGTTCGAGACGCCCTTCAGGTAATCGTTGCGGGTGGTGAAGCCGGCGCGCCGGAGGAGGAGGTGCTGGTAGTAACTGGTGACGCCCTCGACGATCCAAAGCGAAGGTGTGTAGGCCTCGTGTTCGTAGTCGAAGGGCCCCAGTTCGACCGGGCGGAGACGCTTGCCGTTCCAGACGTGGAAAAATTCGTGACTGGCCAGCGAGAGCCAGGAATTGATCCCGCCGCGGGTGCGCGAATTCCAGCGGTCCGCGCCCATGACGGTGCTCTGCTTGTGCTCGAGTCCGCCGCGCCCGATGGCCAGCAGGTTGAAGAAGTAGTAAGGTGTGCGATACGGCAGGCCACCCCAGAATTTGCTTTGCTCTTCGACCAGCCGGGCGAGGTTGCGCGTCACCCGGGGATTGTCCCACACGCCGTCGCCGCCGACCGTCACGAGGACATGGCGTACGCCTTCCACCTCGAATTCATTCACCAGCGGCGAACCCGCCACAATGGGGCTGTCCACCAGGTGGTCGTAATCGATGGCCGTGAAGGTGTTCGCCTCGGTGCCCGGCGTGAGCGGCGTCTGGCAGGTGGCCCAGCCGGACGGCATTTCCAGGCGGACCCGGTACGGACGCTGCAGGTCCTCGGCTTCGGTGATGAAGGTGGCGGCACCGTTGATCACGGCGAAGTCTCCTTCGACCCAGTTGCCCCGCACGTTGATGTCGCGGCAATAAAGCCGGTAATTCACCCGCACCTGTGTCTGGCCCGTGGACTGGACGGTCCAGCGGTTCTTGCTGGTTTTCTTGATGGGCAGGAGAGCCCCGGTGTCGGAGCGGGCCTCAATGGTCACGATGTTCCTGGCATACTCGCGCACCAGGTAGGATCCCGGCGTCCAGATCGGCATGAAGAGAGTCAAAGATTCAGAACCGTCGGTGGGGATGACTGCTTCGACATCAACATAATGCGAAGCGGCGGCCGGGAAGCGCAGCGTGTAGTCGATGGGAGCCCGCCCGGCCGCGGTGGCCAGGGTCGCACCCAGCAGGAAGGCAAGACATCTGAACATTGGCGCGATGGAAAGAGATTCGGGCGCGAGTGCGAGGCAGAAGAGCGGCGCCCGGGCGGGCGCCGCTCTTCCAACATCCAACGTTCAACATCCAACATCCAATGTTCGGAGTCTTGTTTGTAGCTACGAGTGTGAGCGAGTGGATGTTCCTGGGAGCGCGACCGCCCTCGGTCGCGATCTACACGCAAGCCAAGTTGACCAACGCAGACGTATTGAATGCGAATGCAGGGTGGTTGGGTTCTTGGGAGGAGAAAGGCTTCGCTTGCATTGCGACCGAGGGCGGTCGCGCTCCAAAAAAACAGCGCCTACTCCTGCGACGCGGGCTCGGCGCCGAGGCGGTGACCGTTGGCGACTTTTTCGCCGTCGCGGGTCCAGCGGTACACGAGCGGGGCCTTGGTGCGGCCTAGTTCCTTGAAAAGTGCCGGGGCGGTGCGCTTGGGCACAGTGAGCTCGATCAGGCCGGTGGCGTCGCAATTGAGCAGGCGGGCGTAGGGCTTGAAGTGCTCGGCACGGCCGATGACATGCGACCAGCCGGGCTCCATGGGCGACGCGGTGCGGTCCAGGACAAAGAAACAATAGGGCAGGCTGCGGAGGTCGATGCCGGCGCGCTGGCCGAATTTCACCCAGTCGGGGTTGGCGAAAATCTCGGAAGGCGGCGCGGCGAACTGGTGGCACCATTCGCGCTCGTTGCCGGCGGCGAGCGCCGGGCAGGTTTCCTGGTGCGTGCAGGGGGCGATGATCCGGAAATGCTCGCGCATCGTGTCGCGGATCGCGCCGAGCTGACGGCTGACCGCATGGGTGCCGGGTTCGACCCAGATGACGGCCGCGGCCCGGTCGATCAGGGCGCACAGCCCGGCGAGTTGCTCGGGGGAAAGCTCGTTCAGCACATGGCTGATAAGCAGCAGGCCGATCGGTTCGCTGGAGTGCAGGAATCCCGGCGTGAGCTGGCTCACCTGCAATCCGGGGAAGGCGCGACCGGCGGCGGCCGCGGCGAAATCGGCGGCGATGGCCTCGTGGTCCCATACCAGGAGTTCATCAAAGTTTCCGGCTCCGAAAAACTCGATCACGCGCCGCGCCGCCACGCCGCTGCCGCAGCCCCAGTCCACGACCGAGCGGGCCGCCGGCATCCAGCCGCGGAGTCGCAGCTCGGAGAGCACGTGATCCCATTTCCAGCCGATGCGCTCCCCGTAGGTCAGGTCGTAGCTGGCGAGGGCGGATTCGCTTTGCCAGTAGGGCCCTTGCGCGGCGCCGCCACTGATGAATCCCTGGCGCAACCGGTCCAGCGCCGGCCAGTCGAGTTCAGTCCAGTTCATCCGGAGTCACGTGTAAGGGATTCAAAAGACGCATAAACCAAGACCTAATTACAGGAGGTAACAGAGGGCGTGGAGCAAGCTGTTTAAGAATCTCTGCTCTCTCTGCTTCCTCCTGTTCAAAGCAGGTTTCACGATACGAGATCGAGGCCAAGCAGCGCGGCGAGGTGCTGGTGGCGGATGCCGTAGAAGGCGGCGAATTCGCGGAGGCGCGTGGCTCGGGCGGGGTCGCCGGGCGGCTGGGTCTTGATCGCGGCGATCATGAGGTTTTTCGCGGTGTGCTCGGTGGAGATGAACTCGAACACCTTGGTCCGGCAGCCGGTCCATTCGAGGAGCTGGGCGCGGAGGGCGTCGGTGACAAACTCGGCCTGGCGCTCCTGGAAAATGCCGTGGCGCAGGGCGTCGGTGAGAACGGCCGGGGCGGCGAGTTGCGCGCGCAGTTCCTTCTGGCAGCAGGGCGAGACCACGAGCAGGGTCGCGCCGGCTTTCAGGCCCTGGGCGAGCGCGTCGTCGGTCGCGGTGTCGCAGGCATGCAGCGCGATGAGGATGTCCATGGCTCCGGGATCGGTCGCGCCGATCTCACCCACCGTGAATTGCAGGTTGGTGAAACCATGGGTTTGGGCTGCGGCGTTGCACTTGTCCACGAGGTCGGCGCGACGCTCGATGCCGAGGACGGTGGCGCGCGCACCGAGCAGGCTGGCGACGGCGAAGGTCAGGTAGCCCTTGCCGCAGCCCATGTCCACGACCCGGAGCGGCCGGTCTGCCGGCAACGGCGATTCGGCGATGAGGTGGCCGAGCAGCTCGGTGAATTTCTGAATTTGCCGGAATTTGTCCGACATGCCTTCGCGGGGCTGGCCGCGGTCGTTGGTGATGCCGAGCGCCTTGAGCCACGGAGTCGAAGCCGGAATGAGGTGGGTCTTGGCCTGGTCATGGGCCGGCGCGGTGGAGGCCGGGGACGGTCCGCCGGCGTTCGGGATGAGTTTCAGGCGCGCGGCGCCCCCGGGCTGGCATTCCAACTGCGCGGTGGTGGCGGTGGTGAAGAGATGGGCGTCGAGAAAATCTTGGCCGATCAGCGCGTTGAGCTGGGTGAGGGCGTCGGCGGGCGGCAGGTTCTTGGTGATGTCGCGGGTGTCATGCCGCCAGACGAAAGTCAGATGCGGACCGCTTTTCAGGGTGACCGCCCGCACGAAGACATTGCGGAGGGTGGTGTCGGCCCCGCGGTATTTGCCGAGCGTGAGCTTGATCAGCGTGCCCTCGCCGACAGCCGCGCGCAGGATTTCATGGAATTGCTCGATCGGGCGTGCAGGCATGGCTGGAGCAAAGGTGAAAGCACGGGCGGATACAAATAAACACGAACGATGGACGGATTTAACCCTTCTTCGCCAAGGCTATGGAGGCAGACTTGAAATGTAGGGCGTGGATTCCGATCTCTGCCGTTGGTGTTACCCGCGCTAAATTCTATTCTTTCTCGTTCCTCTTTATCTTTCTCTTTCGTCAGGACGCATAGTTCGCCTGTTCCAAGGCTGGAGAAAGAGAAAGATAAAGAGGAAAGAGAAAGATGGAGTAAGCAATCACGGCCCGCCCGGCGGCGGTCGGACCCTGCCTTATTCCACCGGCAGGAAGGCGGTGGTCATGGCCTGCGGCACGGTGACCTTGCCCTTGGGCAAAATGCTGAGCTCCTCGAGCTGGCTGATCTGGGTGGCGAAGCGCCCGGGGGAGAGGCGGCCGATGTTCTGCGGTCCGCCGTCGGCATCGCGGCCGGTGACGAGCTTGCCGTCGATCAAGAGTTGGCGTGAAGCCATCATGAAGGCGTCGGTGTTGTTGCTGTTGGCGGCCTTCATCGCGGCATGCGCGGGGGCGGGATCGCCTTCAATGTAGTCGCGCCAGCCCTTGATGTAGGCGCGGACGAAAGCCTTCAGCTCCGTCGGATGGGCATTGGCGAATTTGCGGCTGGTGACGAGTACGGCGTAGGCGCGGAACCCGGCGTCCCACGTGGAGAGGAACCGCGGCTCCTTCCCGCCGGCGGCGACGATGTGATACGGCTCGGCGATGTAATAGCCCTGCTGGATGGCCTCCTTGTTGCCGAGGAACGCGGCCACGGAGAAATTCTGCGGCATCACGTTGAAGGTGATGCCGTACTTCTTTTTCAGGAAGGGGAGGAACGCCCACTCGGGGCGGGCGATGATGGTCTTGCCCTGCAGATCGGGAAAGGAGCGCACGTCGCTGCCGGCATTGACGAGCAGACCGGACGGATCGTCCTGGAACACGGCGGCAAACTGCACGAGCGGGAGACCCTCCGCCTGCTGGAGCAGGGTGTTGGTGCTATCGCCCTGTCCGATGTCGGCCTGGCCGGTGGCGATCTTGGCGAGGACGAACGCATTCGGTCCGCCCGGAGTGATGGCGACGTCAAGACCCTCCGCGGCGAAGTAGCCTTTGGCCTGGGCCTGGTAGAAACCACCGTGCTCGGGTTCGGCAACCCAGTCCAATTGGACGGTGAGCTTGAAAGGTTCGGCGGCGAAGACGGTGCCGGCGAGCAGAAGGAAGGGGACGATGAGACGGGGTGCGATCATGGTGTGGAAAGGGGTATGAGAATAACCCGCGAAGGACGTGGAGGAACGCGAAGCCAAACCTGAATTAACGAATGATTCCGAAAATCGTGACGATTCCGTGGGTAGCGCCCGGCCTCCGGACGGGCGGTCCGGCGTGCGCTTGCCTCTCTCGGCCCGTCCGGAGGCCGGGCCCTACCCAATATCCAAGTGTGAATTCTCTTGGTTGGCTATACATGGGTGCTGCGCGAACTTCGCGGTTCATCGGTATGGTGCCTGGTCAGTTGTCGGTGCGGTTATAGGAGTCGTGCCACTTGGAGAGGGCGAGCCAGCTGAGGATATTAACCGCACCCGCAAACACAAATCCGAGAATGCAAGTAACCGCCGCCGTGGCGAAGAGCGCAGAGTATTTCGCCTGGCTGCTGTAGATGATTGCCTGAAAGCCGAGACCGCCGCCGTCACCGGCGGAACTGCCGGCGGTGTAGTCGCCGACCAGCGCGCCGATCGGGGCGAGCACGGCGGCGATGCGCAGGCCCGTGAAGAAATAGGGCAGGGCGGCCGGGACGCGGAGCAGGAAGGTTTCCTGCCAGCGGCTGGCGCGATACATGCGGAAGAGCTCCACGAGGTTGCGATCGGTGGAGATGAGGCCCTGGGTCGTGTTCACCACGAGCGGGAAAAAGCAGATGAGGAAGGTGATGATGACGACACTGTTCAGACCGGCGCCGACCCAGAGCACGAGAATGGGGGCGATCACGATGATCGGCATCATCTGCAAAATCATCAGGTACGGATAGAGACTCGCGCGGATGAGGTGGGAGAGCGACAAAATCAGGGCGAGACAAAAGCTGACGACCACGGCGAGGACGAACCCGAGCACCGCGCCCTTGCTGGTATTGAGCGTGGCCCGGCTGAGCGAGTCGGAGTTGGCCTGCAGGGCGCCCCAGATCTCGTCGGGGGTGGGCAGCAGGAACTTGAGGTCCTCAGACAACGCGTGCCGCACCGCGTACCATACGGCGACCATCAGCAGGCCGGTGCCGAGCGGAAGCAGGATGTTGAGAAAGGGTCGGCGCATGGCTCAGGTGTTCTCCACCGACCGGAGCAGGCCGGAGATTTCCGCGACGAGATCGTGGTAGGGCCGGGAAAGGCGCGTGGCCTCGGTGCGCGGGTAGGGGAAATCCACCCGGACTTCTTGGTGGATGCGCCCGGGATTGGCCGACATCACGATGATGCGGTTTGAAAGAAACACGGCTTCGGCGACTGAGTGGGTGACGAAAAAGGCGGTCCACGCCTGTTTCTCGCGGATGTCGAGCAGTTCCTCGTTGAGGTGCTCGCGGGTCATCTCGTCGAGGGCGCCGAAGGGCTCGTCGAGGAGCAGGAGGCGGGGCTCGAGGGCGAGCGCGCGGGCGAGGGAGACGCGCATCTTTTGGCCGCCGCTGAGCTGGCGCGGGTAGGCGGCGGCGCGATCGCCGAGGCGGACGAGGTCGAGCACGCGGCGGCGGGTGGCGGCGCGGGCGGGGGCGTCGACGCCGCGGAGTTTTTGTGGGACCTCGATGTTGGCGCCGACGTTGAGCCAGGGGAGGAGGTTCGGCTCCTGGAAAACGAAGGCGAGTTCGGCGGCGGCGTCGGCGGGTGGGCGGCCGTCGACGGCGATGGAGCCGGAGGTGAGCGGGCTGAGGCCGGCGAGCAGGCGGAGCAAGGTGGATTTGCCGCAGCCGCTGGGGCCGATGAGGGAGAGGAAGTCGCCGGGCCGGGCGGTGAACGAGATGCCGTCGAGCACGAGCGGGCCGTCACCGAAGCGTTTGGTGACGGCGCGGAATTCGACGGTCGGTGGCGCGGAC
>CAZFHG010000045.1:0-20261 GCA_964518665.1 uncultured Opitutaceae bacterium | reverse complement strand
CAGTGCGTCGTCATCTGCTCCATTGAGAACTTCGATCCGATGGGTGTGCACACCGGCGATTCCATCACCGTGGCGCCGGCCATGACCCTGACTGACAAGGAATACCAGGTCATGCGCGATGCCTCCTTTGCGGTCATCCGCGAGATCGGCGTCGAGACCGGCGGTTCCAACATCCAGTTTTCCCTCGACCCGGCCACCGGCCGCATGGTCGTCATCGAGATGAACCCGCGCGTGTCGCGGTCCTCGGCCCTGGCCTCGAAGGCCACCGGGTTTCCCATCGCCAAGATCGCCGCCAAGCTGGCGGTCGGCTACTCGTTGGACGAACTTCGCAATGACATCACGCGGCTCACCCCGGCCAGTTTCGAGCCCACGATTGATTACGTCGTCACCAAGATTCCCCGCTTCACCTTCGAGAAGTTCCCTGGCTCCGACCCCACGCTGACCTCGGCCATGAAATCGGTGGGCGAGGCGATGGCCATCGGCCGCACCTTCAAGGAGTCCATGCAGAAGGCCCTGCGCTCGCTGGAAATCGGCGCGCGCGGTTTTGGCGGCGGCGGCAAGCACGGGCTCGACGAGGCGCCGGAGGAGAAGGCCGTCCGTGCCAAGCTCGCGACGCCCAACGCGGAGCGGATCTTTTTCATCCGCTACGCCTTCATGCGGGGGCTCACGGTGGGGGACATTTTTGAACTGACGAAGATCGATCCGTGGTTTCTCCAGCAGATGTACGAGATCTACGAGATGGAGACCGTCCTCAAGGGTTTCACCCTGGCGACCATCGATGCGGACACCCTGCGCCGGGCCAAGGAGTTTGGTTTTTCCGACGCGCAGCTCGCCCACATCTTCGGCAGCGATTTCAGCACCGTCCGGGCGCACCGGGCCAAGGTCGGGGTCAACACCACCTACCGGCTGGTGGACACTTGCGCCGCGGAGTTCGAAGCCTTCACGCCCTATTACTATTCGAGCTACGGCGCCGAGAACGAGATCCTGCCGCCGACCGGCAAGAAGAAGATCATGATCCTGGGCGGCGGCCCCAACCGCATCGGCCAGGGCATCGAATTCGACTACTGCTGCGTGCACGCGAGCTTCGCCCTGCGCGAGATCGGCTACGAGAGCGTGATGGTGAACTCGAATCCCGAGACCGTCTCGACCGATTACGACACCAGCGACCGGCTCTATTTCGAGCCGCTCACCCTGGAGGATGTCCTCGAAATCTACCGGCAGGAAGGCTGCGACGGCGCGATCGTCCAGTTTGGCGGCCAGACCCCGCTCAATCTCGCCTCGGCGCTCAAGCACCATGGCGTGAACATCATCGGCACCTCGCCCGAAAGCATCGAGATGGCCGAGGACCGCAAGCAGTTCTCCGCGATCCTCGACAAGGCGAAGCTCAAGTCGCCGGACAACCGCACCGCGATGAACGAGACCGACGCGCTCCGATTTGCCCATGAGATCGGCTTCCCCGTACTCCTGCGGCCCTCGTTCGTGCTCGGCGGCCGCGGCATGTTCATCGTTTACAGCGAGGAGGAGTTCAAGGCCGTCGTCCGCCAGGCGTTCGACGTGATGCCCGACAAGCCCGTGCTCATCGACAAGTTCCTCGAGGATGCCATCGAGCTCGACGTGGACTGCATCAGCGACGGCGAGATCTCCGTCATTGGCGGCATGCTCGAGCACATTGAGTTCGCCGGCGTGCACTCGGGTGACGCCGCCATGGTCATGCCGCCGCACACGCTGTCGCCGGCCATGCTCAACACCGTGCGCACCGCGACCTACGCGCTGGCCAAGGAACTCGGCGTCATCGGCCTGATGAACGTGCAGTTCGCCATCAAGGACAACCAGCTCTACGTCCTGGAGGTCAACCCGCGCGCCTCCCGCACCGTCCCCTTCGTCGCCAAGGCCATCGGCGTGCCGCTGGCCAAGCTCGCGGCCAAGGTCATGACCGGCGCCAAGCTCAAGGATCTCGGTTTCACCCGGGAGCAGACGCCGAAGCACTGGTGCGTGAAGGAGGCCGTGTTCCCGTTCGTGCGCTTCCCCGGCGCCATGATCACGCTGAGCCCCGAGATGCGCTCCACCGGCGAGGTGATGGGCATCGACGAGAATCTGGGCGTGGCCTTCGCCAAGGCGCAGGCCGCCGCCAAGCCCGGCCTGCCCGTCTCGGGCAACTGTTTCCTGTCGGTCAAGAACTCTGACAAGCCCCGCGCGGTGAACCTGGCGCGGCAGTTGGTGGCGCTCGGCTTCACCATCTTTTCCACCAGCGGCACGGCGAAGATTCTGGGCGAGAACGGCGTGCCGGTCACGCGTCTGGCCAAGATCGACGAGGGCCGCCCCACCGCGGTGGATATGATCAAGAACGGTCAGATCCAGATGATCATCAACACGCCGGACGGCATGATTCCGCGCCGCGACGAAAACCAGATCCGGGCCGTGGCGCTGGCACACAGCGTGTGCATCATGACCACGATCACGGGCGCCGATGCGGCGATCAACGGCATCAAGGCCCTGCAGCGCTCGCGCGTCGGGGTGAAGGCCATCCAGCATTACCGGGGCAACGTCAAACAGCTCTGAGCAGCTCCCATGCGGGCGATACGTCTCCACGCAACCGGCGGACCGGAAAATCTCCGGTTTGAAGAATTGCCCGATCCTGCACCCGCGCCCGGGCAGTTGTGCGTCCGCGTGGAGGCGGCGGGGGTCAATTTCATCGACACTTACCATCGCCGCGGCCTTTACCCGGTCGCCCTGCCGCGTGTGCTCGGTGGCGAGGTCGCCGGTATCGTGACCGCTGTGGGCACCGGCGTCGTGGGGTTCAAGCCCGGTGACCGTGTGGTATCGGCCCGCGCCTTGGGTGGCTACGCCGAACAGGCCTTGCTCCCCGCCGAGCACACCGTACTGGTGCCGGCCGGGGTGGAGGCCACCGTGGCCGCTGCACTTTTTGTCCAGGGCCTCACGGCCCACTGCCTCGCCTGTGATGTGTTTGCTTTGCAGCCGGGCCACACCGCCCTTGTGCACGCCGCCGCCGGCGGCGTGGGTCTGCTGCTGGTGCAACTTGCCAAAAAGCGGGGCGCCCGGGTCTTCGCCACGGTTGGGAATGACGCCAAGGCCGCCATCACCCGGGCCGCCGGGGCTGATGCGGTGTGCGTCTACACCCGCGAGGACTTTGCCGCGGCGGCGCGCGCCTTCACCGCCGGCCGTGGCGTGGATGTGGCCTATGACGGAGTCGGTCGCGACACCTTCAACGGCACCCTCGACAGCCTGCGGCCCCGCGGGATGTTCGTTTCCTACGGCAATGCCAGCGGGGCCGTACCGCCGTTCGCCCCGCTCCTGCTGATGCAGAAGGGCTCTTTGTTTTTCACCCGGCCAACCATGGGCGACTACACCGCCACGCCGGCGGAATTGCAGGCGAGGGCCGCGGACCTGTTTGCCTGGGTGCAGTCCGGTGCTTTGCGCGTCAGCATCGGCGCCACCTTCCCACTGGCCGAAGCCGCCGCCGCGCACCGGGCGATCGAAAGCCGTCAAACCACCGGCAAGATCCTGTTGCGGCCGTGATTTCCTCTTTCTCTTTCCTCATTATCTTTCTCTTTCGTCAGGGTCCGTCCCCTCTCTTAATTGCACCCTCTTGCGGCACGTAATACCAGCCGAGTGCAGGCCATGAACGGAGGAGAAAGAGAAAGATAAAGAGGAAAGAGAAAGAGGCGGAGGTGGCCACCCCAACCCGGTGCTTGCCTGCGACCGGCCCACCCGTAGTAATCGCCGCCCTATGTCCTCCGCCACCACTCTCGTCGCCCTCCTGCATGGACCCGACCAACCCGGCCTCGTGGCCAAGGTGGCCGGTTGGATTTTCGCCCACGGCGGCAATATCCTGCACGCCGACCAGCACCGCGACATGGAGGCGGGGGTGTTCTTCCAGCGCGTCGAGTGGATCTCGGCCGCCGGTCCCGGGCAGACCGACCGTGAACGCACGGAGTTCGCCGCCTTCGCCGCGTCCCTCGGCATGCAGGCCCGCGTGTCCGACAACAACCAGCGGCCGCGCGTGGTCATGCTGGTTTCCAAGGCGGATCACTGTTTTCACGACCTTGCCCTCCGCTGGCAGATGGGCGAGTTCGCCGGTGAGCTGGTGGCCGTGCTTTCCAACCATCCGGACCTCGCTGAAACCGCCCGTGGCTACGGCTTGCCGTACCATGTGATTCCGGTGACCGCCGCCACCAAGGCCGAGGCCGAGGCGCGCCAACTGGCCCTGCTGCGGGAGCTGAAGGCTGATTTGGTCGTGCTCGCGCGCTACATGCAGGTGCTCTCGGCCGATCTCCTCGATTCGGTTGGCTGCCCGGTGATCAACATCCACCATTCCTTCTTGCCCGCCTTCGCGGGCGGCCGGCCCTACCATCAGGCGCATGCCCGCGGCGTGAAGCTCATCGGTGCCACCGCTCATTATGCGACGCGCGATCTCGATGAGGGCCCCATCATTCATCAGGACGTCGGCCGGGTAACGCACCGCCATGGGGTGGAGGATCTTATCCGCATGGGTCGCGACTTGGAGAAACGCGTGCTGGCCCAAGCTGTGCGTTGGCATCTGGACAGCCGCGTGCTCGCCTACGGCAACAAGACCGTGGTGTTTGACTGAGCGAATCGAGGCTGCCGACGCTGAGCAGCCTCAATGCGTGCGGAAACGAAAGGTGATTCCGGTCGGCCGCCAGCTTGCTGGCGCTCACAGAGCGTGAGCAAGCTCCCTGCCTATTCGCCTACTGCACAAGTTGGCAGAGCGAAATACGGCCGAGGGTGCCGCCAACTCCTGCCTTTACGCAGGTGGGGCGATATGCTTCGTTGCCCCTTCCAAAATTGAACCTCGCATGAGCAAGCCTGAAAACCTTCCCACCCAACAGCCGGGTGCCACCCCGACCGATCCTGCCGTTGCCGACAAGTACGCCTTTGACGAGACGACGCTGCACCGTCTCTGGCGCCAATACGGCCAGGCCCTGACCATCGGCTGCGCCGCGGTGCTGCTGGTGATCCTTGCCCGGGGTGGTTGGGATTACATGGCGGCGCAAAAGGAGCAGGCCGTGCGCCAGGAGTACGCCGCCGCGTCCACTTCCGAAAAACTGAAGACTTTCGCAGACGCCCATGCGGGCCATGTTCTCGCCGGGATTGCCCGGCTCCGGCTGGCGGATGAGGCCTATGTCGCCGGCAAGGGCGCCGAAGCGGTGACCGCCTACGAAGCCGCCCTGCCGGTATTGAAGGACAGCCTGCTGGCGGATCGCGCCCGGCTCGGCCTGGCCATGGCCAAGGTGCAGGCCGGCCGCGCCGCCGACGGCGAGGCCGCGCTCCGTGAACTTGCCGGGCAGGCCGACGCGTCCAAGGGCGTGCGCACCGAGGCTGCCTATCACCTCGCCAGCCTGGCCCACACCGCCGGCCGCACCGAGGATGTGAACAAATATACCGACCAGATCATGCAGATTGATGCCGGCAGTCCCTGGGCGCAGCGCGCGCAGATGCTCCGGCTCCAGACGCCGATCGCCAAAGTTTCGGGAGCGACCGCTCCGTCCGCGGCCCCGGCCGTGACTGCACCCGCCGCGAGCGAGCCGGCCATCAAGCTGAACCTCCCGACGGCCAAATAACTTTTGCGCGTATCCTTTGCGTAGAAACGAAACGGCCCGCCTTTACCGGCGGGCCGTTTCGTTTTAAATGGCACGGGCGACCACCAACGGGCCCTATGTGAGTTTTGGCTTAGATGGTAGTGGTGCTTCCTCGAATTCCGATCTCCCAATTGAAAACTGAGACACCATCCACTCGCTCTCGCTCATAGCTACCTGACCGTATGCTTTACAGACAAACCTTGGTTCATCGCCGAACGCGGCGGCGGCGCTGCATGACCACGCCCGCCAGTGTCAGGGCGCCGAGGATGGCCGCATAGGTCGAGGGCTCGGGCACGGCACTGACTGTTCCATTTAGGACAAGATCGGTTCCGGTAAGGGAACGCAGGCGGAAGGTGGAGGTGCCGGAAGTGTCCCTCCAGCCATAGATGCGAAACTCGACGGGCCCGGTGACGCTCTGCAATGCCGATATGCCTGATAACGTGATGGATTGGAGCGGGGCAGTGGTGCTGGAGAAACTGTAGCTGTGCAGGGATGCCGCAGAGCTGAATCCCGTCGCGCTGCTCAGGACTTCGCCGTGGAAACTGGCGGTGGCTGAACTGACTCCGCTCAGCAGAGACAGGGAAGTCAGACTGACGGCGTACCCTGTACTCGGGGTGAGGGTAAAACTCAGGTATTGATTGCCCGTGATCGCCGACGCCAGCGAAGTGGAATTAAAGCCTGAACCGCCGAAGGTGTCCGCGGCGGATGAGGCGGTGATGCCCGAACCCAAGGTAAGGCTCGCACTGTCAATGAAGCTGCCAAGGGTAGCGGCCGGTTTGGGATTGCTCGTGACTGCGCTGGCGCCTGCGATTTCCCAAGCCGCGATTTGAGCCTGGGCCTCCACGCATGCGATCAAAGTCAGAAAGGACACCGCAAGGTAACGATAGAATGTTTTCATAAGTGTTTGATTGGGGTGGGTTGATTGATGACCGGCCAAGTTGGGAAATATCCATTGGGTGCCGAATCCTTTATGCGGCATAAATAAGCTGCGATGGCCGGACCCTTGGCGCCCGAGGGTCACGGAAGAAAGTGCCGGGCGAGAGACGATGATTTTGGTCCGTACGTATGAACGTGATGGTTGCGCTCACCGACAAGCAGCGCGCCGAACTCGGAAAGTTGGTTTTGGCGCATGAAGAAAAGACCAAACCGGCCCAACCACTCAGGAGAGCCAGCCCTATGGCAAGATGCTCATCACCGACGGACCCTACCTGAAAACCACGGAGCATGTGGGCGGCTTTTGGGTGCTGGAAGCCGCCAACCTGAACGAAGCGCTGGCATGGGGCAGCAAGGCCGCCGTCGCCTGTTGGGCGCCGGTAGAGGTGCGCCCGTTTCACTGAGGAGGGTACCGCCGAGAGCAACGAACTAACAGTGGCAACGCTGCTGTCGCGTGTAACTCGACAGAGATGCTGTTCTTCCCTAAATCACTAGGGTAAATGGACTACCGCAATCATAAGCAGTAATTGTCCAAGGGTAATACAAATGCTCTAGATGTCCAAAGTGGACCACCAGTGCCTCCATCGATACAAAAATGGTCGGGGCGATAGGATTCGAACCTACGACCTCCTGGTCCCAAACCAGGCGCTCTACCAGGCTAAGCTACACCCCGTTACCAATCGCGATGGGAGGGAGCAGCGCCGCTACTGTCAACGTTGGCGTGATTAACGCGCCCCCTTTTCGAGCACCGTCGCAAGGAGCCGGAATGGCTAAAGTTGCGGCTGGTTGGGAGTTGCCTTGGATCATCCGGATCCATGGGCCGGCCAATGTTAATAATCTCTGCTTGCGTCAGGATTTCCATCAGTTAGGCCTTGTTTCCCGAACTTCAAACCCATGGACACCATTTCCCGCGAAAATAACAGCATGCTTCCAGTCGGCGGCATCATCGTCGGCGTGATTGCGCTGCTGCTCGGCGGTTATTCCGCCATTAAACTCTCTAGCGTTGGCAAGACATTGGCCGCGCATGAGGAAAAACTCGCGAAAGTGGACGCCCTCGAATCGCAGGTCAGTTCGACCGCCGCGACCGCCGACAAGGCCTCACGTGATCTGGCCTCGTTGACCCGCTCGACGCAGGATGCCATCAACCAGATCGGCACGATGATCGGTGACATCAACGCCAAGATCACGAAGATTGAAGAGTCGGCCAAGGCCCCTGCGCGTTCCGCCAAGGGTGGCGCTCCCGCCGTGGCTGGTCCCGATGAATACATCATCAAGGCCGGCGACACCTTCGCCAAGATCGCCCGCGCCCATGGCACGACGATTGACGCCATGCAGCAGGTCAACCCCGGCGTTGATTCCAGCAAGCTGAAGATCGGCCAGAAGATCAAGATGCCGAAGAAGTAATCGGCCCGCAATTTTCCCGATGCCTCCTCGACGCAAGTCAGGAGGCATTTTTTTTGACCCGCCATGAGCCCCTCTCCCGGTCACCCCGCCCGCTGGCAAAAACTCGGCCGGACGCTGCTGGCGCAGACCCGCGTCTTTGACCTGCATCATGTGCGCTACCGGCATCCGCAACGGGGTACGGAGCGCGACTTCGTCGTCGCACATCCGCCGGACTGGGTGAATGTGATCGCGCTGACTCCGGACCACCGGCTGGTCCTCGTGCGCCAGTTCCGTTTTGGCGTGGATGATTTTGCCCTCGAGATTCCCGGTGGCGTCATTGATGCCGGCGAGGATCCGCTCGTGGCGGGTCCCCGGGAATTACGCGAGGAAACCGGTTATTCCGGGGCGGCAGCCTGCCTGCTGGGCCAGGTGCGGCCGAATCCTGCGATCCTGAGCAACCGGTGCCATGTGGTGCTCGTGGAGCTCGCGGCGGTGACCGATGCGCTGGCCTGGGACCATGATGAGGAAATCGAGGTGCTGACCCTGCCGGTGGAGGAAGTGCTGGCCCTTGCCCGGAATGGCGGCATCACCCACAGTCTGGTGCTCAACGCCCTGTTCATGTTCGAACCCCGCTGGCGGGCGATGCAGGGCGGCGTTTGACTTAACCCCACTCCGGAGTTTCCTGCCCGACCACCGCCATGTCCGTCCCCGTCTTTGCCAATCATCCCGCCGCGCTCGGCCCCCTGGCCGTTGACCGCGTGCCCGGACCGTTGGAACAGGAAGTCCGGCGCATCTATGCCCGCAGCCCGCTCTATGGCCGGCGGTTTCCGCTCCACCAGAATCCGCTGGAGTGGGCCTGTTACCGCGAAATCCCGGCGCTTTCGAAAAAGGAAATCGTCGAGCACGGGCACCAGGCCTTCTTCGCCGACTACCGGGAAATCGAGCGCGGCATGGCGGAAAAACGCTTCGAATACGAATCCACCTCCGGCACCACGCAGGGGCCGATGACCGTGATCATGGAGCAGGGGTGGTGGGAGGCGCAGACTGAGCGCGCTTACCGGGCCTCGACCATCCTGCGGGAATTTGTCGGCCGGCCCTACCGCAAGTGCGTCCTCGCACCGGTGGGCTGCTCCAGCAACCTCTGTCCCTACGAGGATCATCCGTTCCCTCACCGCTATTTCAACGGCACGGTCTATCTGAATCTTTCCAGCGATCCCTTTGCCTTTCCGGAGGCGGAGTGGGACCGCATCGTGCTTGAGTTGCAGGCGACGAAACCCGAGGTGATCGAGGGCGAGCCCATCTATCTCTCGCTGCTGGCCCGGGCAGCCCAGCGCCGCGGCGTGAAGGTCCCGAGCATCCGCGCGGTGATCCTCACCTACGGCAAGGCCAGCCTGCAGCACAGCCGTCGCATCGCAGAAGTGTTTCCCGCGGCCCAGGTCGATCTCTATGGTTCGACCGAGGCGGGCTACCTGTTCGTCGGCGAAGCCTTCAAGGACGATTCAAAGGTCATCGATGACAATGCCTTCATCGAGCTCGTCCCCTGGCGCGCCGGCCTGCCGGACGTCTTCCAGATTTACGTCACGACCCGCGGGCGCGAGGCCATGCCTTTGCTGCGCTATCACACGGGCGACATCGTGCGCCGGTATCCGACCGGTTACCGCATCCTTGGACGCGAGGGTGGCCTGTATTTCCGGCCCGACGGTTCGCTGGTTTCGCCAACCGAGGTGGACGAAGTGCTCCCGGATAATTTTGCCTGCTGGCATTACAGCCTGGTGCAGACCGCCGAGAAGCGCTGGGACTTTCACTACGTGTCCGAGCACTCCGCGCCTCCCGCATTGGCGGAACGGCTCGCGTCGATGCTCGGCGAGGGCGTGCGCGTCAACGCGTTCCGCCGCAAGTTCATCACCCCCGCCGCGAGCGGAAAATTCGCGCTGCTCAAGCCGCTGATCAAGTAGGGCCGGCCACCGATCTAGTCGGCAATCAGCGCTGGAAAAGGGTAGGGCCCGACCTCTGGGCGGGCCGTAAAGCGTAGCCCTGCGAAAAAACGCCCGTCCGGAGGCCGGGCGCTACCTTGATTTCTGTTTTGAGAGGAGATTCGCCCTACTGGCCGCCTTCGGGACGCGTTAAACATGATCTTTCCCTGCACAAAAAACGTGAATGCGACCGCGGTTTCGCTTTGCTCCTGCCATGCCCCCGACACCCGCCAAAGCCGTTCGTAGCTTCGCCATCACCCGGTTTGAAGGCGCGCGTCCGGCCGAAGTGCGCGAGGATGTGCTCGCGGCGGAGGAGCCGCTCGAGATCCGCGTCGGCGGGCACAGCGTGGCGGTGGTCATGCGCACGCCAGGTCACGATCGGGAGTTAGCCGCGGGATTTCTGGCGACGGAGGGCATCCTGCATCGGCGTGAGGAGGTGCTCGACATGGTTTACTGCCGGGCCGACGGCGGGGCGCCCGAGGAGAACATCCTCGATGTGATTCTGGCCCCGGGCACGGCATTGGACCTCGAACGCCTGACGCGGCATGTGTTCACGTCGTCGAGCTGCGGCATCTGCAGCAAGGCGAGCATCGAGGCGGTGCGCGCGCAGTTTGCGCCCATCGCCACGCCGCTGGTGCCGTCGCGGGCCGTGCTGGTCGCGCTGCCCGACCGGCTCAGGGCCGCCCAGCCGGCGTTTGATCGCACTGGCGGCTTGCATGCCAGTGCGCTGTTTGATGCCGCGGGCAATCTGCGCGTCGTGCGGGAGGACGTGGGCCGGCACAACGCCCTCGACAAGGTGGCGGGCCATGCGTTGCTGGCCGGTGAATTGCCGCTGGCCGGCAGCATTCTGCTGGTGAGCGGACGGGTGTCCTTCGAAATCATGCAAAAGGCGCTGGCCGCGGGGATTCCGGCAGTGGCGGCCATCTCGGCGCCCACCAGTGCGGCCGTGGAGTTTGCCCGGGCCAGCGGCCAGGTGCTGGTCGGTTTCCTGCGCGGCGAACGGATGAATGTTTACGCGGGCACCCTGGCGGGTTGATGGTGTCGCAGCCTGCGAACCCATGAGAATCCTCTGCTGTTTCCTTTTGCTCTGCACCGCCCTGGCTGCCGCCGAGCCTTCCAGTGAAACGATGACCGAGCGGTCATTGCGCCAGTTGCTGGAGCGACAGCAGGCGTTGTTTGCGGAGGCAAAGAAGCAGGGCGACAAGCTCGACCACGCCAGCTTTCAGGAACAGGCGCAGGCTCTCGTCCACGATTACGAGGTGTTTCTGCGCAACAATCCCGCCAGTGCCGACGGGTACGCCGCTTACGGCTATCTCCTGGGCAAGGTGGACATGCGCCGCGAGTCCCTGGTGATGCTAATGAAGGCCAACCGGATCGATCCCAACATACCGCTGGTCAAGAATCAGATTGGCAACCTGCTGGCTGAGACGGGGCAACCGCTTGAGGCGGTCTCCTATTACTTGTCCGCCATCAAACTCGCGCCGAAGGAGCCGCTCTACCACTATCAGCTCGGCACCCTGCTGGCCGAGGCCCGCGATGATTTTCTCAAGGCCGGGGAATGGACCCGGGAGAGCGTGGACCAAAACATGCTCGAAGCCTTCCGCCAGGCCGCGGCGCTGGCACCCGACCGCTTTGAATTCGCCTACCGTTATGCCGAGGCGTTCTACGATCTCGCCAAACCCGACTGGGATGCGGCCCTCAGGGAATGGTCCGCGCTGGAAGAAAAAGCCGGTACGCCCATCGAACGCGAGACGATGCGCCTGCATGCGGCCAACATCCTGATCAAACAGGGCCGGACCGACCACGCGCGCCTGGCGCTGGCGATGGTCACGGCGCCGGAATTGCAGGCCCAGAAGCAAAAGCTGGTTGCGCAGCTTCCCGCCCGCGACGACAAGTAAGGCCCTATGGATTTTGGCATTGATCCCGAGACCCTGCGCAGCGGCCTCATCTTCTACATCGTTCTCATCGCCAGTCTGTGCATCCACGAATGGGCGCACGCCATCACGGCGCACAAGCTCGGCGACGACACGCCGGAACGCGATGGCCGCGTAACGCTCAATCCCATCGCGCACATGGACCTGCTCGGGTCGGTGATTTTCCCGCTGCTCTGCATCTTCGTCCTGCCCGGCGGCCTGTTGTTCGGATGGGGCAAGCCGGTGATGATCAACGTGAGCAACTTCAAGAACCGCAAGCGGGACGAAATTCTCACCACGCTCGCGGGTCCGGGCTCCAATCTCGCCCTGGCACTGCTCTCGGCCCTGGTCGGCGGCGTGCTGTTCCGGTTCGAACCGCGCACGGCCGAACTCTTTGTCCAGTTGATCGGCATCAACGTGCTGCTGGCCGTCTTCAACCTGATCCCGTTGCCGCCGCTCGACGGCGGCCGGGTCATGCGGCACATCGCCGGCATGACCGAGGAGACCTTCATCAATCTCTCCCGCTGGAGCTTTCTGATCATCCTGATTGCGATAAACATCCCGGCCTTCCGCATGGTGCTGGGCGCGGTCATGGGCATCGTGGCCGCACCCTTCCTGCTGATTTACCGGCTGATCGCCGGCTGAACCATGGCACGCGGCAAGGCAGACCCGCTGGCCGGCACGGAACGGATCGCCACCCCCGGTGGCTGGCTGAAGCGCATGGTGCCCCTCTATGCCGAGCACGGCCTCGCGCTCGGCCAGATCGCCACCGATGCGCATGACGAGGCGCTTTACCTGATTCTGCGCACGCTCGGCTTGCCGCTCGACAGCGGACCGGAGGTGCTGGCGCGGAAGCTCACGACTGTTGAACGCACGAAGCTTGCGGAGGTTTTCCGCCGGCGCATGAGCGATCACACCCCGGCAGCCTACCTGACGCAGGAAGCATGGCTGGGCGACATGCGCTTCTACGTGGACGAACGCGTGCTCATCCCGCGCAGCTATTTTTTGGAAATCATCCCGGAACAGCTCGACTCCTGGCTGCCCGATCCCGCCAAGGTCATGCATGTCACCGACGTCTGCACCGGCTCCGGCTGCCTGGCCATTCTGCTCGCGCGGCATTTTCCCAAGGCGCGCGTGGATGCGATCGATCTCTCGGCCGATGCGCTCGAAGTGGCGAAGATCAACGTGCGGGCCTTTGACCTCGCGAGACGCGTGAAGCTGCACCGCAGCGATGTCTTCGACGACGTGCCCGCGTTGAAGTACGATGTCATCCTCAGCAATCCTCCCTACGAGCCCAGCGGACATTGCGACCGGTTGCCGGCCGAGTTTCACCGCGAACCGCGACTCGCGCTGGATGGCGGCGCCGACGGGCTGGACATCATCCGCAAGCTCCTGCGCCAGGCGCGCACCCGGCTCAAGCCGCACGGTATCGTGCTCATCGAGGTGGGCGGACTGCGCGCAGCGATGGATCGTGAATTCGCCGCGCTCGAACCGCACTGGCTGTCCACGCAGGACGGCAGCGACTGCGTGTGCCTCATCCACGCCGCGCGGTTGAAGGCCTGGAACCCGTAGGCCGCGAGCTTGCTCGCGCTCCGATCGGCTGCGTACGCCAAACGAGCGCCCGCGAGCGGGCTGCCTACCGTGTCCCAACCTGCCGTACCGGCAGGCCGGCGGCGGACCAGTCCTTGAAGCCCCCGGCGTTGGCGGTGGTCCAGCCTTCCTTCGTCAGGATGCGTGCGGCGATGCCTGAACGATTGCCGGAGCGGCAGTAAAGGATGAGTTCCTTGCCGCGGTTCTCCTCGAGAAACAGTTTCCAGTTGGTCCGCGGGCCCTGCAGGTCGCTGAGCGAAAGCAGGACGGCCGGTGCGGCGACGCCCGTGGAAGCCCACTCGCCAGGTTCGCGCACATCAATGAGCACGGACTGGCCGCCCGCGACCCGTTTGGCCGCCTCGGCGGAATCAATGGTCTGTCCGCGGGCCAGGTGGCTGAAGACCAGGAAGGCGGCAACGACGAGCAGGGTAAGGAGAAAAATTTTCATGTAGACCCGAAGATGCGGGCAAGACCGCCGGGTGCAAATCCGACCGTTCATTTTCGCCCGGACGCAACGCAGGTTCATGTCTCTGCCAGTCGCCTGCAGCTTTTGGACTTTGGGTAGCTACGAGCGTGAGCGAGTGGAGTTTTGGCGTGCGTCGCGTGTAATCCACTCGCTCACGCTCGTAGCTACCAAAGATGCTGAATTTCTTTACAGCACGTTGGTATCAGCCAGCAGCCCGGCCAGGCAACGGATGTGCCGGTCGTCGGTGCCGCAGCAGCCGCCGAGGACCTTCAGGCCGAAGTCCCGGCGCAGTCCCAGCATGGCGGCGGCAAAATGCTCGGGATCGGCCTCGATCAATTTTTCCTGTCCATCCAAGGCTTCCGGACTCAGGGCGGCGGTGTTGCCGAGCACGCCCATGATCCTTTGCCGGACCTGTGACGAGGAGTTGACCGGATGGGCCAGCGCGGTCCGCGCAAAGTCGGGATGCGTGCAGTTGATGAGGTAGGCGGCGGGTTTGGGCGTCACCGCTGAGTCAATCGCCGCGATCGCATCTTTGAGCGGTGTGCCGTCGAGCAGCGTGCCGGCGGGGCGCACGACAAAGCTCACCACGTAAGGCCGGCCGGCTGCGGCCATGGCAGCGGCGAGGCCGCTGGCTTCACTGAGCGCGGGCAGGGTGATGCCGAGGAGAAAGTCCACGCCGGTTGCGGCGAGACGGTCGGCCTGCCAGGCATGAAACACGCGCGCTTCCTTGGCCGTCAGGGACTCCTCCGGCCGGTACGCGTCGCCACGGCAGCCAATCATGCCGCCGATCATCACTTTGGCCGTATGGGCCCCCGTTTCGGCACGGAGCGACTGAAGCAGGCGGACATTGTCGGCGTTCACCTCGCGTCCGCCGCAGCCGGCGGACGCGATGTTCTCCGCATTGGCGCGCCAGGTGGGCGTCGACATCAGCAGGGGCAGGTTGTGGATCCGGCTGATTTCAAGATACTGCCGGTAAATCGCCGCCATGGCCGCGCGCTTGGCGGGATCGTACACGAAAGCGGAATTGACGAGATACGGATCGAGGGCCGTGGCCGGCTGCCGTCGCAGGCGCTCAATGACCGCGCCCTCGCCGAGGATGCAGGGGTGCCGTTGGAGAAAATCAGGAAAGAGGCAGGAATCCATGGAGGCAGGCGCGTACCAACGATGGGTGGCGAAATCTGGAATGCAACCGGGCGAAGTCGGACAAAAAAAGAGCCGGCCAGCGGCCGGCTCTTGGAGATCATGGTAATTGAGTCGCTCGATCAGGGATTCGGGCAATTGGCCTGGGTGCCGGTGCCGTCTTTCGCGCCCTTGCCGGGGGCTGTGGCCTTGCCGGACCCGTCCTTGAGCGGTGTACCCTTCGAGTTGGGGTTGCCGCGGTTGACCGACTGGCCCGAGCCGTCGCGCACCGGGGTGCCGGAGCCGCTGCCGCGGTTGCCGCCGCCATTGCCGCCGGCGCCGCCACGGGCGAAGGCCGAAGCGCCGGTCAGAAGACCGAGGCTGATCAGGGAGGAGAGGAGGATGACTTTTGTTTTCATGTGTTTTGCTTTCATCCCATTCCAACCCCGCGTTTGGGGGCTTATTACAAGCGACCTGAATTTGCCGAATGTTTTGCCACGCCAGGTATGTAATATAGCCTCAGACCCGGGGTTAAATCCTACGGTGACCACTTGCTATCTACCATCCCTGCTACGGCTGACCGACTGGCTGGTCTGGCAAACGGAAGCGGACACCGTCGCCGACGGTGACGAGGTGGAGGCGGAATGGATGCGTCGCGTGGCGACAGGGGATGAAGCGGCGCTGCAGCAGCTGTTTGACCGGTGGAAGCGGCCGTTGCTCAGTTTTTTCTACCGCTCGCTGGGTTCACACGCCGACGCCGAGGATCTGACGCTCGAGGTATTTGTGCGTCTGCACCGGTCGGCGCCGGCCTACCAGCCGACGGCCAAGTTCTCCACCTACCTGTTTCACATTGCCCAGAATCTGCTCCGCAACGAGCTGCGGTACCGTCGGCGCAAACCGGCCGATGCGGTACCGCCCGAGCTGCTGGAGGAACTGCCCCAGCCAAACGACACGGACCGGGGGCTTGCCGAACTGGAGGAAGTCCTGCAGCAGGCCCTGGCCCGTCTGCCGGAAAAACAGCGCACGGCGCTGCTGCTGATCCAGCAGCAGCAACTGGATTACCCCGCGGCGGCGGCGACGTTGCGAATCACTGAAAATGCCCTGCGCGTGCTCGTGCACCGGGCGCGACAAATGCTCAAAATTGAAATGGAGGCCATGCCATGAAGACCAAGCTGCATCCCACGCCCGACGACGGGCAAATCGACCGCCTGCTGGCGCGCCGCTACCGCGATACCACGCCCGAATTCGAGGCACGCTGGGTTGCGCTAAAACGCGATCTCCGCCAGCGTCCGTCCCGCCGCGCCCGGTTTGCCCTCCCGTGGCGCTTCGCGGGCTGGTTTGGGGTTGTCGGGGCGTCGGCTGCGCTGGCCTTGGTCCTGCATTTCAACCGTCCGTCCACGGTCGCCCCAGACGGACTCGAACCCTCACCGCAACTGGCCGAGCTCTTCGCCATGGATGCCGTGCTCGGCCAGGCCGTGCCGCTGCTGGATGAGGAGAACCGCACAGCCCTGCTTAACCTGCCGGCCAACAGCCAACCGAAATTGAACCTGCCATGAAAACTCTGATCCACCTGTTTGCCTTGTCCGGGCTTCTGGCCCTTGCGCCCCTGGGCGCCGCCGAGCCTGCGCCGACCAGTCCGGCCCCGACGCTTCCCGCGGCCAAAGAGATGGCGGCCCTGGAGCATTTTCTCGATCTGACTGATCAGGACCTCGAACAGATGCAGCGCGTGATTGCCCGCATCCGCGCCATGAGCCCCGACGAGCGGGCGGTCCTGCGCCGGGAGATTGAAAAATTTCGTACCCTGCCGGAGTCGCAGCGCCATCAGATGCGCCTGGGCTGGGGTGCGCTGGATGCGGACCTGCAGGATGCGTGGCGGCGCATGATGCAGGCGGCCACGCCTGAGCGTCGCGCGGAGATTCAGGCCCGGCTGCAGTCGTTGCCCCCGGAAAAGAAAGGCTCCTTCCGCCGGCAACTGGCGGAGGAGTTCATTCAGCTGGAGCGCAAAAAATAGGGCGCGTCTTCAGAGCAGGCGGCATTCCTGTAGGAGCGGCTTTATGCCGCGATGTTGCGTTCCCAATTGCGGTATAAAACCGCTCCTACGACCAGACCGCACCATAGCAGAATCGCGAACAACCCAATTTGAAGACGCAACTTGAGGCGCTGCCACTGCCGCCGGCTTTGGCTGCAGGCCTCAGCCGCGGCGGGCCAGGACCTGCACCACCGCGGCGCGGCCGGTGTGGCCGCTGCCTTCGATGACATCGCGCTCAAGTTCACGGCCGATCTCCAGCTCGAGTCCGATCAATTCGCCGCGCAATTGGGCCAGCGTCATGAGCAGTTCGGGCGTGGTCACCGGGCCGCCGGTCTTGTGCTGCACCTGGGCGGGCGTGTAGGCCTCGAGGATGAGCACGCCGCCTGAATGCAGGCCGATGGCGGCGGCCGAGTGCACGTCGCGGCGCAAAGGCGGCGGCAGATGCACGAAGATGGATACGATGGCCGACCAGGATTCGGGTTCGATGGTGTAATCCTGCAGGTCCGCGACCTCGGTGTTGAGGGTGACGCCGCAAGAGGCCGCCAGCCGTTCCGCCTTGGCGAGGCCAACCGCGGACTGATCCACGGCCGTGACATTGTAGCCGCGGCTGGCCAGGAAGACGGCATTGCGACCCTCGCCTTCGCCCAGGCAGAGCACGGGACCGGTGGGGATGTAGTTAACGCACTGTCGCAGGAAGTCGTTTGGCGCAATGCCGAAGACAAAGTCGTCGGCGGTGTAACGGTTGTCCCAAAATTGCGGATTCATTGTTGGTCCCATCTGCCATCCAGGTGTGCAATCCACCGGGCTTTTCCTTGCGGGGGAAAACCAGATTTCGGCGTCATGTGCTTTTTCACCTACAGGCGGTCTGCCGATAGTATGGCTAGGATTGGCCTGCGGCACAAGCCGCTAGGCTGGCACGGTCAGACCCAGGGCCCGGGTCATCATGCCGAAGAGCGCGGTGTTCTGGACCAGGCCATGGAGGTTCTCACTGCCGGGTCCGAAGGCCGCGAGTTCGACGTAGTCGGTGGTATGGGAGGTGCCGGTCCAGCCGACCGAGGTGTAGTTGGAAAGGATCTGGCCCAGTGCCACAATGGGGGCGTTGCGCACCCGATAGCCTTCGCGGTGTTCCTTGCGCAGGGCGCGCCGGAGCAGGTCGAGTTCGTCCTCCGCCAGGGCGAGATTGGTGGCCTCCTTCACCCGTTCCTGCACTTGCGGTGCGGTACTCCCGGCGTTCAGGCCGCCGAGTGTCCAGGCATTGGTCCGGCGGAATTGCGCGATCCGATCAAAGCAGACGCCGGTTTCGCCATAGTTGCCGCCCGCGCCGTTGAGCCCGGGATTGGCGTTGCCGTGGTCGGTCGTGAGAATCACCAGCGTATCGTCGCGGCCGGCGGCGAATTCCACGGCTGCGCCCACGGCGTCGTCAAAGGCCAGCTGGTCGAAAATCAGGCCGCCGATGTCGTTGGCGTGGGCGGCATGGTCTACGCGGGCGCCCTCGATCTGCAGGATGAAGCCCCGGGGTTGCCGGGCCAGCCGGGAGAGGGCCGCGCGGGCCAGATCGGCGAGGGTGGGCACCGCGGCGGCCAGCGCCGGATCGGCGCGGTGGTCGAGCGTGTAGGGCAGGTGGCGGTTCGCAAACAAGCCGAGCAGTTTCGAATCGGCGGGCGCTGCGCGCAGGGTCTGGTGGTCGCGCACGACGTGGTAGCCGGCGCGGACATAGTCAGCGGGGAGATCGCGCCGGTCGGCGCGCCGGGCGGGATCAAAAAACTGCGCGCCGCCGCCAAGCAGCACGTCAATGACGGCCGCCAGATACTGGGCAGCGATGGCTTCCTCGTCGGAGCGGCGGGCAACCTGCGAGGCAAATCCCGCCGGGGTGGCGTGCGTGATGGAGGCGGTGGACACCAACCCGGTGCCCAGGCCGGCGGCGCGGGCGAGATGCATGATTGGCGTCAACGTACGGCCGTCGGGATCGAAATTGATCGCCCCGTTGTTGACCTTGTGGCCGCAGCCCCACGCCGAGGAGGCGGCGGAGGAGTCGGTGACCAGGGAGTTGGCGGACGAAGTATCGACAGCGGCGCGACGCACATCGGGACGGTCATACAGGCCGAACCAGTTTGTGCCCCGGCCCTCATGGCGGCGCCGGTACCGCTCCGCCATGGTCAGGGTGCCGAGGCTCATGCCGTCGCTGACCAGAAAGATGACATTGCGCGCCCGACCCGGTTCACTTCCGGTCGCAAGCGGGGCCGGGGTTTGGGGCTGCGACCGCAATGCCGGACCAAGCATGAGCGCACCACCGGTGATGCCGGTGCGCAGGAATTTGCGGCGGGAGAGCAGGGCCATGGGTGCAATATGTGAAACCGGGCGCGCGGATACAGTCCAATCAGGTTACGATTGCGGTGTACCGGCCGGATTAAAGCCGCGATTTTCGGGTGCTTGGACCCAATCCGGACCAGGGGCCGGATTACTTCTTCGGGGCGTCGGCCACGGTGACGCGGATGAGGCCGCGCCATTCGCCGGCGCTGTAGTTGGACGCTTTGTCGCCGGGATAAAGGGCGGCGAGCTTGGTCTTCAATGCTTCCGACTGGCCGGCGGAGTCGCCATGGCAGGCAAGGCATTTGGGCATGATGCCGAGCGGCTTGTAAACGCGCCACTCCGGGGCTGCGGGTGGGGCCTCGACCCGCTGCACCAGCAGGGGCGGCGGTGAGTCGCCGTTGTCGAGCAGCTGCTGAATGTGATCGAGCGCGATCTTCTCGGCGGCGTCGGGGGCGTTGGCAGGGCTGCGAAGCCGAAAGCTGGTGCGCTTCATGGCGGTGATGCGGGGCAGGCCGGCCACGGTGCCGTTGGTGATGGGCACGGCCTTGAGATGGCAGGTCTCCACCGCGCCCTCGGGTCCGTCCTTGGCCATGGCCGAGGTGACCTCGCGGACGAGCTGGGTGGCGAGGCGGTTGATGGCGGCTTCGCCCAGCTTGCGGATTTCGGCGACCTCCGGGGTGTCGGCTTCAGCGAAAGTGGCCTTGAGCGTGCCCGCGCCTTCCGAGGCGCCGCACAGGCACGCCACCGGCACGGTAAATACCAACGTGATAAGGGTCTTGAGCGGGGTGATCATGAAGGGATTGGTTAAATTATCCTGTGGATTATCCTATTCGGCCGGGGGTAGATGGCGATGGGAAAAACCGGTCGGCTCCTCGAGCGTACCGGGCAATCCGCCGGTGGATTGGAACCGTGGACACTCCCGTCCGG
>CAZFHG010000044.1:8983-20464 GCA_964518665.1 uncultured Opitutaceae bacterium | reverse complement strand
CCCGCGAGGGTCATCAGAAACTCCCGCCCGGGTTCGCGCGGGATGCCGTCCATCTCCGCCATCCCGCCGATCGGCATGAGCAGAATGCGGCGTACGTTGATGCCATACTTCATGGCCACGAACGAGTGTCCGAGCTCGTGCAACACAACGCAGGTAAAAAACGCCACGAGCGTGACCATGCTCCAGCCCAGGCCTGTGAGTCCGTATTCCTCCCAGCCCTCCAGCCCCACGTAGGCCAGGAGCAGGAAAAAGCTGAAGTGCACCGCGAGTTGGATCCCCCGGATGCGGAACAAGTTCATTGACCAGCTGAGCATGTGGCCTAACAAAGCCGCAGTGCGCGGTTTCGCCAGTGCCAATTTGCCAGGCGCGTCCGTTCATACCTGATGACCGATTCCACCACCCGGCTGCCCACCATCCTCCTCATCGACGACGATGCCGAGGTGCGCTACTCGCTTTCCCGCGTCCTGACATCCGGCGGCTATGCCGTCAGCGAGGCGGCCAACGGCGAGGAGGGCGTCGCCTTCATCCGCAAGGGCCCGCCGCCCGATCTCGTGTTTCTTGACGTCCGCATGACGGGCATGGGCGGCATCGAGGCCCTGCAGCACATCCGCTCGGCGCAACCGAAGCAGCTGGTCGTGTTGATGACCGCCTTCGGCACCGCCCAGACCGCCATCGAGGCCATGAAGTACGGGGCTTTCGACTACATCATGAAGCCCTTCGACCCAGCGAAGGTGCTCTCGCTCGCGCAGAAGGCGCTCCAGACCAGGGCCGAACTGAGCGCCGTGGGCGACTACAAGCCGACGATCAATGCCGACGATTACCGCGAAGGAATCGTCGGTTCGGCCCCGGTCATGCAGGAGGTGTTCAAGATCATCGGCCAGGTGACCGCCAGCGATGTCACTGTCATGATCACCGGCGAGAGCGGCACGGGCAAGGAACTCGTCGCTCGCTCCATCTGGAAACACTCCCACCGTGCCGCCAAGCCGTTCATTGCGGTCAACTGCGCCGCCATCCCTGACAATCTGATCGAGAGTGAACTCTTCGGCCACGAGAAGGGCTCGTTCACTGGCGCCACCGGCCAGCGGCTGGGCAAGTTCGAGCTCTGCGACGGCGGCACGATTTTCCTCGATGAGATTGGCGACATGGCGCTCTCCACCCAGACCAAGATCCTCCGCGTGCTCCAGCAGGGCGATATCCAGCGCGTGGGCGGCTCCGAGACCATCAAGGTTGACGTCCGCATCATCGCCGCGACGAACAAGGACCTTGAGGCCATGGTGAAGGCCAAGTCCTTCCGCGAAGACCTCTACTACCGCCTCAACGTCGTCCGCATCAAAATGCCGCCGCTGCGCGAGCGTGCCGGTGACATCCCGCAGATCGTGGACTTCTGCCTGCAAAACCTCGTGAAGCAGCGCAAGGCTCGTGTCAGCAAGGTCGCCCCGGAAGCCATGGCGCTTCTCACGCGTCACGGCTGGCCGGGCAATGTCCGCGAGTTGGAGAACACGATTTACCGCAGTGCCGTCATCGCCCAGGGCGACGCCATCCTCGTCAAGGACCTACCCGCCGAACTCGGAGGCAGCGCCACTCCGGCGAGTGTACCTGGCGTGGAATCAAAGCCTGCGCTGACCCTTGCCGGCGCCCTCGATTTCATCCACGCCGAACTTGCCACCGGCGACAAACCGATCCTCCCACGCGTCCAGCGCGAACTCGCCCAGCGCGCCGTGGCCGCCGCCAAGGGAGATGAGGCCGTCGCCGCCAAGAAACTCGGCCTGGCAAAGCCCCTGCTAAAGAAACTGCTCACCGGGAAGTAAATGACAGGGCCAGAGCCTGCCCGCCGTAGCCTCGTGCGAAGGGTGGGCGTCCCCGCCGAGCCGGATCGACTCCCACCAAACCCGCGGCTCACCGAGGACGGCTCGCCCTACCTGCCAAACTTCCTCCTTCCGCATTCTTACTTCTCCCTTTCCCCATGCCCGTCCTCCAGTTTCACCCCGCGGCGACCCGCCTGCCGTTTGATCATCAAGGGCCATTCGTCACGACCTCCGACGGTGGCATCCTGTGCTACGACGCACGCCACGCCCACGTCAGCCGGGACGAGGGCCGCACGTGGACCACGCATGCCCTTTTCCGGGAACCGGAACGATACGAGACCAGCATCGAGCGGGCACTCATTCGCACAAACAAAGGCACCGTCATTGCCGCATGGGTGAACCGTGTCGAAATGCATTATCCCACGGGTTTCAAGTGGGGCGGGGGAGCGGCCGGACTCGCCCAATGGATCCTGCCGACCTATGTTTGCCGCAGCCACGACGACGGCCGCACCTGGGATGATCCCATTCAGCTCAATCGCGTCTGGTGCGGGTGCCTGCACTCATTCATCCAGCTTCGCAGCGGCCGCCTCGTCTTCGTCGCTCAGGAAATCGTGCCCGAATGGCGTCACGCCACGGTGGTCTTTGTGAGCAATGACGACGGCGTGAACTGGCAGCGCAGCAATGTGCTCGATATCGGCCAAGGCTGCCACGACCACGCCGGTTCCTGCGAAGGCACCGTGGTCGAGCGCAACGACGGCACGCTCTACCTGCTCATGCGCAACGAGACCGGTTTTCTGTACGAGGCGGTATCCGTGGATGGCGGGCTGACCTGGACCGGTTTCCAAGCCACCACGATCCCGACGATCACCTGCTGTCCTCAACTCTACCGCCTTGCCGATGGCACGATTGCCCTCTTGTGGAATCCGCCTCCGCGCTACGATCCCCGTGATCCCGCCAAGCGCGACGAGCTCGCCCTCGCGTTTTCAACCGACGACGCCCGCTCATGGTCAAAGGCGCACATTATCGCCGCAGATTACCCGCAGACCCGTCCGGCCAACCACTGGTGGCGCGCTTCGTATCCCTATCTTTATGAACGCCGCCCCGGCGAACTCTGGATCACCACCATGCAGGGCGACGTCCGCCTGCGCATCGCCCAATCCGACGTCGGGCAGGCTTCGTTCGCGCCTCCGCCGGTCATCGTGATGTTCGGCGATTCCACCACCGCCCGGCGTCCCGGCTTGGTGAAGGAACCGTATTCCGTGCGCGTGCAGCGCGCCCTCGAAGCCGCCGGTTCGAATCTCGCCGTGGCCAATCAGGGGATTGGCGGCAATTCGACCCGCGGGGCCATGGCCCGTTTCGAAAGTGATGTGCTCGCACTAAACCCGCGCATTGTCGTGCTCCACTTCGGCATCAACGATGCCGCCGTCGACGTCTGGCAAAATCCGCCGGCCACCAGCCCGCGCGTGCCGCCCGCGGAATTCGCCGCCAACCTGCGCCAGATGGTCCAGACGCTCCGCCGCCGTGACACAAAGGTCATTCTGATGACCACCAACCGCATCTATTGGAGCCAGGTCTACCTCGATCTCTACGGCCGCGCGCCCTATGACGTGACCGACCCCGAAGGTTTCAACCGGCATCTGCGGGATCATTACAATCGCCTCATCCGCGGAGTCGCCGCCGCCGAGCAGGTGCCCTTGGTCGACATCAACGCCGCCTACGCCGCCCATCCGAATCCCGCCGAGCTCCTGCTTCCCGATCTGCTGCATCCCGGAGACGCCGGCCATGAACTGGTCGCGAAGCTACTGGTTCCGGTGATCCTGAAAATGTAGGGTGCGGATACCGATCCCCGCCTCGCCGATTGGCGACACACGAAGGCGAGGTTTGGAGACCCCGCCCCACAATCAATCTGGTTGGAACCGTCCGTAACCCGACACGCTGTCTAGACCGTCCTTATCCTAAGTGCATATTTTCCCAAATTCATGAGTGCATCCAATCCCAGTTCTTCCTCGGCCACACCTGATCCTTCCTTCCACGCTCCGCCCGTCAGCCGCGCCGCCCTCCTTGCGCTGCTGCTCCGGGCCATCGAGGCAAAGCTCGGTCCCATCCTCGAACACGCCCGACCAAGCGGCCAGTTTGGCACCGATCCCTGGATTGTCCGCGACCAGGATGTCATTCTCACGCTCACGCTGCTCTACCAGTGCGAGGGCGGTCCGCATTACCGCGACCCGAAACTCCTGGAGCACATTGCGGCCGGCGGTCGATACCTGCGTTCGCGGCAGGATGCGAAGGGCATGTATCCCTTCGACAAAAAGGACGGATCCAACTGGGGACCGATCTACATGCCGTGGACCTATCTCCGATGGGTCATCACCTATCAGCTCATCGCTGCCGATCTCACCCCGGCCGATCGCGCCATCTGGGCCGAGGGCCTGCAACTTGGCTACTCCGGCATCGCCGCGGCCGAACTCAGTTCCCTGAGCAACATCTATCCCGGCCCGCTCACCGGCCATCCGCCGCTGAAGCCCGGCGAGGTCATACCCTGGATTCACAACATACCCTGCCATCACGCCACCGGCCTGTTTCTCGCCGGACGGCTCTTCAACCGTCCCGAGTGGATGCAGCAGGCGCGCGATTACATGCAACTCGTCATCGCCGCGCAATCCGAGCACGGCTGGTGGACCGAACACAGCGGCCCGGTGGTCCTCTACAACCGCGTCTACCTTGAGGCCCTTGGCCTGTATTATCAGTTGAGTGGCGACGCCGGCGTTCTGCCCGCCCTCGAGCGCGGCAACCGTTATCATCTCAATTACATTTACCCCAACGGGGCGTCGATTGAGACCGTGGACGAGCGCAATCCCTATCCACTCCTGAAGGTCGTCACGACCGGGGGCAGGGGACGCCGCTACCTCCCGACCCACGTGGGCATCCATCCAGGGCTCTTTTGCACCGATGACGGGCGCGCCTTGCTCGCGCACCAACTGGCCATCATGGCCGAACGCGATCCCGCCGAGATCGATTCCGCGGAATTCCTCTATCTCTCGCTCCCTGCCAACGATGCCGCGCTCGCGTTTACCGCCGCGCCGGCACGCCGGTTTCGCATGGGGGTTGATGCACTCATCGCCCGTGAAGATCCCTGGCTCCTCAGCCTTTCCGCCTACTGCTGTCCCCGCACCCGCAACCGTTTCATCCAGGATCGGCAGAACCTGGTCAGTATCTATCATCGCGACGCCGGCCTCATCATCGGCGGCGGCAACACCAAGTTGCAGCCGCTCTGGAGCACGCTGACCGTAGGCGATACCGATCTCCTCACACCCGTCGGTGCGACCAAGGACACCAACCTCGCCCCCGACGTACCACTGGCCTACACACCCGAGCAGTGCGTCATCGCCGAGCCTGCGTCCAACCAGTGGACCCAGCGCCTCTCCGCCGCCGGCGCCACGGTGGAACTGGGTTATACCGTGGTTACACCGCAAAGCCTGCGTCTCAGCGCGCGCCTAATCCAGGCCGCACCCGACGACCGACCGGCCGCGGTGCACCTGACCTTCATCCGCTACGAGGACAGCCCGGTCGCCTTTTCCGATGGCACCCAGACCGAGCTCACTGCGGCAGCCTGGGAGAAATCCGGCGTCACCAGCCTCCAACATCACGCGTGGCAACTCTCCCTGCCCGCCGAGGCCCGCATCAAATGGCCTGTGCTCCCGCATAATCCCTACACCGCCGACGGCCACGCCGATTTCAAGGAGGGCCGCCTGGTCGTTTCGCTGCCGCTGACGAACACCGACAGGACCTGCGAGTTCACGCTGACAGTGCCGATGGCCAAAGGGTAGGGCGAGGCCTCCGGCCGAGCCACCGGATTGCATGGGGTAGCGCCCGGCCTCCGGACGGGCGGCTGGGCGTGCGCCGGCCAACCGCAGCCCGTCCGGAGGCCGGGCCCTACCCAAATTTCCGGTATCCCAAATCCGGTTTTCCTCCTTCATCCTTCCCCCATGCCCTCCTGGCTTTTCCGCTTCCTGCGATTCGCCCTCATCGGCGTGGGCGCCATGACCCTGACTTCCGCGGTCATCAACATCATCGCGGCCGTCAAACTGATCGAGCCCTCCGACGAGGCTTCACTGGGTGTGACCAAGGGCGAGGTCATCACCTGGTTCATCGGCCCGCTCCTGTTCGGCATCGCCCTGATTGTCCTCGGCTTCTGGCCCTGGAAGAAAAAACCGCGGAAGACTTAACCACGGATTACACGGATGTTAAACCAAGCCCATCCTCCTATCCTGATGCGCTTTTGAGCCTGCTGCGGCCATTCAACCCATGCCTTCTATCCGTGCCATCCGTGAAATCAGTGGTTAATATCCGCCTGCTTACGACCCTTGAATCCCCGCAAACCCTTGTCTTAGCTTCCACGCCATGGACGCCCGCCCCCGCCAGGAACCATCGGATGAGCTTGTCCGGCGATTGGCGGAATTGAACCGGATCGGCGTCGCGCTTTCGCAAGAAAAGAACCTCGACCGACTGCTGGAGGCGATTCTCGTCGCCGCCAAACAGATCACCAACGCCGACGGCGGCACGCTCTACCGCCGCGTTACCACGCCGCAGGATGCGCTCCGCTTCGAGATCATCCGCAACGACACCCTCGGCATCGCGATGGGCGGCACCACCGGCGCCAAGATCCCCTTCGAACCGCTCCCGCTCCGCGACACTACCGGCCGGGGCAACACCTCGATGGTCGCCGCCTACGCGGTGTTGAACGATCGCACGGTCGCCATCGCCGATGCCTACAAGCCGGGGCAGTTCGACTTCTCCGGCACGAAAGCCTTCGACCGCCAGACGGGCTACTGCTCGCGCTCCTTCCTCACCGTCCCGATGAAGGATCACGAGGATGAGATCATCGGCGTGCTCCAGCTCATCAACGCCAAGGACCGCGCGAGTGGCGAGGTCACCGAGTTCAGCGAGACCGACATCCACCTCGCCGAGTCGCTGGCCTCCCAGGCCGCAATGGCCCTGACCAACCGCTTGCTGCTGCTCCAGTTGGAAAACCTCTTCGAGTCGTTCATCAACCTCATCAACAAGGCGATTGACGAAAAGTCCCCGTACACCGGCGGCCACTGCGCCCGCGTGCCCGTCCTCACCATGATGCTTGCCGAGGCTGCCAATGACACGACCAGCGGTCCGCTGGCCGGCTGGCATATGAACGACAAGGACCGGTATGAGCTGAAAATCGCCGGATTGTTGCACGACTGCGGCAAGGTCACCACGCCCGTCCACATCGTCGACAAGGCCACGAAGCTCCAGACCATCTGCGACCGCATCGCCCTCATCGACACGCGCTTCGAGGTCATCAAGCGTGATGCCGAGCTCGCCAACCTGCGGGCACAGGGGAGCGCGGCCGAGTTGGCCGAGCGCCTGCGCGGCATCGACGCCGACCGGGATTTTCTCCGCACCTGCAACATCGGCAGCGAGGCGATGCACCCCGGCGACAGCGAACGCGTCCTGGCCATCGCCCGGAAATACCGCTGGCGGGCTCCCGACGGTCGCGAGGCCGATTGCCTGACGGAGGACGAGATTCACAACCTGACCATCCATTCCGGCACCCTCACGACCGCGGAGCGCGAGATCATCAACCACCATATCAACGTCACCATCGAGATGCTCGAGGCGCTGCCCTGGCCGCGGCATCTCCGCAACGTGCCCGCGTATGCCGGCGGCCATCACGAGAAGATGGATGGCACCGGTTATCCCCGCGGACTGAAACGCGACCAGATGCCCGTGCAGGCGCGCATCATGGGCATTGCCGACATCTTTGAGGCGCTCACCGCCCGCGACCGGCCGTATAAGGAGGGCAAGACCCTCACCGAGTCGCTCAACATCCTCGGCAAGCTCAAGCTCGCCGGCCACATCGATCCCGACCTCTTCGACATCTTCATTCGCGACCGCGTCTATCTGCGCTACGCCAAGAATTTCATGAATCCGCAGCAGGTGGACGAGGTGGATGTGAAGAAGATTCCCGGGTACGAGGGGGATTGAGACAGTAGGGCGGGGACTCCGAACCCCGCCTTTTTAACGCTTCACTCGCAAAGAGGCGTTCGAATGCCGTTCAAAGACCAGCCCACGCAGAAGCTCGTAGTGCCGGTCTTCAGCCGGCACTGGTTCGCGGAGGTTAAACAACGGGGCGGCGTCCAGCGCGGGCTGAAGCACCGCGCTACGAAAACACCGCCGAAGCTCAAACGCCCGCCGATCGTCGCCGCAACTGTCCGCACGCCGCATCAATATCCGGACCACGCGAACGACGGAAATGCGCGACGACCTTGTGGCTGCGCAGCACCCCGGCAAAGGCCTCTGCGGTTTCATCTGAGGACGCGGCATAGGTGATCCCTCGCAGACTCAGCCCGGTGGGGTTGTAGCGCAGCAGATTTACATGCATGCGCCGCGACCCCAATACCGCCGCCAGCAGGCGGGCATGCTCCGGGGTGTCATTCACTCCGGAAAGCAGGCAGTACTGGATAGTCACCGGCCGGCCCCGACTGGCTTGAAAGCGGTCCGCCGCCGCGAGGATGTCGGCAATGGGGAAGCGCCGGCCCATCGGCAGCAATTGCGCGCGCGTGGCGTCGTCCGGAGCGTGCAACGACACTGCGAGGTGCACGTTGAGTCCTGCGTCGGTCAGCTCCTCCATACCGGGTACAATGCCCACCGTCGAAACGGTGATCTGTCTCCAACCCAGGGCGCCCAGGTCGTTGGCGGCGAGGCGGCGCACCGCGACGAGGACCGCGTCGAGGTTGAGCATCGGCTCGCCCATGCCCATGAAGACCAGTGTCTGAAGTTTGCGGCCCACCGCCTGGGCCTCGCGACGCAGTGCCACGAACTGCTCCACGATCTCGCCAGCCGTGAGATTGCGCTCAAAGCCGGTCTTCGTCGTCGCGCAGAAATCACAGCCCATCGCACAGCCTACCTGTGAGGAAAGGCAGCCCGCCGCGCGATCCGCGCGAAAGTCCGGCATTAGCACGGCCTCGACCGTGCGCCCATCGCCGAGCCTGAGCAGGAGCTTCGTCGTCCCATCCGCCGCCACCTGCCGCACGGCCGTCGTGGTGGCACCCGTCCCATACTCCGCGCGGAGCCGGATCGCCAGTTCGCGGGGGAGTCCAGTGACGCCCGCCGGATCGCCGCCCGCGTAATAGGCCCGCAGCACCCGCATCGCATGGCTGGCCTTGAAGCCCCAGGCGACGAACTGTCGGGCCAGATCGGCCGGCTCAAGTTCGGACAGCGCCGTAGGTTTTGAATGGGAGGCAATCACGGTCATGCGTGGGCGAACGCTCAACGTTTAGTTCTCTACGCTCAACTGCCAAGTGAACCGGAATTTATTAACCATGGATTTCACGGATAACATGGATTCGTACCAGAGTGTGTATGAACCTCGGTGGCATCGTTTTCTCTGTGGTCTGAGGCTTTAATATAAATCCGTGCGAACCGTGGTTGAAAATCTTGGCTTTAACATTTCGCAAGATCTGCGGAGCCAGATGCCGGGAATTGCACTATACTCAACCTGTCCAAGGGATTAACCCCGTCGGACCCGGTTCCGGGTTCCGACATCTTCCCTCAGTTCCCAAAACTCCACCCCCAAAATGAAAACCAAGGCATCTGGCGCCACGGCCGGTGTCCGTGTCCGGCTGGAATCAAAGGCTCTGACCCTGTCGGCAAATTGTCCATTGGATCACACGAATCCAATCACCTGTCCGCTGCACGATCTACGTCGTCTGGCCGAGCCGAAGCGTCGGGAATGGGTAAAAGGCCTGACCTTGCCCGACCTCCGCTACCTCGTCCTGTATCACGAGACTTGCGCCATCGAGCGGCAGCGCCTGGCCGCCAAGCGAGCCCCACGCGCCCGCAGGCCAAGGGCCTGAGGCGAACATCCAACATCGAGCAACGAACTTCCAGCATCCAATAATTCGGATTGTTGGGAGTGCGACCGCCCTCGGTCGCAACTTCACGATGGGAGATGATCTCCCAAACCCGGCATCACGTTATTCGACCACGACGAATTCTCTGATGATTGAATGCATTCGTCCAATTGCGACCGACGGCGGTCGCGCTCCCAGTCCATTGGATGTTGGACGTTGAATGTTGAGCGTTGGATGTTCCGGACCGCGCTCACGCGGTCCGGTAATGATCCACCACCGGATACTTCCGCGCCACCAGGCCGAAGGCGAGGGCGGCGGCGAACGCGAAACCGGCAAAGAAGAACATCTGGAAGGCCGTGATGCCGAAGCCGGTGGAGGCGATGAAATCAGTGACGGTGGAGTTCCGGACCGCGCCGTTGACGACCAGCACCCACAGATTGCCGACGGTGACCGACAGGTTGAAGAAACTCATCACCGCGCTCTTCATGGCCTGCGGCGCCTGGCTGTAGGCAAACTCCAGGCCGGTGGTCGAGACCAGCACCTCGCCCAGTGTCAGGAAAACATAGGGCAGGATCTGCCAGGCAATCGTGAACGAGCGGCCGTCATCGAGCACCAACTGCATACCGCCCACAAAGATCCAGGCGATGCCAGAGGCGGCGATGCCGATGGTGATGCGGCGCAGGGCGGTCATCTCGAATCCCATGCGCTTCAGCGCCGGATAAAGCACGAGGTTGTTGAACGGGATCAGCAGCATTACCAGCGCCGGATTGAGCGCCTGCATCTGCGAGGATTGGAACCAGCCCGGCTTCGTCATCGCGTCAGCCTGCAGCACCCAGGTCGAGGCCTTCTGGTCAAAGAGCGACCAGAACGGCGTGATCAGGAAGAACAGCACCAGCACCCGCAGGACCGTGCGCACGCCCTCGACGGCTTCGTCGGGGTGCTTGCCCCGCGCGCCGTCGAGCTGGATCCACACTCCGGCCCCGGCAAACGCAATCATCGCCACGAGCGCCGTGCAGAGGGCGATCACGACCCCGAGCTTTGTGGCACATACGAGTGCCGTGATGGCCGCGACGAGTCCCAGCCCGGCGAGCACGCGGCCGGGCAGGCCGGAGGCGAGGGCGGTGCGGGAGACTTTGAGAAACGAGTTTGGATTCGGCGGTGCCGGCGGGATCATCACGTAGCGCTTGCGCCCGCTCCACAGGATCACGGTTGAGATGAACATCAGCAGCCCCGGCACGCCGAACGCGACCGCCGGCCCGAGCTGGCGCAGGAAGATCGGCATCAGCAGCGAAGCGAAGAACGAGCCGAAGTTGATGATCCAGTAAAACGCATCGAAGACCACCTTGGCGCGGTGCTTGTTGGTCTGGTCAAACTGGTCGCCCACGAACGCCGCCACGCAGGGCTTGATGCCGCCCGAACCCAGGGCGATCAGACAAAGGCCGAAGTAGAAACCAGCGCGGTTGTCCACGAACAGCGCGAGACAGAACTGGCCCACGCAATAGACCAGGCTGAGCCAGAAGATCGTGTGGTATTTGCCGAAGAAGCGGTCGGAGATCCAGCCGCCCAGCAGCGGAAAGAAATACACGCCGATGACGAACGTATGGAATACGTCCTTGGCCGCCCCCGCGCGGTCCCCCTCGGGCAGGTACGCCAGCAGCGAGGAGACCAGGAAGACCGTGAGGATGTTGCGCATCCCGTAGAAGCTGAAGCGCTCGCAACCTTCGTTGCCGATGATGTACGGAATCTGGCGCGGGATGGGTGCCTTTGGGTCGGGCGTGGTCGCCGCGGCG
>CAZFHG010000044.1:0-8883 GCA_964518665.1 uncultured Opitutaceae bacterium | reverse complement strand
CCATGCCTACCGCCATCATCATGCTCAAGATCGATCATCGCAAAGTCACCCGGACGGCCGAGGTGATTTTGGATCTGCCTGGGGTCACCGACGTGTACTCGGTGTCGGGGCGCTATGACCTCCTGGTGATTCTCAAGAGCGAATCCCTCGACACCATCGAGAGCCTGATCACGGATCATCTGCTCAAGGTCGAGGGCATCATCGACAGCGAGACGATGTTCGCCTTCCGCAGCTACGACAAACGCGAGGGCGGCAAGGCCATCGGGGTGGATTGAGCGGCGGCAGGAGCACTAGCGCCGGCCGCTGCGCACGCGGTAGAGTCTTTCGGTGAAGCCGCCTTCGTCCTCGAAGGATCGCGCCAGTGACGCGAGTTGGCGGTCGAGGAGGGCGCAGGCCACGCCGATGAGGACATGCGCGGCATTGGCGGCGATTTCGGGATAGGTGCTTTGGATGGACGGGATGGACTTGATGGACTGCATGGACTGATCCGTGGCCCTTGGCCGTCCATCAAGTCCATGGTGTCCATCTCGTCCATGCTGCTCGCGCACCCAGGCGGCCACATCCTCCACCGTCCGGCAACGCCGGGCCACGAGTGCCTTCCGGCGCGGGTCTTCCCGCGCCCATAGCGGCAGCCTGCGCTGCCGCAGGTAGTCTTCATAATCGAGCTTCAGTTCCTCCAGGCTGGCCCGGGCCACGTTGGTGAGTTTCAGCTCGGTCTTTTTTGAGGTGCCGCTCGCTTTTGAGCCTTCGGCAATATTTTGCACCCCGCTCCGCGCCGCCTGTACCATCTGGTCGTGCGTCCGGCTGCGCTTGCTGATGTAGCGGTCGCAAAAGCGCACCGTGTGGTCGTATGCAAGCTGGGCCACTTGGAAGCACTTCAGATTCCGATAGCCGCCATGAACTTGTAACAGCTCTCTTGGATTCGCTGCAGCTTTGGTGAAAGACTTACGCGGCGGGTCAGGTATCGGTTTCATGCGTGCAAACTCCACACGCATGCCTCCCTCCCAATCGTAAATACAGTCATGGATGCAGACTCACCCGAAAGCGTTATCGGGCGTGGCACCGTGCCTGTGTACACCCAACTAGAATACAACCAGGAGCGATTCGAACGGTTGTAGTGTGAGCGGGAATTCCGTGCAGGCTTCAACGGCTGCCTGTTGCTGCAACGGTCGCGCTTCACCGGTGGCGGGAACATGTATCACCGGCTTGCCCACACTCCGAACAGTGCAGGTGCCGGCGTACGGCTTCGATGCGGTATTAACCAGAAAATAGGTGGTGCCGGCCGCATTGCTCAACACGGTGCAGAGAATGTGCTCTGCCGGCGGTGAGAGTTCACATCCGGGTGGCACCTTCGTCTTCACGAGCTCTTCGATGGACCTTGAACCAGCCTCGACACATCCAAACGACCCGCTGGCTTGGACCCGGCTGAAGGCTGCGTTGATCCTGACGTCCGCTTCCGGACCCTCGGCTGCGTATCTCGGAACCAAGGGGTGCGCCAGCACAGCTCCGCCGGATTCAGCAAATCCGGCAATCGTCTCCATCGTTTTCACGCGGATAGTATCCATGGGCGGAAGTATCAGGACCTGATACTGCCTCGCCCCGACCCGGAGGGTTTTCCCATCCACACGCGCACCGGTCATGTTCCTCTCATCCACGACATCATAATCGATCTGCTGCTGCAGGAGACTGCGGCAGAGGCCGGTGAAATCACTGTCCAGCTTGTTGACCTCCGGAATGACATGCGGCTCGTACATTGACCGGGTGGAGGGAGTAAAATGGGCGTGCAGGGCAACGATGGGGTAGAGCACAGCCACGCGCGTCTCGATGGTGCCGCGCGTGAAGCAAGCATTCAACCGGGTGACAAAATCAGTGTACCGTCGGTACGTCTGAGCAGAAAACTCCGCTGGCTTCACTTCCACCTCCGGCTTGAAAACAAGGGTGTAGTATGAACACAGGTCCGTGACGCCAAAGGCAAAGAGGATCCCGGCCGTAGACTGCATCTGCTCGATCGAGGCGTGATGCTTGTCCATGATGCCGAAGAAGTCGCTGATCTCGCACATCAGGCGCCGGCTGCCCTGGAGGCGGCACGCCGATCCTGCCACCTTGGGCACGAGGAAATAGTCCTTCGCCATGATCTTTTCGGGATCCGAGGTGATCATGTCGATGCCGGGAATGTCCAATTGGCTGTAGCAGCCAAAAGGCTCGCCGTTGAAGACGGTCTGCCAGGCCATGGACTCCTCGCCCAGCAAGTGACCGCTTGAGGCCACACCGTGGCGCCGGCACCAGTCGCGCAAGCCGCCAAAATAGGTTTCTGCGCAAAGCTCGGCGATCAGGGCATGGAAATCGCATCGAATCTTCCGGTCGATGGCCCCGGTATCGACGAAAAGGCTCTCAAGGTGGGGAGTGAGTTCGTAGCCCTTGCGGGCCAGAAACTCGGCCGGCAATCGTGTGTGCCAGGGTAGTGTCTTCGGATAGTCCCGCTCTTTCGGGATATAAGCGGAGATCAGCGCGGGTTCATCGGTAAAGAACGCCTCAACATAGCGGGCAATCGGCTCGAGCACGGTCGCGTACCGGTCGTGCGTTACGGCGAGAAAAGTCGCGACACCGATCGGGTCGAGCATGTTGATGCAGGGCCGCTTCTGGTAAAAATTCTCCGTCGCGTGCGTGCCTTCATAGAGCCGGATCACTTCGTAGCGGATCGCACCCGACGGATCGACGACCCGGACCAGTCCCTGCGCCTCCGTTGAAGGCGCCGCTTCAAGCACTCGTCCACCTGCCGCCCCGCTGGGGTAGCCTTCCTCATCGTAGATCCAGAGGCGCATCCCCTCATGGTGTGCGATCAATACGCCGCGCTTGAAATGGGCCCAGGCCGTCTCGTCGCGGAGGTAGTTCTTGATACTGACGTTGACCACCAGGCCACCCAGCCCGGCCTGCCTCAGCAGCAGAATCCGCTCCCGCATGGCGTCGTCCGTGGCTCCCGGCCACTGGTCGAAGCCATGAATCATTTGCAGCGGACGGCAGGAGTCGGGGAGATCGTCGGGCTTCACTTGGGGTAAACGGAGTGAAGCTCTGAACATCCAACGCTCAACATCCAACTTCCAACATCCAATTTTGTAACTGGCTACGGTAAATTCCTGGTTCTTTGCCTGCCCGGTACCTTGGGTGTTGGAATTTCCAGGTTGGACGTTCGATGTTCGAGAAATTGGACGATCACAGACTGGTCTACCGGATTGCGAAAATCCGCTCCACAGCGCCACTGCGGTAATCGAAGATGTGCGTCAATGTGCGACGCACCCATAGGGCGTGCACGAGGTCACCGAGCAGACCAAAGGGCAGGGCATACGTCACGCGGTCGCTCATCTGCACACCGCCGGCCTTGGGTTCGAAGCTGTGCTCGTGATACCAGAGCGAGTAGGGGCCTCGGCGCTGTTCATCCACGAAATAGCTTCCTGCCCTCACATGCCGGATCTCCGTTAGCCAGTTCACACGCACGCCGGGTGCCACCCGAATTCGGTATTTGATCAACTGCCCTTGGTACATCGGCGCTGGCTGGCCGAGGATCTCGAAATGCATCTCCGGTGGTGTGAGCGCGTTGAGATTCTGCGGGGCGCAGAAAAACTCCCAGACCCGGTTGGGATCAGCGGGAATGAATTGGGTACGCTCGAGAGTATGGATCATGCGGGCGAGATTGGTTATGGCTTATGGGTTAATGATTATAGGATATGGGAATAAACTACGAGTGGCCTAAGGGGATGGATGCTTTACCCCTCAGCTCCCTTTGAGAAACCTCCAGAGGATCGGCTCCTAAAGTCAGGCGGCATTCATCCGCGCAATCTGTGGAATCCGTGGAAAAGAAGTTTCCGACTCACGCCTTCGAACCGGTCGTGCTGATGCCCTGGATGAAGGTCTTTTGCGCGAAGAAGAAGAGGAGGATGATCGGCACCGTGAAGATGCTGGCGCCGGCCATGAGTTGGGCCCACTTGCCGCCGTAGCTGCTCATGAACTGCTGCAGGCCGTAGGCCAGCGTGTAGCGGTCGGGATTGTCGATGTAGAGGAGCGGTCCGAAGAAATCATTCCAGGTGTGCAGAAACTGGAACAGCGCGCAGGTCGCGAGGGCCGGCTTCGCCAGCGGGAGCATCACGCGCGTGAAGATGGTCCATTCGCTGGCCCCGTCGATGCGGGCGGCCTCGGCCAGTTCCTCGGGAATCGTGCTGAAGAACTGTCGCAGGAGGAAAATGAAGAACGCATTGCCGAACAGGGACGGGATGATGAGCGGCAGGAAGGTGCCGTAGAGTCCAAGTTCGCGGAACAGCGTGAAGACCGGGATCATCGTGACCTGACCCGGCAAGGCCATGGTCGAGATCATGACCATGAACCAGAACTCCCGGCCGCGGAATTGCAGGCGGGCAAACCCATAGGCGACCACTGCACTCGACAGCACGGCGAACACCACATTCGCGACACAGAGGACAAGCGTGTTCTGCAGATAGGTGGCGAAGGGTACGGTCTGAAACGCCTCGGGGTAGTTCTGCCAGTGCGGATGCGCGGGCAGCAGGGTACCGAGATAGTCCAGGGCACTGGCCGGCGCTGACGAGGCGTAGATTTCAGTTTCAGGCTTCAGGCTGGTGGAGACCATCCAGACCAGCGGCAGCACAAAGGGCAGGCACAGCAGGATCAGCACGGCATGCGTGACCAGCTTCCGGCCGGGAGAACTAGTCGACATAGCCAAACTCCTTTCGACGCAGTTGCTCCTGCCGGACTTCCGTTTCCAGCTCCCGCAGCGCCTTCTCGGGGCTCAGCAGACCCTGCAGGGCCATGTCATTGGCACGGGTGACACGGTCGGCCAGATAGGAAGTGTAGGGGACAGGCGCAGCGACCTGGATGTTCTCCGAGCTCAGCAGGTCCACGAAAGTCTGAAACTGGGGATACTTGCGCAGATAGGCCTGATAGGCCGGTGCCTGCACGATGGCCGGTTTGAGCGGCAGCCAGCCGCCCATCACATAGATTTCCGCTGCCCGCTCCGGGTTTTCGATACCGCTCCAGAATTTGATGAAATCCCAGGCGCCGTCGGGGCATTTTGCTCCCACTGGGATGACCATGAAGTTGCCGTTTGAGAAGCCCGCGCGCGTGCGTCCCCCAGCCGGTGGCGGCATGGGCGCGGTACGATATTCCAGTTCCGGTGCATAGCGCGCGATTTGTTCAACCCGCCACTGGCCGTCCAGACAGATGGAGTAGTGACCGCCGATGAACGGCCAGCCGGCGGCAAAGCTGAACTGGTTGATGCCCGCCTGAAAGCGCGCAACATTATCGAAGCCCAGCCGTGCCTGCTCGGCGGAGAAGACTGTCAACGCCCGCAGGTTCTCGGGCGTGAACACCGTCACCTCCTGCTTCGTCTCGTCGTAGAAACCGGGACCGAAGAGCGTGACATTGAACCCGAACAGCTGGGGCATGAAGCCCATGCGGGTGAGGTTGGCGCCTTCAAAGCGGTCCAGCCTGGCGCCCACCTTGAACAAGTCCTCCAGCGAGGTCGGAAAGGCGTCCGGATCCAGCCCTGCTTCCCGGAAGTGTGCTGGCAGGTAGTAGCAGGCCCAAAGGTTCAGGCCGGTGGTGACCCCGTAGAGCCGGTCCCGATACACGCCAATCTTTCGCGCCACCGGATACATCTCCTGTCGCAGGGTTGCCCATTCGCCGGGGGTCATGAATGCGTCCAGCGGCTGCAGCAAACCGGCCTCGACCCAGCTCGGGATAACGGGATTCCACTGCGCCATCACATCGGGCGGATCACCCCCGGCCACCGCCAGCACGAACTTCGTGTCGGCACCGCCCATGCCGGGCACGGACAGGGCGATGACCTCGTATTTGTCCTGGCTTCGGTTGAAACGTTCGACGATCTCATCGACCACCGTCTTCCATTCGGCCGTCCACATGTGCCACAGCCGGACCTGGACCCGCCCGGCGGACCGGTGCTCGACGGGTTTGGGCAGCACGAAGGCCAGCAGCAGGCCGGCGAGCAGCAGCCCGCCCAGCGCGAGGAAGGTCCGTTGGCCCTGGGAATCAGTCGCCATAGTGCACCCACCTCCGATGCGAACGGAAAATGAACAGCGTGATGCTGATGATCACTACAAAGAGAATCCACGCCATCGCCGAGGCGTAGCCCATGTCGAGGTAACGCCATGCGCGGTTGAACAGGTAGAGGGCGTAGAAAAGGGTCGAGTCGTTTGGTCCGCCCGTGCCGTTCATGATGACATAGGCCTGCGTGAAATACTGGAACGCACCGATGACGCCCATCACGAGGTTGAAGAAAATCACCGGCGTGAGCAGCGGCAGCGTGATATGCCGCATGCGTTGATACGGGCCGGCGCCATCGATCATCGCCGCCTCATAGAGGGTCAGCGGGATATCCTTCAACCCGGCGAGATAGACAATGACACTCCCGCCGACGCTCCACAGGCTCATCAGCACCAGTGACGCGAAAGCCCAGTCCGGCGAGCCCAGCCAGTTGGGTCCGATTACGCCGAGGGCCTTGAGGACGCCGTTCACCAGGCCGATCTGCGGATTGAGGATCCAGACAAAGACCACGCTGGTGGCGACGACCGGGACGATGCTCGGCAGGAAGAAGAGCGTGCGATAGATCGCGATGCCGCGCAGCTCCAGGTTGAGCAACAGGGCGAGTCCCACGCCAGTGATGACGCCCAGCGGCACGGCGACGGCCGCATATTTCAGCGTGATGACCAGGGCCTTCCAGAACAGCGGATCGTGCAGGAACAGGTTGCGGTAGTTGCCCAGCCCGATCCAGACCGGTTCCGTCACGATGTTGTACCGCGTGAACGACAGGTAGATGCTGAGGAGAAACGGCGCCAGTGCGAAGACGGCAAATCCCACCAGCCATGGACTGATGAATGCATAGCCGGTCAATTGGCGCTTCATGAATAGGGATGGGGGCGAACCGGAAAACTGCCCGACCATGGATCACACGGATGACATGGATGGACTTCAAACCCTGAATGATGTCACCCATTCGCCCGCGCTTCCGCGGGAACGACAACATGAAGTTCAAAGCAGTGGCGATCGCTCGCAGGTGTTCAAAGGTTGGGTCCGGTCTCCGGACTGACCATGGATGTGACGATTTCCTGCGACGCTATGTCATATGTTGCCTTGGATGTGGAAAATCTCCAATTTCCCACCACCCCAGGCCCGTTCCCCCTACCGGGCAGTTAGTAACTAAACCACACCACAGCCATGTCATCCCCTGATCGTGTCCAAGCCATGCGCCCGACTCGCCCCAAGTATTTCTATACCGGGGCGGCCGTCTTGTTGTTCGTTTTGATGTTCGCCGGATTTCAACTGTTCTACCTGCAGGGCAAGGCCTATCCCGGACGCCCGCTCACGCCGACGATTCGCACCGTCGTGATTCTGCACGGCATCAGCATGACCGCGTGGATGATCCTCTTCCTCGTCCAGCCGCTCCTGATCGAGGCCGGCAATCGCAAGCTGCATATGACCCTCGGAAAAATCGGCGCGGCCTTGGCCGCCTTGGTCGTGATCTTTGGGGTCAGCGTGGCCCTCGGTTCGGCCCGGGTGAATCCGCCCGAGGTGCTGCTCTGGGGCCTCAATCCCCGTCAATTCATGGCGGTTCCCTTGATCAGCATGGTGGTCTTCGCCGTGCTGGTGACCCTCGGGGTCTGGTACCGGATGCGGGCGGATATTCACCGACCCCTGATGCTGCTGAGCGTACTCGCCGTCATGCCGGCCGCGCTGGATCGCGTCGACGCCATCCGCAATCTTTACGTCGGCACGGTGTGGGGCACTCTGTTTGGACCGTTCTTTACCTCGTTGATCATCGGCGTGCTGCTTCTCGTCCTGAAGACGGTGCTGATCCGCAAACTTGACCGCACATTTGCGGTCGGACTAACGATCCTCTCAGTCATCAGCCTCCTCATCATGCAGGTGGCGCCCACACCGCTCTGGGCCGGCATCGCCAGTATGCTCCTCGGATGAGCCGAGGACAGGGCCAGGGCGATTTAACCGCAAAGAACGCAGAGAACGCAAAGGGGCTGAGTCCTTGTAACGTTGGCGATCTTTGCGGTTTAGATCGCAGCATTGGTGAATCGTGTTCTAATCCGTGACATCTGCGAAATCCGCAGAAGAATACCGGCTGAATTCCTCCGCACAGTGAAAGCACAACCATTGCCGGCGAAGTGAATTCGCCGGTGGGCACTGCGACCAGGATGAGATGTCTTACTTTTTCTCGCCTTCCGAGCAGCACTTGCTGTCGCCGTCCTTGCAGCAGTAGCACCGACAGTAGTACATCACCGCCAGCGCGAGCAGGAACAGGGCGTTGGCGGAATGAACGTAATTCACCGGCGTGACCTTGAGGACATTCACACCCATGAACTTGCCGGCAACTGCCGCCAACAGGCAAAGGACGCCGACACCAATCGTAACGAGGGATAACGTTTTCATGCGTACGCTATTATGCTCCGCATGCGCTAGGATGTCACGATATTGATGCAGGAGCAGCCCGAGTCCTAGATGCAAATCAGTTTAACCAAGGTTGGCACAGTTCACTTTGAATTATTCTCGATCTGCTGAGGCATTGAAGCCGCAAAGAGGCTCAAAATTCACAATGAAGGTTGTTCCGAAGGACCGAGAATAGTCTTTCCGTTCTATGCGATCCTTGCGCTTAAACATTTCCGGGACGCCGCAAACCTACAAATACGAGGCAATCCACACCTTGACCTGGCTGTAGATCCGCCAGTCGAGCAGGAAGTCAGTAGCGATGTATTGATGGAAGGCGACGATCAGCCAGAATGTGACTTGGTAGGAAAACTTTGACGATTTGTGACGCAGTGCCCGTTGGGCAAGGAAAGCGCCAGGCCAGCC
>CAZFHG010000043.1:0-20750 GCA_964518665.1 uncultured Opitutaceae bacterium | reverse complement strand
TCAGTGTCGGCAGCGCGAACGTGGTGCCACCGTTAACATACACCGTGCCTGAGGAGATGGTGTCGCCGGTCATCACCACGGCGCTGTAGGTGCCGGGAGGTATGACCTGTCCGCCCAAACGCACGGCAAAGGCCAACACTAGAAGAAAAAGCCAGAGACTGGGGAAGGGTGACCGGCGAAGCATGGCCAAAGTGTGCGAACGACTTGCAATCAGCCAATCCCAATCCTCAGCAAAATACCGTTAACCACTGCGAATCCAGAATGGTAGACCTAACCCGGACAGGATGGCCGCAAAAGGCGCATGCATGGTTTTGTTCGCCTTTGATGTTCCGTCCCATCCGCTTGGCATTCTGAACGAAGCGAAGTCTAGGCCGCAGGCCTGGTTTGGCATCCAGCGAACACAGCTCGAGGTCATAGATAAGCGCACACTGGATTCTCGTTCCGCTCAGAATGACAATCTGGGTCTGCAAACACGCCCTACCCGCCTCCCGGTCCTTACCTAACTAGCGCACCTGCAAGGTATCGCCCTCGAAAGTGAGCCCGAGCGACGGCACTTCGACCGCCTTGCGTGTGCCGGACTTTTTTACACGACCCGCGAGCCAGGCGTCGTAACCCGAGGCCTTGGCGGCGGCGAGCACGGCATCGAGCGACTTCGGATCAACGTAGGCCGCAAAACCCACACCCTGATTGAAGGTCGCATACATTTCGCGCGACGAAATGGGACCCGCCTGCTCAAGAAATTTGAACAACGGCAACGGTGCGCGCGGCGCGGTGATTTCGTAGACGAATGGCTCCTCAAGCCGCATGAGCTTGCGCCAGCCATGACCGGTCACATGCGCCACGTAGTTGAGCTTCAGGTTGCGGCGCTGGCACTCGCGCACAAAGGGGACGTAGATGACCGACGGGGCCAGCAGCGCCTCGCCATAGGTGCGCGGATCGCCGTGGCCGATCGGAGTCTGGTAGCCCTGCGGCAGCTTGCCGGCGATCAGCCGGCAGAGGCTCAGGCCGTTGGTCTGCACCCCCGAACTGGCGAGAAAAATGATCGCATCGCCGTCGTGCACGTCGCCGATGATGCGCAGGGATTTCGGGGCGATTTTCCCGATGGCGGAACCCGCCAGCACGATGGTGTCGGGATTGACGATGCCCTTGAGCGTCGGCGTCTCTCCGCCACCCCACACCGCCCCGGCCTGCCGGCAGCCCTCAGCCCAGCCGGCTACCAGCGCCTCCATGCGCCTGGCATCCGCGAACCAGCCCGAATCACCCACCGCCGCGTGCATCGCCACTGAGATCGGCAGCGCCCCGCAGGTGGCAAGGTCGTTCACAATGGTCGCGACCGTATCAATCGCGATCTCATGGTAAAACCCTTCGCCCGTCGCGGAATAGCCGGCATCCGCCACAAGGTTCTTGGTGCCGAGGCCCTCCTCGACATGGGCCAGGTAGTGATCCGCCGCCTCGATCAGGTAGGCGCTCTCGCCGCGGGTGGTCGCGGGCTCGGAGTACCCGTGGTCCTTCAACAGCGGCGCCGTAGTCCGGGCCGCCTGCTGGCAGGCGCGCTTGAACGCATCGAGCTGGTCGTAACGGACGCCGGAGGATTCGTAGCTGAGTGACATGGAATAATCGCGGAAGCGCGGAAGGGCGGAAAAGCGGAATGGTTCTCTTTGATTCCGTACTTCCGCGCTTCCGCGATCAATAACTTCTCCCCTCCGATTTTTCGAAATAGTTCAGGTAGGCCTGGTTCACCACGCGGTAACCGCCGGGCGTGGGATATTTGCCGGTGAAATACCAGTCGCCCGTGTGGTTGGGCACGGCGGCGTGCAGGTTCTCGATCTTCTGGAAGATGATCTCGATCTCGCCCTTCCAGTCGCCCTTGGGCTTCACGCGCTCGACAATCTTGGCGGAAATTTCCTCGGGGGTGAACGGCTCGTAGATCTTGCGCACGTGGTTGACCGTGCCGGCCCGTTTCACTTCCTCGCGGCAGAGGGAATAAACCTCCTGCAGCAAATCGCCCTTGCCGCGCTCCTTCAACAGCTCGATGGCCGCCTCGAACGCGATGAATTTGCCCAGCTCCGACATGTCGATGCCGTAGCAGTCGGGGTAGCGGATCTGCGGCGCGGTTGAGACGATCACGATCTTCCGCGGATTGAGCCGGGCCAGAATGCGCAGGATGGATTTGCGCAGCGTGGTGCCGCGGACGATCGAGTCGTCCACGCACACGAGGTTGTCGCCGGGATTGATCGAGCCGTAGGTGATGTCGTAGACGTGGCTCGCGAGCTGGTTGCGCAGGCCCTCCTGGCCGATGAACGTGCGCAGCTTGATGTCCTTGCTCACGACCTTCTCACCGCGCGGCCAGTTGCGCAAAATCAGCTCGTCGAGCAGCGCCTCGGTGAGCGTGCCCTTGGCCTGGGCCTCGAGGATGGCCGCCTTGACCTCGTCGCGGCGCCGCCTGCGCAAGGCCGACAAGAGGCCGTAGTAGGCGACCTCGGCGGTGTTGGGAATGAAACCGAAAACGGTGTTGGCCCAGTCGTGGTCGATGGCGGTGATGACCTGGTCGGCCAAGCCGCCGCCCAGCGCCTGGCGCTCGCGGTAGATGTCAAGGTCGTTGCCGCGGGAGAAATAGATGCGCTCAAACGAGCAGGAGGCGCGGGGCAGCGGAGCCGTGAAGGCGTTTTCGGTGATGGTGCCGGCGCGCTTGAGGACGACGACGTGGCCCGGCTTCACTTCCTTCACCTGCTCGGCCGCGAGGTCGAACACGGTCATGAGCGGCGCGCGTTCCGAGGCAAAGCCCGCCACCTCGTCGTTCTGGAACCAGAAGCAGGGGCGGATGCCGGAGGGATCGCGGGCCACGAAGGCGTCGCCGTTGCCGATGAGTCCGCACAGCGTGAAGCCGCCGTCCCATTTCTGCGAGGCGCGTGTCAGGATGCGGGTGACGTCGAGGTCGTCGCTGATGCGGCGGGACAGTTCCTCGCCGGCCAGCTCCCGCTTGCGCAGGAACCGGTAGATGTCCTCGTGCTCCTCATCGAGGAAGAAGCCGATCTTCTCCAGGATGGCCTGCGTGTCGGTCGCATGGATGGGATGCTGCCCCATCGCCGTGAGCGAGGCGTTGAGCTCGGCCGTGTTGGTCAGGTTGAAATTGCCGCAGAGCGCCAGGTTGCGGGTCGGCCACGGGCTGCGGCGGAAAAACGGGTGGCAGGACGAAAGATTGTAGCCGCCGCTGGTGCCGTAGCGCAGGTGGCCCATCAGCAGCTCGCCGCCGAAGTCGAAGGACTTCTTCACCGTGTCGGGGAACTCGGGGTGGATGATGCCCGTGTCCACCTTCTCGTTGTACTGGCTAAGGAGGGTCTTGAAGATCTTGTCGAGCGGGTTGCTCTTCACGCTCCGCTCGCGGAACATGAACGCCTCGCCGGCCGGCGCATCGAGTTTCACACAGGCCACGCCCGCGCCGTCCTGGCCGCGGTTGTGCTGCTTCTCCATGAGCAGGAAAAGCTTGGTGAAGCCCCACAGCGGGGTGCCGTATTTTTCCTGGTAGTAGGAGAGCGGTTTCAGCAGCCGCACGAGGGCGACGCCGCATTCGTGGGTAATCCGGTCGCTCATGCCGTGGGTCCCGTGGATTCCGGAGCCGTCCCGGTGGGGCAGCGCAGCATGGCGGTTGGATGGGCAGTGGTCCTCACGGGCTTCAAAGCCGTTCATTCCGCGCAGTCGCGACGAATCGTCAACGGCTTTCTCCGTCAGCCGGGGGCAAAATTTCTGCGCACGGATTGCACGCCCCTTGACGCCCCGGGGATGTTGGGAAACATCGGCTTTCCGACCATGCTGATCCTCCGCGGCTCGCCTGCCCACTCCCCGTTCCGTCTCCAAAAACTCCTGGAAAGCCTGGTAGCCGCCGGGCTCCCCATCCGCGCCCTCGGGGCCGAATTTGTGCATGTCGCCGAAACCGAGGGAGTCCTGACCGCCGCCCAGCACGGCATCCTGGAGAAACTGCTCACCTACGGACCCAGCCGGATCGCAACCAAGGTCGAGGGCCTCGTCCAAGTCATCGCCCCCCGCCCCGGCACCATTTCCCCCTGGTCCTCCAAAGCCACCGACATCGCGCACATCTGCGGACTGAACAAAGTGAAGCGGCTCGAGCGGGTGATCGCCTACACCATTGAAACCACCGCCGCGCTCAGCCCGGCCGCCGCCCGCGATCTCGCCGCCCGCCTCCACGATCGCATGACGCAGGTGGTCTTTCCCGATCTGGACTCCTGCGCCGTCCTCTTCCGGCACGAATCACCCCGGCCCTCGGCCACCGTGCCGGTGCTCGCGCAGGGCCGCGCCGCCCTGGTCGCCGCCAATACTTCGCTGGGCCTCGCCCTCGCCGAGGATGAGATCGACTACCTGGTCGCCGCCTTCACCAAGCTCGGCCGCGATCCGCACGACGTCGAACTGATGATGTTCGCGCAGGCCAATTCCGAGCACTGCCGCCACAAGATCTTCAACGCCACCTGGGAAATCGACGGTTCCGCCAAGGACAAGTCGCTGTTCCAGATGATCAAGAACACCTATCAGCTGCACAGCGACGGCATCCTCTCCGCCTACAAGGACAACGCCGCCGTGCTGGTGGGTTCCAAGGGCGGACGATTCTACGCCGACCCGCGCACCAACGAATACACCTCTTCGACCGAGGACATCCACCTGCTCTGCAAGGTCGAGACGCACAACCACCCGACGGCGATTTCCCCCTACCCCGGTGCCGCCACCGGTTCCGGTGGCGAGATCCGTGACGAAGGCGCCACCGGCCGCGGGGCCAAGCCCAAGGCCGGTCTCGTCGGCTTCAGCGTTTCCAACCTGCGACTGCCCGGCGCCATCCAGCCCTGGGAAAAGGACCACGGGAAACCTGGCCGCATCGTCTCAGCGCTCGACATCATGATCGAGGGACCGCTCGGCGGCGCCGCCTTCAACAACGAGTTCGGCCGCCCCGCCATCAACGGCTACTTCCGCACTTTTGAACAAAAGGTCCCCGGCGCCAACGGCGCCGAGCTGCGCGGCTACCACAAGCCCATCATGCTTGCGGGCGGCCTCGGCAACATCCGCGCCGACCATGTGCAAAAGGGGCAGATCAACCCCGGCGATCAGCTCGTTGTCCTGGGCGGACCCGCCATGCTCATCGGCCTCGGCGGCGGCGCCGCCAGTTCCATGGCCAGTGGCCACGGCAGCGAGGACCTCGATTTCGCCAGCGTCCAGCGCGACAACGCCGAGATGGAACGCCGTTGCCAGGAGGTCATCGACCGCTGCTGGGCACTCGGCGACGAGAACCCCATTTCCTTCATCCACGATGTCGGCGCCGGCGGTGTGTCCAACGCCCTGCCCGAGCTCGTCAACGACGGGGGCCGCGGCGGCAAATTCAACCTGCGCAAGCTCCCCAACGACGAGCCGGGCATGTCCCCGCTCGAACTCTGGTGCAACGAATCACAGGAACGGTACGTCCTCGCCATCCCGGCCGCACGCATCGACACCTTCCGGCAGCTTTGCGAACGCGAGCGTGCCCCCTACGCCATCGTCGGCGAAGCCACGGCGGAGAAGCAGCTCGTCGTCGAGGACCCGCATTTCCAGAACAAGCCCATCGACCTGCCCCTCGAGGTCCTGCTCGGCAAGCCGCCGCGCATGCACCGTAAGGAAAAGTCCCTCCCGCGGCCGCAACAGCCCCTCGACCTCGGCGATCTGACCATCGCGGAAGCCGTCCGCCGCGTCCTCTCCCACCCCGCCGTTGCCGACAAGACCTTCCTCATTGCCATCGGCGACCGCACGCTCGGCGGACTCATCGCCCGCGACCAGATGGTCGGCCCCTGGCAGGTGCCCGTCGCCGATTGTGCCGTGACCGCCGCGGCCTTTGACGTCTATACCGGCGAGGCCATGGCCATGGGCGAACGCACCCCTGTCGCCGTCAACAATGCCGCCGCCGCCGCGCGGCTCGCCGTTGGCGAAGCCCTCACCAATCTCGTCGCCGCCCAGGTCGGCGACCTCGGCAAGGTTAACCTTTCCGCCAACTGGATGGCCGCACCCGCCGTCCCCGGCGACGCCTCCGACCTCTACGCCGCCGTCCAAGCCGTGGGCATGGAACTCTGCCCCGCCCTTGGCATCACCATCCCCGTCGGCAAGGACAGCATGAGCATGTCCACCGTCTGGCAGGACGGCGACAAGTCGAAGCGCATCACCGCCCCGATCTCGCTCATTATCTCGGCCTTTGCACCAGTCCGCGACATTCGGCTCACGCTTACGCCGCAACTGCGATACGATCAGAAAGCAATTTTACAGGAGGAAACAGAGGGAGCAGAGAATGAGAAAACTCCTGACTCTGCTTTCTCTGCGCCCTCCTGTGAAAATTCCGTCAGTATCAGTGAGACAGTGCTTTTGTTAATCGACCTCGGTCGCGGGCAAAACCGCCTTGGCGGCTCCATCCTCGCGCAGGTTGTTTCGCAAATGGGCGGGGCCACCCCTGATGTGGACCGCGCCGCCGATCTTAAGAACTTCTGGAATGTGATCCAGAAACTCGGACGCGAGCGGAAGCTGCTGGCCTATCATGACCGCTCCGACGGCGGCCTGCTCGCCACCGTCGTCGAGATGGCCTTCGCCGGCCATACTGGCGTGGACCTTGTGCTGCCGCCCGGGCACGAGGCCTTTGCCGCCCTGTTCAACGAGGAACTCGGCGCCGTCCTCCAGGTGCGCGAATCCGATCTCGACGATGTCCTTCTCGCCATCCGCGAGCACGGCCTCAAGGCCTGCGTTTCCCGCATCGGCACCCTCAACGCCACGCACACCTTCCGCGTCACGCGCGGCGGCCGGGTGCTTTTCGAGGAGAACCTCTTCGCCCTGCGTTCGATCTGGTCCGACGTCACCCACCGCATCGCCGCCCTCCGCGACAACCCCCAGGCCGCCGACCAGGAACACCAGCTCCGGCAGGACAAAACCAACCCCGGTATCACGCCTAAGCTGACATTCAAACCAGCCAAATCGAATTTACAGGTGGCAACGGAGAAAACAGAGAAAGCCACTGAAGAAAGCTCGATCGTCTCGTCCTCTGTTCCCTCTGCTTCCTCCTGTAAATCCAATGTTCGTCCCGCCGTCGCCGTCCTCCGCGAGCAGGGTGTGAACGGCGAGGTCGAGATGGCCGCGGCCTTTGTCCGCGCCGGCTTCAAAGCCGTGGATGTCCACATGACCGACATTCTCAGCGGCCGCGTATCGCTGCAGGATTTCCGCGGTCTCGCCGCATGCGGCGGTTTCAGTTACGGCGATGTGCTCGGTGCCGGCGAGGGTTGGGCCAAGAGCATTCTCTTCAATGATCGTGCCCGCGCCGAATTCGCCGCGTTCTTCGCCAGCGAGGACACCTTCGGTCTCGGCGTCTGCAATGGCTGCCAGATGATGAGCAACCTCAAGGCCATCATCCCCGGTGCCGAGCTCTGGCCGCGCTTCGTGCAAAACCAGAGCGAACGTTATGAGGGCCGCTTTGTTTCCCTGAAGATCGAGTCCAGCCCCAGCGTGTTGTTTGCTGGCATGACCGGCTCCGTCATCCCCATCGCCGTCGCCCACGGTGAAGGCTACACCGAATTCCGCGATGCCACCGCCACCGAGGCCATGCACCGCTCCGGCCTCGTCGCCGCCCGATTCGTCGACAATCACCACCAGCCCACCGAGCACTATCCGCTCAACCCCAACGGCTCACCCCACGGCATGACCGCCCTCACGACGACCACCGGCCGCGTGACAATCATGATGCCGCATCCCGAGCGGGTCTTCCGCTCGTCGTGCATGAGCTGGGCACCGCAAGATTGGTCAGAGGACTCGCCCTGGATGCAGTTGTTTTATAACGCCCGGTCCTGGGTCGGCTGAGCTGAGCCGCTTTTGCGGGACAGTGCGACCGATCCGGCAGAGTTATTCGCGCCAGAACTCATTCCCCGGTGAACACCGCCGTCACCACCGGGTGGAATCAGTCGCTAAACCAGCCGGCCGGGAGTAGGTTGAACCCGAACGCAGCGTAACCACCTTCCAACCCGAATACTCCCATGGCCCGACCCTATCGCCGACGCGCCGTCTCCACCGCCGGTCGTGCTTACAGTCACGATCCCCTCGAACGCATCAACAGCATCGGAGGAGTGAACTCCGACCGCACCCATTGGCGGCTGACCCAGGCGGCGGCCATCGCCGCGATCGAGGCCGGCACCGACGAATTTTTCATCAAGGTCGACGAACAGATCGTGAAACTGGTCGTGTATACCAACCGTCAGGAAAAATACCTGCGCACGGAACGCGAAGCCACTCACCCTGACGACCTGTTGAAGCTGCTGGCTGTCTGATCCCGCAAGCAGGCGTCAGCTCAGGCTGATTCCACCTCGATCGGTTTGTCCGCGTAGCGGTCGAAACGATTCGAGAGGATGAAGAAGGTGGGAGCCCACAAGCCGACAAAGATGCCGAAGCGTTCCGCGTGCGCCTGCGCCACCGCGGTGTCACCGCCGGTGAGATACCAGATCGCGATGGAGCCGGCGATGGAGACAAATCCGAGGTAAAAGCAAAGGTTGCTGAGCGACTTGAGTTGTTTGGGGTTCATGAGCCGGACTTAGGACTCCCGGCTCCGCTTTGCAACAGGCAACAGTGGCAGGCACATGGGCACCAGAGGCGGGGGTGAAGCAATCCCAGTCAATTGTCATTCTGCGCGCAGCGAAGAATGACAAGCCAGGGCTCGAGGCCAAGGCACACCCCACCCGGACACTGGCACCGGACTACGGTAACCCTAGCCCACTTCCGGCAGACTTATTTCCCCGGAGTTATCAATCACGCCGAAGCCGTACAGCAGCCACAGGATGACCACGATCACGACGACGACATTGAGGATCTTTTTAATCGTCCCCTGCATCGGGATGTAGGTGTTGATCAGCCAGAGGACCACACCAACCACGACCAGGACCAGGACTACATTGAGGAGAGGCATGCCTTGAAGATAAGCGCCGGCACTGCGCCGCACCATGGGGTCTAACCCGACCGGGAGTAGAGCGAAGCCTAACGCGACGAGAGTCTGTCCATCAGGGCGTTGATGAGCACATCTGTGTGCAATGCCAGGTATCGGTCTGGGGTCGGCGGACGATCTGATGGCGCCGTTTTCTGCAACGCCGCGAAAGCCTCGGCGGCTCGCGTCCTGGCGGCCGCAAGCATCGCTTCCTTCGCGTCGTGAATTGCGCCGCTGGCCGTCAGTTCCGCCACTGTGCCGGGTTTGCCGGAAAAGTTGGCGGTCAGTTCATCACCGACCCAGACCCGCCAGTCGGGATCATCGGCAAAATAAACGAGGAGCACGCCCTGACGTTCGATGCCCAACTTTCCGGCGAGGGATCGCATGTAGAGTCCGGGCAGCTTGTCCTCCGCGGCAGACGGTGAGGCCGGGTGAAATTGCACGAGGATCCTGATGCCAGTTGTTCGTTCAAACGCCGCGAGCTTGCTCTCTCCGGCCTTGGTCCAGGCCGGATCGGACGGCAAAAGCCGGCCGGGATCGTCGATGTACGCGACGGGTGCTGTCGCCTGCAGCACCGGTGAAGACCAGCCTGCAATAAGCAAGGTGAGCCAGAGGATCGGGCGTTTCATCGCCAGTAAGTTGCCGAAGGCGGCGCCCGAAATGCAATCTTTCCCGCGGATCACGCGGATCGACGCGGATGCCGGAGGTATTATCCGCGCCAATCCGCGTAATCCGCGGGGAAACGATTCGGCGATTCTGCTGCTATTATGGGCCGGTCGTGGCCGCGACATTGCCGCCCGCACCTTTCACGATAAGGTAACTCCGCCATGAAAACCATTCTCCTCGCGGGCGCCACCGGGCTGGTCGGTCAATCTGTCCTGCAACTAGCCCTTGCCGATACCCGGGTGGGAAAGATCGTGGCGCCCACCCGCCGGCCGCTGTCGGTGCATCCGAAGCTGGAAAATCCACTTGTGGATTTTAATGCGCTTCCGGCTGATGCCCCGTGGTGGCAGGTGGACAGTGTGATTTGCACGCTCGGCACCACCATGCATCAGGCCGGCTCGACCGCGGCATTCCGCCGCGTGGATTTCGATTACCCGCTGGTGGTGGCCCGCCTCGCACTCAGCCACGGTGCCACGGCGTATGCGCTGAACTCATCGCTGGGGGCCGATCCGCATTCCAAGGTATTCTACTCCCGCAACAAGGGCGAGGTGGAGGCGGCACTGCGCTCCACCGGCTATCCCTCGTTCACCATCGTGCGACCCGGCCTGCTCGGCGGCCACCGCCGTGAATTTCGCATGGGTGAACGCCTCGCGACGGTAGTGCTGACCCTATTCGGCCCCGTGCTGCCGCGCCGCTATCGCATCGTGCCCGCCTCATTCGTCGCCAAGGCCCTGCTCAATGCCGCCCTCGCCGCCACTCCTGGTGAACGGATCATCGAGTCCGGACAATTGCTGGCGGATTGACGGTGCCCTGCGCCCCGATGACTGACCGCTGGTTCAAAGATAGCGCCACATCCAGTACACGTGGCAGATGCCGACGTGCACCAGCATCATGGGCAGCGCGTGCTTGGTGTAAGTGAGAAAGCGGAAAGGGATGCCGTTGCGCTCGGCAATGCCGGCCACGGTCAGGTTCGCACTCGCGCCGACCAATGTGCCGTTGCCTCCCAAGCACGCACCCAGTGAAAGCGCCCACCACAGGGGCATAAGGCCGTCCGGTCCGCCAAAGGCCGGGGCCATCGCCTTGATCATCGGAATCATCGTCGCCACGAAGGGGATATTGTCCACCACGGCGGACAGGAGCGCGGAGGACCAGAGGATCCCAAGCCCCGTCGCCTTCAACTCGCCGCCCGTCGCCGCCAGCATCTTGCCAGCGAGGACCTGCAGGATGCCGGTATGCTCCACGCCCTTCACCACGATGAAGAGGCCGATGAAGAAAAACAGCGTGATCCACTCCACCTCGTTGAACACCTGGGTCACGCTCTCGGTCTGCCTCTCCGCCGACCGGCCCAGGTTGTCGAGCAGCAGGAGGAGGGCCGCGCCGCCCATGCCAATGGTGCCCGACTCGAGTCCAATGTAGCGCGCCCCGACAAAAGCCGCCAGCACCACCGTCAGCACTGTCAGCGACTTGACCAGCAGGGTCCGGTCGGTGATCGCCGCATTTTCATCCATCGCCATGATGCGGGCCCGGGCCTCGACACTGGCATGCATCGCCCGGCCCCAAAACAGATGGATCGCGAGCACGTGCACGACCAGGACGATCAGGATGACGGGAGTGAGGTTGTAGATAAACGAGTTGAACGACAGGCCGACCTGCGCGCCGATGATGATGTTCGGCGGATCGCCGATCAGCGTGGCCGTGCCGCCGATGTTGGACGCCAGCACCTGCGAGAGGAGAAACGGATAGGGCGGCACCTTGAGCTGAGTGCAAATGACGAGTGTGACGGGCACGATCAGCAGCACGGTCGTGACATTGTCCAGCAGCGCAGAAACCAAGGCAGTCACCAGCACCAGCAGGGCAAGGATGCCCGCGGGACTGCCCCGCGCCAGCTTGGCGGCGCGGATCGCAAGGTATTCGAAGATGCCGCTCTTCCGCGCGATCGAGACAATCACCATCATCCCGGCCAGCAGCCCGATGGTGTTGAAATCGATCCCCGCCACGGCCTCCTCCTGGTTGAGGATACCGGTGGCGATCATCAGGATCGCGCCGAGCAGGGCGACAATCGCCCGGTTGAGGCGCTCGGTCATGATGACGCCGTAGGTCAGCAGCAAAATACCGACCGCAATCCATACGGGATTCAGGCCGGCAATCAGGGCAAGGTGGCAGGCGGCAGACATCTTGGATTCAGAGTTTGTTCATCATGGTTTCCAACACATCCCAGGTGGAGATCACTCCGATGAGACAACCGTTGGCCGGGTCCACGACCGGGAGAAAATTCCGCCCGCGGTAGAGATGGTACAGGGCGGTCACCAGGGGCTGGTCGGGACCGAGCACCGGCGCGACCTTGTCCATATGCAGGTTGACCGGGTCCTGCGCGATGGCGGCAAAACGGTCGTGCACCTCATGCAGATTGTCGCGGATCAGGCCGGCATTGATCAGGCGGACCACCTGGTTGAACCGGTCGTCGTGCAGCGCCACTTGCGGCAGCACGTTGGAGATCACGAGGTTCTTGCGGAAGATTCCAAGGTAACGGCCGGACGCGTCCACCACGGGCATGGCCAGCAGCCGGCGGTCAAGCAGCATCTGCACCGCCGCACCAAAGGTGGTCTCGGGTGCCAGCACGGCCGGGGCCGGGTCCATGATGGCGCGGCAGGTGACATCAGTGGGATCGTACGAATTCATGGCTTTGGATTCCGGCAAAGGCCGGTGAAACCGTTTTGTTAACCGCCGACGGCCCCTTTGTCAGTGCGTGACTCCCGATCAACCAATGTATCAGTCGGAGGCATTCGGAACCGTAGGGTGACTGCTAGCCGGCGGATGGCACCATTTCGCACCCGTACGGTGCCTCACCCAATGAAAATGCTTTTCACGGGCCGGAGTCCCCCGTTTGTTCTCCCCTCATGGCCGCCCCCCCGTCCCCGCCTCCGCAGCGCCGCCGTTCCTACCTGCCCGCTTCGCGCGCGGCCCGGTGGGGATTGGTGGCCGTCGCCGGCGGTTTGCTCATGACGGTGCTCACCTTCGTCAATGCCGGGCGTTCCCTCCCTCCCGCCAACCGGCCGGTCGAGGCTCCCGTCGCGCCTGACTATGTGACCGCGGATTCGTGCCGCTCCTGCCACCCCGGCAACTACGCCAGCTGGCACGCCTCCTATCACCGCACCATGACCCAGGTGGCGCAGCCGGAAAATTTCGCCGCCGAAATGGATGGGCTGGAACTGACCTACGACAACACCGACTACCGCGTCGCGCGGAAGGGACAGGCCTATTTCGTCAGCACCAAGCCGAAAGGCGCGCCGGAGTCGGCCTTCGGCAAACCGCTGGAGATCGTGCTGCTCACCGGTTCGCACAACCTGCAGATCTACTGGACGGAAACCGACGACCCGCGCGAAGGCCGGACCATGGGACAGTTTCCCTTCGGTTACATCATCGCGGAAAAGAAATGGGCGCCGGTGCAGCACACCTTCCTCATCCCCCCCGGTCCCGAGCTGGTCTACTCAAAGGGCGACTGGAACGATGGCTGCATCAACTGCCACACCACACAAGGCCGCGCGCGGCCGGGCGGGAACGGCAGGTTTGACTCCAAGGTCAGCGAATTCGGCATTTCGTGCGAAGCCTGCCACAGCGGTGGGCGCGAGCACATCGCCCTGAACCGCAATCCGCTCCGACGGTTCATGCTGCACATGACCGGTGGAGCGGACCAGACCATCGCCAATCCCGCGCGCATGAGCGGCCAGGCCGCCTCCCTCGCGTGCGGGCAATGCCACAGCATCTGGGCGTTCAACAATGCCGCGGACACGCAAGTCTGGGACAACCAGGGCAGCAGTTTCCGGCCGGGAAAAACCGAGCTGGACCTGCGCTGGGTGGTCCAGCCGCAGGACACAGATTATCCCGAGGAGCGGGCGAACTTGCTCCAAGGCGACCCGCATTTCTACGACAAGAGCTTCTGGGGCGACGGCAAGGTGCGCGTGACCGGACGCGAACTGAACGGCACGATGGGCTCGCCCTGCTACAAGGGGGGCAAGTTCTCCTGCCTCTCGTGCCATGAAATGCATCCGGACAAGACCGATGCGGCCACGCTGCACACCTGGCGGAGCACGGACCAGATGAAGCCGAAGATGGAATCCAACCAGGCCTGCCTGCAATGCCATCAGGATATCAAGTACAACACTCCGGCCCACACGCACCACGTCGCCAATTCCTCCGGCAGCAGTTGCTACAACTGCCACATGCCCCACACGACCTATGGGCTGCTGCGCGCCATCCGCAGCCACACGGTTTCCTCCCCCAATGTGCATGAGAGCACCGCCTACGGCCGGCCCAACGCCTGCAATCTCTGCCATCTCGACAAGCCGCTGGGTTGGACCGCGGACACCCTCGCCGCCTGGTATGGCCAGAAATCGCCCGAACTCAGCCAGGATGATCGCGAAATTTCCGCCGGAGTGCAGTGGCTCCTGAAGGGCGACGCCGGCCAGCGGGCCATCCTCGCCTGGAACATGGGCTGGGAACCGGCGCAAACCGCCTCCGGCCGGGACTGGCTGTATCCCCATCTGATCTTCACGCTCAACGACCCCTACGCCGCCGTGCGTTTCGCCGCCTGGAAATCACTGCGGAGCCTGCCGAAATTCGAGGACTTCGAGTTCGATTACCCCGCGGATGACGCCAAGCAGAAGGAGGCGCTCAGCCGCGCCTACCGGAAATGGTGGTTCGAAGTGCGCGACCCGCGCGTCGGCTTCCGGCCGGAAACGATCCTGGATCCGAGCGGTCAGTTCCAGCAGGCCACGTTCGACCGCTTGCTCGACCAGCGCGACCAACGGAAAATCCTGCTTGCAGAATGATCCGCCTCCTCCCGCCAACCGCCGTCAGACCACCCGCCCACAAACCAGCCTCCCGGCCAACCGACTTTCCCCCATGAATTCCTCCGACCGACATCTCCGCTATGGCTGGTGGTCGCTTTTCACCTTCCTCACGCTCGGCGTCCTGCTGGAAACGCTGCACGGGTTCAAAATCAGTTGGTATCTGGATGCCGACGCCGAGATGCGCCGGCTCATGTTCACCCTCGCCCATGCCCACGGCACACTGCTCGGCCTGGTGAACATCGCCGCCGGGCTGACGCTCCGGATGGTGAAGGGATTTGAAGTAACGCGCGCCCAATCGTTGTCCCTGCTCTGGGGCTCGGGGTTGCTGCCCGCGGGGTTCATCCTTGGCGGGATCATCATCCATGACGGCGATCCCGGTCTCGGCGTGCTGCTCGTCCCCGTCGGCGCCCTGCTGCTGCTCTACGCTGTCTGGGGTTTCGCGCGCACGCTGAGCCGAATCAAATAGACCTCGGTCTCGAATACGGACACATTGACGTCATGATCCGGTTCGTCCTTGCCGCACTGCTGCTGGGGCCCGCGTTCTGCGCCAGTGGCTGCCTCCACTCGGAAACTTCCGCATCCGCCGTGCCCCCAGCGTACGGGCGCGATCCGCTCACCGACACCAAGATCCGGTTGCGGGCCCAGGCCCTGCGTGAGCAGGGCGATTCACCCGAGGAAGCCATGCGCAAAGCCGAGAGTCAGTTTGTGACGGATGACGTTCGCAGCCAGGAGCACCAAGCCTACCTCGCCGAGATTGCCCGCCGGAAGAAACAGGCCGAGCAGGATGAGATGAACAAGGCGCTCTCCGAGTTGAAGACGAAGTAGTGCCGAGCTTCAGCCGGCACTGGTTCGGTAACGCAAAAATGCCGGCGTTGCGCTTCAAGCGCGGGCTGAAGCACCGCGCTACGAGGTCGCCCCATATTCTACGGGCATTGAACCTCAAAGTCCCGACTTCCGCGATTGGTCCTTGTCACTGCCTTTCGTGGTTCCGCGGGTTGAACTTCGCGTGCTGCGAAAGCAGGCGCTGCGATTCGACCGCGGTGTAAATCTGCGTGGTGCCGATGTTGGCGTGGCCGAGCATCTCCTGGATCGCGCGCAAATCCGCGCCACCCTCCAGCAGGTGCGTGGCGAAGGAATGGCGCAGCAGGTGCGGTTTCACGTGCTTGGTGATCCCGGCGCGCTTCGCGTACTTCTGGACGATCAGCCAGAGCATCATGCGCGAGAGCCCGGTGCCGCGTTCGCTGAGGAAGAGCTGGCTGCCCGTGCGGGGTTTGACGAAGTACGGCCGGCCCGAGGCGAGGTAGGTGGCGATGGCGTCGGCGGCCTTCGTGCCGACCGGCACGACACGCTCCTTCGCACCCTTGCCGAACACCCGCAGGTAGCCGTGTTCGAGGTCGACCTGCTGGATGTTCAACCCCGCGAGTTCGGAGACGCGCAGCCCGCTCGAGTAGAACAATTCCAGCAGCGCGCGATCGCGGAGCGAGTAGGCGTCGCCTCCGTTGGGCGCGGCCAGCAAACGGCCCACTTCACCGGGTGAAAGCGTGCCGGGGATGCGGCGCACGAGTTTGGGGCTGGAAAGCAGAGCGGTGAAATCGTCATCGCGCACCTTCTCGCGGATGAGGTGACGGGCGAGCCCGCGCAGGGCCGCGAGTTTGCGCGCGAGGCTGGCGACGGTGTAGTCGTCGCCGCTGAGCGAACGGATCCACCCGCTGGCCAGGTCGCCGGTGACGGCCGCCCAACCCTTCACGCCGTGCCGATAAAGATAGGCGGCGCACTGTGCGAGGTCGCTCTGGTAGCTTTCGCAGGTGCGGCGGGAGAGTCCGCGCTCCAGTTCCAAAAAACCAATGAAGCCATCGATCTCCGCACCGAAGGCCGCCGAGGTATTCCGGCGACCGCTCGCGGGGCTGGGCTTGCGGCCTGTCATGGCCGGCGGAAGGCGCTCAGTAGCGCCGGCGCTGCGGCATCGGCGGCGGCGCCGAGGTTTCCTTCATGCGGAAGGTGATGCGCGCCTTTTCCAAGTCGTACGGGCTCATTTCCATCTTCACCGTGTCGCCTGCGGCGATCTTGATGAAGTGCTTGCGCAGCTTGCCCGAGATGTGGGCCAGCACCACGTGTCCGTTGGACAGTTGAACCTTGAACATCGTGCCGGGGAGCACGGCGACCACTTTGCCCTCAACTTCAATCGAATTGCCTTCAGCCATGGAGGGTAAGGGACGTGCTAGCGGTGGGTTGGTTCATGCAATAGGTTGGTGCGGAAAAGCCACTTGTAAGCCTCATCCACCCCCCGTAAGTCAAGGTTTTAGCTTAAACCATGGTCCAACCACCGCCTCCGCCCTGCCCGTTTGACAAGCGTTTCCCATCGCAACTGGTGCGGGATGACGGGTTTTTCATGAGCCTGGCCTACAACCAGGCCATCGATGCCTGGCGGCAGGATGAGGTGCCCATCGGGGCGGTCATCGCCCGGGACGGCGAGGTCATCGCGGCGGCGCACAACACCGTCGAGGGCGCCCATGACCCGACCGCGCACGCCGAGATGCTCGCCATCACGCAGGCCGCCGCCAAGATCGGCGACTGGCGCCTCGAGGGCTGCACCCTCTACGTGACCAAGGAACCCTGCCCCATGTGCTCGGGCGCCGCCCTCATGTCGCGGTTCCAGCGCGTGTGTTACGCCGTGCCCGATCCCAAGATGGGCTGCCTCGGCGGCGCCACCGACCTCAACGCCCTGCCGCGCGTCAATCACCACTTTGAAATCACCGCCGGCGGCGTGCTGGAGTCCGAATGCCGCGAACTCCTGCAGGCCTTTTTCCGGCTGAAACGCGGCGCGGAAGATACAGGCGGCAGTTGACGCTGCCGCCGGGCGGTGCATCTTTTGTTTTCCGCCTCAGCATCACACCAACCCTCCATTATCATGGCCTACGAACTCCCTAAACTCGCCTACGCTTACGAAGCCCTCGTCCCGCACATCGATGCGAAGACGATGGAGATCCATCACGGCAAGCACCACCAGGCGTATATCACCAACGCCAACAACCTCCTCAAGGACCACGCCGCCCTCGCCAGCCTCGACGTGAACGCCCTCATCGCCGACCTCTCGAAGGTCCCCGAGGCCATCCGCGGCGGCGTGCGCAACAATGCCGGCGGCCACAGCAACCATGCCTTCTTCTGGACCATCATGGGCCCGGGCAAGGGCGGCCACCCCAAGGGCAACCTCGCCTCCGCGATCACGGCGACCTTTGGTGACTTCGACAAATTCAAGGCCGCCTTCGCGCAGGCCGGTGCCACGCGCTTCGGCTCCGGCTGGGCGTGGCTCTATGTCGGCGCCGACAAGAAGCTCGCCGTGGGCTCCACGGCCAACCAGGACAGCCCGCTCATGGGCAAGGCCGTCGCTGGCATCGAGGGCAAGCCCGTCATCGCCCTCGACGTCTGGGAACACGCCTACTACCTCAACTACCAGAACCGCCGCCCCGATTACATCGCGGCCTTCTGGAATGTCGTGGATTGGGACGCCGCCGAGAAAAACTATCTCGCCGCCATCGCCTGAGCGATTCGATCATTCGCAAAACAAAGCCGCACCTTTCGGGTGCGGCTTTTTTGTTGCGCTATATATCCGAAAAACGCCACCGGTAGGCCGCGAGCTCGCTCGCGCAGATTTCGTGCGCACACGCCAAACAAGCGCCCGCCAGCGGGCTGCCTACCGCGGCCGGGGTCACCACCCCTCCATTACCTGCCTCACTTCGCCCAAACGTTGGCCTGGAACGCGGGGCCGAAGCTCGCCGGACTGATCGGCACGCTCGCACCGCTCTCCGTATCGAGGATGCACAGCACGCTGGTCCGCTGATCGCGCGCCGTGTAGACGAGGTGCCGGCCGTCGGGCAGCCAGCTCGGCTCCACGCCGTCAAAACGCGCGTTGGAAACCTGGGCGCTCTTGCCCTTGGAGAAATCGTGCACGGCAATCTGGTAGCCGCGGCCGATGCGCGTGGTGAAGGCGATCTTGTTGGGGTTGGCGCGGCTCCAGTCAGGCTCGGCGCAATAGCCGCTGATGTTCGTCGCCACGCGCTGCATGGTGCCGCCATTCGCGGGGATGATGTACAACTGCGGGCCGCCCGCGGCGTCGGATGTGAAGACGATGCGCGAACCGTCGGGCGAGAAGCACGGCGAGGCCTCGACCGCATCGGTGCGCGTGCGACGGGCGACGCGCTTGCCGTTGGCGTCGCTCACGTAGATCTCGGCGTTGCCCTCGCCGGAAAGCACCATGGCCACCTGCTGGCCGTTGGGGCTGTAACGTGCACCGCTGTTGGTGCCCTTAAAGCTCACGAAAGTCGTGCGCTGGTAGGAATTGAGGTCGATCTGGAAGATATCCGGGAATCCGGACTTGTAGAAACTCGTGTAGAGCAGGCGGGAACCGTCCGGTGCCCAGCGCGGACCGAGGGCCTGCGCATTGTCACGCGTGATCTGCTTCACTTCGCCGAGGAAGAGGTCGGAAATGTAGATTTCCTTCTTGCCGGTGCGTTCGCCGATGAAGGCGATCTTCGCCGTGAAAAATCCCTTCAGGCCCAGGCCATTGGTTTTCTCCACCGCGATGTCCGCCGCGCGCAGGAGGGCATTGCGGGCCGAGGTCCCCGTGACCACTTCGCTGTGCACGGGCGTGCCGGAGCTGCGGGTGATTTCCACTTGGACCTGCGTCGCGCCCACGGCGCTGAACTTGATGTCATAGGTAAACCCGCTCGCGACCACGCGGTAGCGGCCGTGCGAACGGAAAGCCTGGATGGCGAGCGTGTTCAGCTCCGGCGTGCCGGACGAGACGCGCACCGGCACGGTCTTGGTATCGGCCGAAACCACCACTTCACCGATGTCACGCTGGGCCAGTGCGGGGGAAAGGCTCAAGGTCACCAACAGGAAAAAACGCAGGATTATATGCATGGGACTGACGGGTTATAGATGACGATATCTGGGCATTTCTATTTACACGCTGCCAGCTCTTAACAACTTAAATCCCCTCCCGGTTCCCAATTTTATTCATGACACCTGAAGCCATCAAAGAACAACTCAAGCAGGTGAAGTATCCCGGCTTCAGCCGTGACATCGTTTCCTTCGGCCTCATTCGCTCCGCGGCTTTCGTGGACGGCACCGCCAAGGTCTCCCTCGCCCTCACGACCAGCGATCCGAAAGTCCCGCTTCAACTCAAGCGCGAGGTGGAGAAATGCCTGATGGCCATGCCGGGCGTGAAGGCCACGATCATCGACCTCGCCGTCTCGCCGGTAAAGGCCGCGGGCGCCGGCGCCGCGGGCGGCAATCTCGCGGGCAACAGCGGCGCCCCCAAGACGATCAAGCACGCCGTGGCCGTCGCTTCCGGCAAGGGCGGCGTCGGCAAAAGCACGTTTTCCGTCAACCTCGCCTGCGCCCTCGCGCAGGTGTTGGGCGCGCAGGGCCGGCATGGTCGGGTCGGCCTGATGGATTGCGACATCTACGGCCCGAGCGTCCCGCTCATGATGGGACTGTCCGGCCGCCCCGAGGTCGAAGGCGACGGTGCCGAGGCCATGCTCATCCCGATGGAGCATCACGGCGTGAAGGTCATGAGCATGGGTTTTCTCGTGGACGACAACACCCCGGTGGTGTGGCGCGGGCCAATGATCATGAAAACCGTCCAGCAATTCGTCCAGAACGTGAAATGGGGCGAACTCGACGTGCTCATCGTGGATCTGCCGCCCGGGACGGGCGATGCCCAACTTTCCTTGGTCCAGACGCTCCCCCTCGACGGTGCCGTGCTGGTCACCACGCCCCAGCCCGCGGCCACCAACGTCGCGCGCAAGGGCGGCCTGATGTTCCAGAAGGTCAATGTCCCCCTCCTCGGCGTCGCCGAGAACATGAGTTATTTTGTCGATCCCGCCGGCCATCGCCATGAGCTCTTCGGCAGCGGTGGCGGCGCCGCCATCGCCGAGAAGCTCGGTACGCTGCTACTCGGTCAGGTACCGCTGGTCCCTGCGATCCGGGAGGGCGGCGACGCCGGGCGTCCGATTGTCGTCAGCGCCCCGAAAAGCGAGGCCGCCGGCATCTTCCGCGACATTGCGTCGGCCCTGCTGCTCCGGCTGGCACAGCCCCGCCTTCCTACAGTATGAAGATATGCGTATATTGCAGGCATTGACAGCACGCGGCGGCTCGCTCTCATGATCAACGGTGACTTCAGCATGAGTTCTTCCGTTCAAGAGCCCGCGACTACTCGCGAATTCGTCAAGCAATCCAGCCTCTACCAGGAGTTCCTGGCC